>NZ_LTCC01000001.1:0-549960 GCF_002894025.1 Moraxella sp. RCAD0137
TTTTAGAAGGAGTTGTAATTTTTCAAAAAAGATTGAAAACCATTTTAAAGCTTTCGACTTAACCTTTTTTTACATCAATAATGGCTTCATTTAATGTCAGCATACTTTTTGAAACACCACCAGTATTTTAAGAAGCAACAATACAAAAATGCACCCCATATCAATAGGGTGCATTTTTGTTGGCTTATATCTTAGGCTGAGGCCATCAAGCTTGCGTTACCACCAGCGGCGGTGGTGTTGTAGCTTTGGCTGACTTCGTGATATAGGCGTGTGACATCAAGACCATTGGTCGCATCGATCACACGGCGAATGCTGCCGTCAAGCTCCGCTAATCGCACTTGTTCGCTTGCTGGCATGGCAGACAGCGCAACCACGATATCATTGACATCAGCGGCAGGCTGCTCAGCCACCACCAAGATACCGTCAAGCGCATCAGCATGATCAGCCAGTGCATGGGCTGGATTGACATAAGCTTTGGTGCCATTGACCGCCAATGCTGCCAGTGCCGCCAAGGTTTGTGCTTTGTCGCCACCGTAGATGGTGACAGCTTTTGGTGCGTGCCAAGATAGGGTATTGGTTTCACCAGTTGGGCCTGCCAATTCGGTGCTGGCATGGTTCAATGATGAACGAATCGCATTGTCAGCAGCTGTCTCAACTAAAGATTGCTCTTCGCTGCTCAAAGAAAGCTTGGCAGCGACAGCGCGCACTTTGGCAAGATTTGATTCATGAATCAGTGCAGCTTGATCAACCGCAGGCGTATCCCATTGCTGAAGATTGCTTAGGCGCTGTAGATAGAATGGACCACCAGCTTTCGGGCCAGTACCACTCATCGCATGACCACCAAAAGGCTGTACGCCAACGACAGCACCCACGATGTTGCGGTTAATATAGACGTTACCAGCTTCGATGCGGTCGGTGATGTGTTCGATGGTGCTATCGATACGGCTGTGAATACCGTGTGTTAACGCGTAGCCTTTTTTGTTGATATTATCGATCAAATCATCCAACTCATGAGCGGCAAAACGCACCACATGCAGTACAGGGCCAAATACTTCTTTTTTCAGTTGTGACAGATCTTTTAGTTCAAACATGATCGGCGCAACAAAAGTAGAATTTGGGGCATCTGAACGAATCGCGACTTCATGATATGGTGCGATTTGTTTCAGGTTATTGATGTGATTGAGCAAGTTTTCTTGGGCTTCAGCATCGATGACAGGACCCACATCGGTAGAGAGTGCCGCAGGGTTATTGACCACCAACTCATCCATTGCGCCTTTGATCATCTCGACCATGTGATCGGCGATGTCTTCTTGAACACATAGGATGCGTAGGGCTGAACAGCGCTGACCTGCTGAGTCAAATGCTGAGGCCAGTACATCGGTACATACCTGCTCAGGTAGTGCGGTGCTGTCCACAATCATGGCATTCATACCGCCAGTCTCAGCGATCAATACTGGATTATCGGTGCGAGCAGCCAGTAGCTTGTTGATGCGCTTAGCGACATCGGTAGAACCTGTGAAGATCACGCCATCAATGCGCTCATCAGAGGTCAGTGCTGCACCCACATCGCCTGCACCTAGCACCAACTGAAGCACATCGGTTGGGACGCCAGATTCGTGCAGCCAAGATACCGCCAAATGCGCGATTAGGCTGGTTTGTTCGGCTGGTTTTGCGACCACGGTGTTGCCAGCCGCCAAAGCTGATACCACCTCACCAACAAAGATCGCCAGTGGGAAGTTCCAAGGGCTGATCGCAACCACAGTACCCACAGGATTTGATAGGTTTAGGCGCTCTGTTTCATCAGCATAATAACGGCAAAAATCGATGGCTTCACGGACTTCGGCGATGGCGTTCAGTAGCGTTTTACCAGCTTCACGAACAGCCACCATCATCAGTAGTGACATGCGTGCAGGCTCTTCCATCAAATCGGCAAAGCGGCGCAACATCGCAGCGCGCTGTGCAGGTGACACGGTACGCCATGCATGCTGAGCATTCAGCGATACACTGATCACATCGCGGATGCTGTTGGCATCGATGAACGATACTTGACCGACGACATCGCGATGATCTGCTGGGTTTAAGACAGCGTGGGCTGGCTGATGCGCGACAGTGCCAGCTGTCAAAGAGCTTACCTCAAAGGCGATATCACAAGCTGCCTGCATATTGTCTTGTAGTTTGGCAAGGACATGTTCGTTACTCAAATCCAAGCCAAATGAGTTATCACGCTCGCCATAAATGCGACGCGGTGGTGGCGTCAATGGGTTTGGCGAGATGCCGGTGGCATTGACGATATCAATCGGTGATTCGATCAGCTCATCAATGCTGACATCTTCATCGACGATGCGGTTGACGAATGATGAGTTGGCGCCATTTTCAAGTAGGCGACGCACCAGATATGCCAACAAAGTCTTGTGAGTACCGACAGGGGCATAGATGCGTACGCGACGGCCCAGATTCTTTTCGCCGACAACTTGATCGTATAGGGTTTCACCCATGCCATGCAGGCATTGGAATTCAAAATCTTTGTCTTTGCCCATCTCATAGATGGTGGCCAGACTTTGGGCGTTATGGGTGGCAAATTGTGGGAAGATCGCATCTTGAGCGGCCAGCAGTTTTTGAGCGCAGGCCAAATATGACACATCGGTATGTACTTTACGAGTATATACAGGGTAGCCATCCAAGCCGTCGACTTGCGCCCATTTGATTTCGCTGTCCCAATAAGCGCCTTTTACCAAGCGAATCATCAAGCGCTGATTATTGCGACGCGCCAAATCGATCAGAAAATCGATGACATATGGGCAGCGTTTTTGGTAGGCTTGAACCACAAAGCCGATGCCGTTAAAACCCTGAAGGTCTGGATCGCTGACCAGTTTTTCCATCAGATCCAATGACAGCTCAAGGCGGTTAGCTTCTTCAGCATCAATGTTTAGACCGATGTCATATTCTTTGGCCAAAACGAAAAGGGCTTTTAGTCGTGGCAGAAGCTCAGTCATCACACGCTCATGCTGCGCGCGGAAATAGCGTGGGTGAATGGCTGATAGTTTGACTGAAATGCCATTGCCATCATAAACACCGCGGCCTTTGGCATCTTTGCCGATGGCGTGAATGGCGGTGACATAATCTTGATAGTAGCGGTCGGCATCTTCGGCAGTCATCGCCGCTTCACCCAGCATGTCAAAGCTGAAACGATAGCCTAATTTTTCGCGCTCTTTACCATTTGACAGAGCCTCTTCGATGGTCTGGCCTGTGACGAATTGCTTGCCTAGGATTTTCATCGCGTGATTGACACCAGCGCGGATGAATGGCGCACCACCTTTTTGTAGGACGCGTGTCAGTGCCGAACCCAGACCACCTGTGGTTGGCTGAGTCAGTTTACCTGTCAGCACCAAGCCCCACGCTGCTGCATTGACGAACATCGATGGGCTATTACCCACATGGCTTTTCCAGTCGCCATCAGACAGCTTGTCTTGGATCAGTCGGTCGCGCGTGGCGGTATCTGGGATACGCAGTAGCGACTCAGCCAAACACATCAGTGCCACACCTTCTTCGCTTGATAGTGAAAATTCTTGCATCAATGCATCGACGCCAGAAGATTTGCTGCGATCGGCGCGCACTTGAGTGATCAGACGACGCGCCAAAGCGTTAATTTGCTCTTTTTGGGCGTTATCAAAGTTTAGTGTCGCTAACAGATTAGAAACGGCGGTTACTTCATCCAAACGATAAGCACCAGTGATGGCGTCACGAAGTGGGGTTTGGGGTTGGGTAAATTGAAACATGATACAACTCACTTAGGCTAAGAACAACATAAATACAACAAATAGCAATTATATATCAGAAGACATAAGAAACCAAGCTAAATTTTGGCTGTATTTTGGATGTTTTGATGATAATTTATGATAATAAAATCAGTTTAATTGCTAAATCATTGACGCTTTTATGAAATGGATATTTTATTAGACAAATCAAGCGATTTTATCCTGCTTTGATGCGTCATCAGTTAATTTTAATTAATATTCTACCAAACTAATTTTTATCTATTGTTAAGATCACTCCACCCAATCACAGATAAGATCACCTGCGCTCGGAATTATTGCCGTATTGTAACTTCATGTTATAATAATAGCTTGGCCAAGTGAAAATAAGGCAGGCAATCGATGAAAATCATGGGTGAGAATATCCCAACTTGGGTGCTGATCGGTGCGGTGGTGCTGGCTTTTTGTGCTGGGATATTAAACACTACGGCATTAATGGGCATCACGCACATTTCTGCCTCGCATGTGACGGGCAATGTCAGTTTATTTGTCGTCTCGATGATGGCAGGCGACTGGCTGAATTTTCAGCTGCTGTTGATTACAATCGGGTCGTTTTGGCTCGGTTCGGTATTGAGCGGGGCGATCATCGGCTCAAGTGAGCTGAACATTGGCCGCCATTATGGCTATGCGATGCTCTTGGAGGTGCTGCTGCTGTCGGCAAGCCTGTGGATGTATCTGGATGAACATCATTTTATTGGGCAGATGCTGATTGCCATGGCCTGTGGCCTACAAAACTCGATGGTTGCTACTTATCATGGCACGGTCATTCGCACCACGCATTTGACAGGCATTACCTCGGACTTGGGGTCAGCGGTGGGTAACTGGCTGGTCGGTCGTCGGGTGAATATCAAAAGAATCATTTTGCACAGTGGGCTGTGGTGGGCGTTTTTTATTGGGGGCATCGTTGCGGTGCTGCTATACATGCAAGTGGGGTATTTATCGATGCTATTACCGATCATGGTGATTTTGGTAGCAGCACTGTTTTATAATCAAATGGGTAAAATTTATCAACAAATTGAGCGTTTGACCCGCCTAAAGCTGCTACAAAAGCGTCGTAAACGCCGTGATGCACGCTGAGGCCAAGCACAAAAAACGATGGCATCGTATAGATACCATCGCATCAAGCTTGATCAGTGATTCCATTATTTAAATAAGTGGCTAAGATCGGGTTTGATTTTGCCGACAGTGACGATGATGAACTGATCGGGCGTGATGGTGTTTTTTAGGGCGAGATTGACGCTGTCCAAGGTCGCGCGATCCAGTCTTTGTGGCCGAGTTTGTAGATGATCCTTTGGAAAACCTGCTACCGTCAACGCGCTGATGGTGCGATGGATGCTGGCATTACTTGAAAAGGTTTGGCCAAAGCCGTTTTGATTGCCAAATCGCACCAAAGCCAGCTCATCTTCGCTGATGCCTTGATCGAGCGTAGCGCTGATTATTTGTAGCGTCTGGGTGATCGCCTCTGCTGCCAAATGGCCATCGGTCGAAAAACGAACCGCATAGCTGCCCGCTGCTTTTAGCTGCTCAAGATTGCCATAGATGCCGTAGGTATAACCTTTTTGTTCGCGAATCGTCTTCATCAGTCTGGCATTAAAATCCCCACCAGCCAAAACCTCATTACCCAAAGCAAAATCACTGCTGTGCTGACGACTGGCGGCATCGATCTTTTGGGCGCCTGTCAGATGGCCGATGATGATTTGGGTCTGGCTGCTGTCATGATCGATGTGAATATGGCGCGGCTGATGCTTTTTATGCATCGCTGTGCTGACTGGTTTTGTGCCTTGATTGGGCAAATCTTGTGTGAGACGGTGAGCAAGCTTCTTTGCCTCATCAAGACTCAAATTTCCTGTGAGGATAAGCGTGGCATTAGGCGCGCGCAGATACAAATCGGTAAAGCGCTTAAGGTCATCGGTGGTGATGCTTTTTAGGCTTGATTCATTACCGCTGATCGCATGGGCGTAGTGATGACCCTCATAAACGGCTTGAGTGAAGGCTTGGGCGGCAACATAAGCAGGATTTTGCTGCTGCTGGCGCAGGCTTAGGCTTAGTCGATCTTGATTGCGTTTTAAGATCGCTGCATCGAAGCGGGGATGGTTCACGGCCATTGCCATCAGATCTGAGGCTTGATTGATTATGGCGGCATCGGATAAGCTGCGCATCGAGAGGCTCAGGCCATCTTTGCTGGCATTGGCAGATAGTGCAATGCCAAGCGACTCACTGGCCTCGATAAAGGCATCTTCAGACAGTGATCCACTGCCTTGAGTGAGCATGGTAGCGACCATGTTGGCGGTGCCAGCAGGCAAACCATCGGTCGCAGCATCGGTCGCAAAATGCAAACTGACATCGATGATCGGCAGCTCGGTTAATGGCGTGAACGCCACTTGCACACCATGATCAGTCTCAAAATATTGGGTGGCTGGCACCTCAATGGTCAGCTGACCTAGCCGATCGATACTGTCGATGATGCTGTCGGCGGCAAGCACAGGCGTGGGCAGTGTGCTTGCGGCATGGGCTTGGACTGTCAACAAAGTGATGGCTGCAAATAGCGCAGATAGCATAAAACGCTTTGGGGTGTGGGCAGGTGTTGTCATAAGTTTCTTTATCAATAACATGGCTGGCTGTGGTGTCTTATGGTGCTGCTTTGGGCAGTACATACATGGTGGTCAGGTTATCTTGGGTCAAATAGGCTTTGCCTGTGGTTTGAATGTCGGATTTTTTGATGGCATCCAAGTCTTTTGGCAAGCGATCCAAGGTATCTAGCGGCAAGCCCAAACTGGCCAGCGACCCCAAAGTGATGGCTTGGTTATCGACGCTATCAGCAGCAAAAGTTAATGAAGATAATAAGCCTGTTCGGGCGCGCGCCAGTTCCTGATCGCTGATCTGACCTTCATAAATCTCTGACAGCACCGTCATGATGGCGGCTTCGGCATCAGCCAAGGTCACGCCGTCTCGGGGTGTGGCGCTGATCATAAATAAGCCATCGCCTTTTGAGAGCATATCATAGCTGATGCTGACGCTATTTAATAGCTGCATCTGTCGGATCAGTCGATGTTCAAAGCGTGCCGACAGTCCGCCATCGGCAATGTCTGCCAATAAGGATAAAGCATGCGCCTGTTTGGCATCGCCACTACCAAGCGTTGGTACATTAAAGCCCATGATCAGGCTAGGCACCTGAACTGATTGATGGCTGGTCAGCTGCTGATAGCCTCGGTGGGTCGCGTGAGTGGGGCGAGTGCGCTTGGGGAGGCTGGCGGGCTTTAGGTGGCCAAAGTACTTTTCAACCCAAATCATCGCCTCATCGGCATCAATGTCACCGACCATGACCAAAGTGGCATTATTGGGCGCATACCACTTATCATACCACGCCTGCAAATCATTCAAGCTTAAACCATCGATGTCTGCCATACTGCCGATCACAGGCCGACCCAAAGGCGAATCTGGCAATGCCGCCGCCAAAAATTCTTCATAGGCCTTAGCCATCGGATTGTCATCAGTACGCAGTCGGCGCTCTTCTTTGATGACTTCTTTTTCGGTGGCGACTTCCTCAGGCGTTAAGATGAGATTGGTCATGCGATTGGCTTCAATTTGTAAGGCCAAAGGATACTGATTGGCAGGCAGACTTTCATAATAGGCCGTGTATTCGCTGCTAGTAAAGGCATTAATATCCCCACCAAAATGACTAATCAATCGCTGATAATCATGACTGCTGATCCCTTTGGCGTCCTTGAACATCATGTGTTCCAAAAAATGCGACATACCGCCTTTGCCCACAGGCTCATCACTACTGCCGACATCATACCAGATCTGCGTCATCACGATCGGCGCGCGCGTATCGGGTTTGATGATGACTGTTAGCCCATTGTCCAAGGTATGAGTGATTAGATGCTGGCTTGGTTGATGGATTGGTTTGGTGGGGCGATCATCAACTGTTGGTGCGCTGTGATTTGGCACGCTGTGGCAGGCGCTGACAGAAATCGCGGCGATAAGGCTAAGCGCCAAGGGGCTTAATTTCATAACTTTCCTTTATTTATTTAATGAAGATGCTTGATGACAAGAGAGGTTATTGAGCATTGTTGGGTATTATAAAGAATTTTGTGAAAAAACACAGCCTACATTTATCAAAGTTGCATTAGTACTACAGTTGGCAAAACTTGGTTGATGTTGCTAACTTGCAAGGCATACTGCCAAGCGATGTGATTATTTGGTCATTAAAAATGTCATCAAGCTGTCATGTATTGGTCACTTTTTTGTCATGCGTCGTTGATACAATGCCCATCAAATCACACCAAGCCAGCTTTTGCTGAGCCAGCACAAGGAAAATAACCATGATGCATCCGCATGATTATATTGAAGATTCAAACCCAAGCCAAAACCCAGTTTTTAGCGACATTTTGGATAAGGCGGTCTCTCGTCGCACCGTGCTAAAAGGCGGGGCAGGCTTGACCGCAGCGGCGATGTTCGGCTCATTGCCACTACTTGGTAATACAGCATTTGCGAACGCTACCACCAATCTTGCTCGCCCAACCAGCCTAAAATTCAAAGCCGTACCGCATTATACGGGCAATGAGATGATGGTTGCTGAAGGCTATACCGCCAAGGCATTTTTGCACCTAGGTGAGCCGCTTGTCGATGGCATTGAGGCGTTTCGTGATGACCGTCAGCATTCAGGCGAGTCATTTATGTATCGCATGGGCGATAACCACGACGGGATGCACTTTTTTGGTATGACGGGTGGCAAATATGATGCCAATCAGTCCAATCGTGGTCTGCTCGCCATCAATCATGAATACACCAATGACAACCTACATCCGATGGGGATGTACACACAGGAGGATGCCAATGCCGCACCAATTTATCGCAAAAAACGCCTTGCTATGGATGTGCGTCGCGATGCTCACGCTCATGGCGTGTCTGTGGTGGAACTAGTCCGAAAGACTAATGGTCAATTTGAGTTGGTGAAAAATTCTCGCTTTAATAAACGCCACACCAGTAATTCAGCAGTGACTTTGGCAGGCGTAGCAAGTGGCAATGAACAGCTACAAACTAAGTATGACAAAAAGGGCAAAACCATTTGGGGTATTAACAACCAATGCGGTGCAGGGATGTCGCCTTGGGGGACTTTTTTGACCACCGAAGAGAATTTTTTGAATGTCTTTGCTCGTGGTGAAGACAAAGCCATCATTGGCAATCAAGCTGATATCGCACTGGCTCGCTATGGCCTAAAAGAAAACAGCACAGGCGGTGGCTATCTGTGGCATACCGCTGATGATAAAGAGGGCGTCGTGGCGGATGAATTTAGCCGCTGGGACATCAGTGCTCGTGGCAAATCAGCGCACGATGACTATCGCAATGCCTTTAATGCCTTTGGTTATATCGTTGAGATTGACCCATTCAACCCACAAGCTAAAGCTGTCAAACGCACAAGCTTAGGTCGTTTTGCTCACGAAAACTGCGCCTTTGCACCACCTGTCGCAGGCAAGCCTGTAGTATTTTATATGGGGGATGATGCCCGTGGTGAGTATATTTATAAATTCGTCTCAAAGGCACTGTGGTCGCCAAAAGATATCGGCAAAGGTCTAAAAGCAGGCGATAAATACATGAACGAAGGCACGCTGTATGTGGCAGTGTTCAATGCTGATGGCACAGGCGAGTGGAAGCGTTTGGCGATGGATACGGTCAAGCACAAGGACTATAATTTTAAAGACCAAGCCGACATCGTCATCCATGCCCGCCTAGCCGCTGATGCGCTCGGTGCAACCAAGATGGATCGCCCTGAATGGGTATCGGTCAGCCCGATCACAGGCGAGGTGTATGTCACCTTGACCAACAACTCAAAACGCAGCGTCGATGCCACCGATGCCGCCAACCCACGAAGCTATAATGACAAGGGCAATCAGCATGGGCATATCATCCGCTGGCATGAACAAAACGGCGATCACACCGCCACTCGCTTTAATTGGGATGTGTATCTGTTTGCCGCGCCAAATGACTTGACCGAGCAGAACTTGTCAAACTTAAGTGCTGACAATGATCTGTCATCACCAGATGGTCTGTACTTCGATCCACGCGGCGTACTGTGGATTCAGACCGATGATGGTGCTTATACCAAGACCACCAACTGTATGCTACTGGCAGCACTACCAAATCGTGTCGGCGATGGCAAAATCGTCAGCACCACCACAGGCAAAAATACCCCTGTCGGCATGATGGCAAGCGATGATACGCTCAAGCGATTCTTTGTTGGGCCAAAAGGCTGTGAAGTCACAGGCATCACCATGACGCCAGACTTAAAGACTTTGTTTATCAACATTCAGCATCCTGGTGAAGATCATCCTGATGTGGCATGGGGTGCGGTCGCAGGTGGCAAAATCCCACGCTCAGCAACCGTGATGATCACCAAAAATGATGGTGGTGTGATTTTGGGTGAGTCTTTATAAATCAATCATATCGACTAAAATTTACCAATCAAAGCTCTGATGTCATCAGAGCTTTTTTTGTTGGGTGAAATCTTTGTCAAACTGTGCTACAATCACGGCAATCTATTGAAATAGTTATCCTATTTATAATTTATCAAAAAAAGGCAACTTATGAGCGAAAACGAACAAGGCGGCTGGTTTGCCCGTATGAAAGCAGGACTTGCCAAGTCTAGCAAGAATCTGTCCGAAGGTTTGGTCAATGTCTTGGTGGGCGGCAAAGAGATTGATGATGAACTGCTTGAGGAAGTCGAAGATCAGCTTTTGGTGGCTGACATCGGCGTCAATGCCACCAATCGCATCATCAAAAATCTTACCGAGCAGACCGCCCGTGGTGATTTGATTTATTCGCATTCGCTGTATAAGGCACTCAAATCTGAACTACACGACATTTTGGCACCCAAAGTCAAGCCGCTTGAGATTGATACCGCCAAAAAGCCGTATGTGATTTTGATGGTGGGGGTTAATGGCGTGGGTAAAACCACAACCATCGGTAAGCTTGCCAAGCGTTTGCAAGGTGAGGGCAAATCAGTGATGCTCGCAGCTGGCGATACATTTCGTGCTGCTGCGACCGAACAGCTACAGATTTGGGGTGAACGGAACAATATCCCAGTGGTGGCACAGGGTCATGGTTCAGACAGTGCATCGGTGATTTTTGATGCGATGCAGTCGGCTCGTGCCAAAGGCATTGATGTACTCATCGCTGATACCGCAGGTCGCCTACAGAATAAGACGCATCTGATGGCAGAACTCGAAAAAGTCGTCCGCGTGATGAAAAAGGCCGACGAAACCGCACCGCATGAGACGATGATTGTACTGGATGCTGGTACAGGTCAAAACGCCATCAATCAAGTCCAGGTATTTAGCGAAGCCGTCAATCTGACAGGCATCAGCATTACCAAGCTTGACGGTACAGCCAAAGGTGGCGTGGTGTTTAATATTGCCCAAAATACCGACATTCCAATTCGTTTTATCGGTGTGGGCGAGGGCATCGATGACCTACAACCCTTTGAGCCAAAAGAATTTGTGGATGCACTTCTTGAAAAAGATGAATAACCGATAAGGCAAGTAGGCCTTGGTTTGCTTGTCTTTTTTTGGGTGAAATATCATGATTAGTATCACGCATTATACGCCACCATTTGACCTGCCCATCATCACGCTGATCGCCAAAGATGGCAAGCTTGTGGCGCTAGACTGGTTTATCCAAAAAAGTGAAAATCTGCTTGGCATGAGTGCTGATGACTTTGATTACCAAAAGATTGATGCACTTGATAAACAGACGACCAATGGGCAGGTGCTAATGCAAGCCATCCAAGAGCTCGATGAGTATTTTGAAGGCAAACGCACAAGCTTTGGCGTACCGCTGAATTTGAGTCATGGTACGCCATTTCAACAGCAAGTATGGCAAGCACTATTAAGCATTCCTTATGGGCAGACCATCAGTTATGCAACACTTGCCAAACAAATCGGCAAGCCGACTGCATTTCGCGCCTGCGCCAATGCCAATGGCAAAAATCCAATCAGTCTGATTATCCCTTGTCATCGTGTGATCGCTTCTGATGGTGGACTTGGTGGCTATACAGGCGGTATCGATATCAAAAAAACACTGCTCAATCATGAAGATAAGGTCTGTGATAATTTGCATCATACATGTGCTAACAGCGTGATGGCTGAAATTTTGTAGATTTTTATTTTTATGCCATCAAAATGTGCTATAATTAGCTGATTTTATTTTTATTATGGTTAAGGGGTTGCTATGTCTTATGCGTTACTTCGTCCACTGTTGTTCAGCATGGATCCTGAGCAAGCGCACGAAAAGACGCTCGAGATGCTTGAAGCTGCCAATAAGGCGCACTTGTTGGGCTTTATTTATGCCAAGCAAGCACTGCCCACCGAATGCATGGGCGTGTCATTGCCAAATCCTGTTGGTCTGGCAGCTGGTCTTGACAAAAATGGCGCCTATATCGATGCCTTAGCGGAGCTTGGTTTTGGCTTTTTGGAGATCGGTACCGTCACGCCCAGACCACAGGCAGGCAACGACAAACCGCGACTGTTTCGCATCAAAGAAGCGCACGGCATCATCAACCGTATGGGCTTTAATAACGACGGTGTCGATCAGATGATCGATAACATCGAGCGTGCCAAATATAAAGGCGTACTAGGCATTAATATCGGCAAAAATGCCATCACACCTGTCGAAAATGCGCTGGATGACTATATCTATTGTCTTGAGCGCGTTTATCCTTATGCCAGCTACATCACCATCAATATCTCAAGCCCCAATACCAAAAATCTGCGCGACCTACAAAGCGCTGATGCGCTGGCTGTGCTGCTCGATGGCATCAAAAACTGCCAAATCCGCTTGGCAAACGATTATGGCTTTTATGTGCCGCTGGCCTTAAAAATCGCCCCAGATTTGGATCTAAGCCAGATCGATGAGATCGCCCAAACCGTGCTGGACTTTGAGATTGATGGCTTGATCGCGACCAATACCACTTTATCACGCACAGGCGTCGAGGGCTTTCGACATGGCGATGAAGCTGGTGGATTGTCAGGTCGTCCAGTGAATCATCAAAGTACGCTGATTTTGTCGCAGTTTGCAGATCGTATCGCACATCAGGTGGATCTGATCGGTGTTGGCGGCATTGAGACGGGTGAATTGGCTGTCAAAAAGATCCATGCTGGCGCTAAGGCAGTGCAGCTATACTCTGGCTTGATCTATAAAGGCCCGTCCTTGGTGATGGACTGTGTTCAGGCATTGACTGGCGATCGTCACGGCTGATCATGAGTTGGGTTGATATCATCATCACGGCCGTGGTATTTATCGGCATCTGGCGCGGTTTTTCAGCTGGCTTGATCAAAAGTTTTGCCTCTTTGATTTCGTGGCTGTTGGCTTTGGTTGTGGCATCTAAGACTGCTGCTGACTGGGCGCCATTATTCGCACCTGTGGTCGATGGCGTGGTCTTACAGACAGCTTTGGCATTTATCGTCATCATGCTGTGTGTGGTGGTCGTGGTTGGCATGTTAGCAGGCTTGATCGCTCGCTCATTAAAAGCACTGAAGCTTGGTTTTGTTGATCGCATTGCTGGTGCTGTGCTGGGCGCGGCGACAGGTGTTTTAAAGGTGCTGATCGTATTGAGTGTCGCCACGCCATTATTGGCCTTAGCGCCACAAGCCCAATCCTCTGTGCTGATCCCAAGCCTGCTGCCTTATGCCCCAATGGCGAAAACTTTATTACAAAAGGCCTTTGATACAACTTGGAATCAGTTGGAAAATCCCTATCAATAACAAAAGCAGCGCCCATTGACAGCGGCGCTCTATTGTTTGTTTTTCACCAATAATTTGGAGTAACTATGTGTGGTGTAATTGGCGTCATGGCGCACGAACCAGTCAATCAAATCCTGTATGATGGCTTGACCATGTTGCAGCATCGCGGTCAAGATGCGGCAGGCATCGTCACCTTAAAAGACAATCGCCTGTACCTGCGCAAAGACAATGGCATGGTGCGAGATGTATTCTTAAACAAGCACATGGTGCGACTGGTGGGCAACTGCGGCATCGGTCATGTCCGCTATCCGACGGCAGGCACTTCAAGCACTGCTGAGGCTCAGCCTTTGTATGTCAACTCACCATACGGTGTGGCGTTGGCGCATAATGGCAACTTGACCAATGCCGAAAAATTAGCGCGTGAGCTATACGAAGAAGACCGCCGCCATCTCAATACCCAATCTGATTCTGAAGTATTGCTAAATATCTTTGCGCATGAACTTCAAAAATTCACCAAGACTTCACTTGAGCCACAAGACATCTTTGATGCGCTCAAAAAAGTCTATAAACGCTGCGAGGGTGCTTATGGCGTGGTGGCGATCATCACAGGTCATGGCATGGTGGCGTTTCGCGATCCTAATGGCATTCGTCCGCTGATTTATGGTCGCCGCTTGACCGAAAAAGGCGTCGAGTACATGGTGGCATCAGAGTCGGTGGCATTACAGGCCTTGGGCTTTGAGGTGGTGCGTGACATCGCGCCAGGTGAAGCGATTTATGTGGATCTCAATCATAACCTGCACACCGAGCAGTGCGTCGAGATCCAAGAAGGTCAATACACGCCATGCATTTTTGAGTATGTGTATTTTGCCCGTCCTGACTCGATCATTGATAACATCTCAGTGCATAAAGCGCGTATGCGTATGGGCGAAAAGCTGGCTGAGCAAATCCTGCGTGAGTGGGGCGAAGATCACGGCATCGATGTTGTGATTCCAATTCCTGACACTTCTCGTAACTCGGCACTCGAGCTGGCGCATCATTTGAATGTCAAATATCGTGAAGGCTTTAATAAAAACCGCTACATTGGCCGTACCTTTATTATGCCAGGTCAGCAGCAGCGCAAAAAAAGCGTCCGCCAAAAGCTGAACGCCGTTTCGCTTGAGTTTAAAAATAAAAATGTGCTGCTAGTTGATGACTCCATCGTGCGTGGTACGACCTGCCACGAGATCATCCAGATGGCGCGTGATGCCGGCGCCAAGAATGTCTTTTTTGCCTCTGCTGCGCCACCTGTGATGTACCCAAATGTCTATGGCATCGATATGCCTGTGCGCAGCGAGCTGATCTCATCAGGCCGCAGTGTCGAAGAGGTGCGTGAGATCATCGGTGCTGATCGCTTGATTTTCCAAGATTTGGATGATTTGATTGAAGCGGTCAATGACACCAAGCACAGTCGTGTACATGGCTTTGACTGCTCGGTATTTGACGGTAAATACATCGCAGGAAAGATCGATGAGGCCTATCTGACCGAGCTACAAAATAAACGCAATGATGCTGCCAAAGACAAAGGCATCAGCCTAGTTGATACCCCTGTTGATATGACGGGTGTATCAGCAGTATAAATCAACTTAAAATAAAAGCACCGATGCTAAGTGTCGGTGCTTTTTTGTGATGATGATCAAATCATTATTGTGATCACATCGTTCGCCTGTTGGATTAATCTTCAACCCAGACAAAGTGCGAGCGGCCTTGGCGATTTGAGTCAGTATTTGCAAATCGTGCTTGTCTGGCTTGAGTATGTCGAGGTGATTGAGCATTGCTGCGCTGCGCTTTGCCATCGCTGTGTTTTTGGCCGCGGGCATCTTGCTGCTTATGACCGTGTTTTTGGGCAGTTGAGTCACGGCGTTCGATGCCTTTTTGGCCACGAGATGCACCATCGTGACGCATGCCAGCTTTATTGGCTGTTTGGGCGTGAGCTGGCGAATTTGGCTGTGCTTGATTTACCACAGGTTGCACGCTTGGGACGGTCGCCATCGCTGAAAGTGAGCAGAATGAAAGTGCGGTAGCGGTAAGTAGCGTTTTAATTTTCATAATAATGCCTTATGTTGTTGGAATAATAAATTTTATTGGTATATCACAATCCATCGCTGATTTGTGATGGGCGTATTACACCAAAGATCTGTGTAGCAACTATTGCCAAATGCAACTTTTTGTGATGTGTTATACAGGTGTTTTATTATGATTCTTGCATGCTTGGCATCAAAACGCTGGATTTATTGCTGCTTTTGCATGATGAGAAAATCAGCTGCAAAACGCCCTGATGGCTGAAACATCAAAGAAAAATTGGCTGAAATTTGGTGGGTTTGGATTATTTTGATAAAAAAGCCGATAAAAGGCAGCAAATTGACAGAAATGTTATCGACTTTTTGGCCAATTCTTGCTAAAGTGCGTACAAATTTTTTTTAAATTGGATGGTAATGATGAAAAATATTGCTTCAACCCGTTCTGTACTGTCTGTATCGGTGCTGACCTTATTGTTGGCTGCTTGCGCGTCGCAGCCGAGCGTTGAGCGCACGCCGATCAAGGTGGTACAAGCCACGCCACAGCCATCTGTGCAGACCACAGTGACCACACGACCTGTCGTTGTGCAGCCATCTGCGCCTGTTAGCAGTCAGCCTGCGCAGACAGGCCAATATGCCAACTTTGGTGCTTGGAAAGCTGACTTTGTAGCGCGCGCTCAAGCACAGGGCGTCAATAGCTTTATTTTAAATAATTTGATGGCGGGTGCTGTGCTTAATCAGCGCGTGATCGACCTGGATCGCAGCCAAGCTGAATTTACCAAAATGCCGTGGGAATATGTCGAATCAGCTGCCTCATCGACGCGCATCAGTCAAGGCAAAACCAAGTTGAATGAAAATTTCTCAACACTCAGTGCTGCTGAGTCGATGTACGGCACGCCAAAAGAAATCACCACAGCCATCTGGGGCATGGAGTCATCGTATGGTGGCGGCATGGGCAGCATGGATTTGGTGAATGCCTTATCAAGTCTAGCTTATGATGGCCGTCGCCGCGACTTCGCTGAAAGCCAGCTGATCGCGATGGTGCGCATGATCGAGCGAGGCGATGTTACCGCGTCACAGCTGGAGGGTTCGTGGGCTGGCGGTATGGGTCATACGCAGTTTATCCCAGGCACATGGATGACTGAGGGCGTCGATGGTGATGGTGATGGCCGCAAAAATCCTTGGAACCGCAGCGATGCACTGACTTCTACCGCCAGTTATTTACATAATGCAGGCTGGGTGCGCGGCTTGGCACCATTTTATGAAGTGCGTCTGCCGACAGGCTTTGATTATGCACTATTAAATGCTGGCAAGCGCAGTTTGGATGCGTGGAAAAGTGCAGGCTTAAGCGCGGTAGGTGGTGAAAGCTTTGGCGGCGCTCATGAGGCCGAACTGTGGCTGCCTGCAGGTGCCAATGGCCCAGCACTGCTATTGACCAAAAACTTCGATGTCATCCGCGTGTATAATAACTCATCCAGCTATGCACTTGGCGTATCATTATTGGCCAAGCGTATCGCTGGCGGCAGTGGGCTGGTACAGTCATGGCCGCGTCATGAACAGCCGCTATCTCGCACACAGGTGCAGACCTTGCAGCGTAAGCTAACTGAGCAGGGCTATGACACAGGCGGCGTCGATGGCGTGGCAGGGGCGAATACTCGCAGAGCCTTCGCTCGTTGGCAGGCAGCCAATGGCCAGATTCCTGATGGCTTTATCAGTCAAAATACCGCCAGTCGCTTGATTTGGTAAATCTAGCTGTACACTAAAAGAGAATGCTTGGGCGTTCTCTTTTTTTATGAACGATGAATCCGCACCTTTAAAATCAATCATCACATCCCCATACATTGATCAACGATCAATAAAAAAGTATTAATAATCATGCGACAACCAACCACTCGAGCAGACATTCAGACCAACCAACTTGCCAAACAGCTCCAAGACGAAGCCCAATTAACAGGCGTCAATGCCTCAGGCACACAAATCAGCAGCCGTGCCTTTGATATGGTGACAGAATTTGAGCCATCTGGCGATCAGCCGACTGCCATTGCAAGTCTTGTCAAGGGCGTAAACTCTGGCATGACAGGGCAGCTGCTACTTGGGGTGACAGGCTCTGGCAAGACCTACACGATGGCAAAGGTTATTGCCGAGTGTGGGCGACCTGCGATTATTATGGCGCATAATAAGACCTTGGCAGCTCAGCTGTATGGCGAGTTTAAGGCGTTTTTTCCGCACAATGCCGTGGAGTATTTTGTCAGTTATTATGACTATTATCAGCCTGAAGCCTATGTGCCAGCTTCTGACACCTTTATCGAAAAAGACAGTGCCATCAATGATCATATTGATCAGATGCGACTGTCCGCCACACGAGCACTGCTTGAGCGGCGTGATGCGATTATCATTGCGTCGGTGTCTGCCATTTATGGTCTGGGCGACCCCGAAAGCTACCTAAAAATGCTACTGCACATCGTCGTGGGTGATCGCGTGGATCGTAATGCCATCATCAAGCGACTTGTTGAGCTGCAATACGAGCGTAATGAGCTGGATTTTGGGCGGGGTACTTATCGCATTCGTGGCGAGACTTTGGACATTTATCCTGCTGAAAGTGAATCTTTGGCGGTGCGTATTGCCATGTTTGATGATGAAGTGGAAAAAATCACTTGGTTTGATCCATTGACGGGCAAAAATATCAAGTCTGTGCCACGCATCACCATTTATCCAAAATCGCACTATGTCACGCCCAAGGATAAATTGATGGAAGCATCTGAGACCATCAAAGCTGAGCTTGCTGAGCGATTGGACTATTTTCGTGCCAATGACAAGCTGATAGAAGCACAGCGTATCAAAGAGCGTACGCAGTATGACCTTGAGATGATTCAGCAGCTGGGCTATTGCAACGGCATTGAGAACTATTCTCGCCATCTGTCAGGCCGACCCGCAGGCGAAGCACCGCCGACCTTGTTTGACTATATTCCGCCAGATGCACTACTGTTTATTGACGAAAGCCATGTGACTGTACCGCAGATTGGGGCGATGTACAAGGGCGATAGAAGCCGTAAAGAGACGCTTGTGCAGTATGGTTTTCGTCTGCCCAGTGCGATGGATAACCGTCCGATGAAGTTTGAGGAATGGGAGCGGATCATTCCATCCACCATCTATGTGTCTGCTACACCTGCCCAATATGAGCTTGAAAAATCTGAGCAAGTGGTGGAGCAGGTGGTGCGTCCGACAGGGCTTGTGGACCCTGTGCTGGAGATACGACCTGTATTGACGCAGGTGGATGATGTGCTTGGTGAGATTAACCTGCGTAAGGCAGTAGATGAGCGCGTGCTGATTACCGTACTGACCAAACGCATGGCAGAGGATTTGACCAGCTACCTAAAAGAATACGGCATCAAGGTCGCCTATCTGCATTCAGACATCGACACGGTGGAGCGGATGAAAATCATCCACGAGCTACGCACAGGTGTGCATGATGTACTGGTGGGGATTAACCTGCTTCGTGAGGGCTTGGATATGCCTGAGGTGAGCCTGGTGGCGATTTTTGATGCTGATAAGGAAGGTTTTTTGCGTTCGGAGCGTTCGCTGATTCAGACCATCGGGCGTGCTGCTCGCCATGTCAATGGCAAGGCGATACTCTATGCTGACAGCATTACCCCAAGTATGCACCGTGCGATGGAAGAGACCGAACGCCGCCGTGCCAAGCAAATCGCCTATAACACCGAGCATGGCATCACCCCAAAATCCGCCACGCGTCAAATCACCGATAAGATTGACACGGGTGAAGATGAAAATACCGAAGTGGTACGGATTATTTTGTCCGAAGCACTGCAAGGTGTTGATGAGAGTATTTTGCATTCACCTAAGCTGCTTGCCAAAGAAATCGCCCGCCTAGAAAAAAAAATGCAAGCACTCTCCCGAGAGCTAAAATTTGAAGAGGCAATGAAAGTGCGTGATACGATGCTTGCGCTTAAGGAATTGATGGTTAAATAGCAGATGCGGTTATTAAATTTTCCACTAAAAGCTGTAGTGATCTTTATTATATCAGCCATACTGCTAATTGGTATTTTACTTTTGCTGATTACTAGTAGACCTACTTACTATGAATGTAATGATGGTCGGTGTATAACTTTGGTGGATTATTATCAAGGTGGTGGTAATTGGGTGCGGATTTATGACGGAATTATTTTTAGCCGATTTTTGCTTGACAAAAGAGCGTACGCCCTTCATATTTTAGAGGATGGGGAGCTTTGTATAAATAAAAAATTGGTTGATGGTAAGATTGTGCTTTATTCAGATCAATTACCATATTCACAAACCAAACCATTGCAGAATGTCACTTTTGTCAAAAGAGCGGCAGAGGGTAGGCTGCATGATCAATGCCTTGGCAATGAGATAGACTTTAAAACATTATTTAACTTGCCACTAATTTTATAAACATGACCATCGAAACCCACCCATTTGCCCCATTTACTCCGCCAAATAGCCAAGTGCTGATTTTGGGGAGTTTTCCACCACCACAAACACGCTGGAAAATGCCATTTTATTACCCCAATTTTAATAATGACTTTTGGCGGATTATGGGTTTGGTGTTTTTTGATGATAAAGATCACTTTATCAATACCGCGGACAAAAGCTTTTATCAAGACAAGATTGAGCAGTTTTTAAATAATACAGGTATTGCCATCAGCGATACAGCGTATCAAGTCAAACGCCTACAAAACAACGCCTCGGATAAATTTCTAGAAGTCATCACGCCGATGGATATTGAGCGGATTTTGGATAAATTGCCTAATTGTACCAGCATCATCACCACAGGCGAAAAAGCCACGCAAATTTTGTGCGACACTTATGCTGCCGCAGCACCAAAAGTTGGGCAATCGGTGAATTTAAAAATCGGTCAAAAGTCCATCACCTTATATCGCTTACCGTCATCATCACGGGCTTATCCGTTAAGTTTGGATAAAAAGGCGGCGGCGTATCGGCAGGTTTTTGAATGCTTAAATCTGCGCCCGATTGATGAAATTTTTCGGTAATTTGTTGTGGATTTTGCTAAAATAAAGCAGAATTTTAGAGCGCAACCTGATGACAGTTTTAGCCAATCACGATATCGACACTCAAATCAAAAGCCAAGATAATTCCCAAATCGCCGCCTTAGAATGCACGCTTGAAGGCGCGTATCTCATTGAGGCATCGGCAGGCACGGGCAAGACTTGGACGCTTACAGGCATCATTTTGCGACTGTTGATCGAAAAAAGATATCCGCCTGAGCGTATCATCGCCACCACCTTTACGCGTGCGGCAGCAGCAGAAATGCAAGAGCGCATCAGTCAGCGGCTGCACAGTTTTTATGGATTGATGCGCTGGCTGCAGGCGATGCTGTCATCACGACCAACATGGTTTGATGCCGATGCGCCCATCGATGACATCTTGCGTGAGGCCAAAGCGGCTGGCCAAGATGCAGACGATCCCATCAATGTGCATCTGTTGAAATTTGTGCTGGATCAAGGCGTGGTGTTTTTGAACGAAACGGTCTATCGAACGGGCGTGCTTTTGACCTCGCTGGATAAGCTATTTGTCGGCACGCTCGACAGCTTGGCTCAAAAATGGCTCAAAGAATTTGCCGCCCAAATCGGCCATCAAACTGGCATGCAGATACACAACGATGCCACTGACACCATTCGTGCATTGGTGCATGATGGACTAAGATCACAAGAAGTTTCCCTAAAAAATCAACATCCTGAATTTTATCTTATATTTAAACATTCTCATCCCAATTTTTTTAGTAATGTCGATGAGATGACCAAGGTCGTTAATACGGCAATTAACTTTTTTACCGCGCCGATTGACTCTTTGCCTCAGGATGTAGGACTTGATGTGGTAAGTGCGATCCATGGGCGCATTGGACAGCTGCTTTTGGTAGATTTTACAGGCTTTGAGCCGTATTTTGATGCCAATTACCGCGCCGATATTAAAATCAACGGCAGAAATGCCTTCGCCAAACAACTGTCAGATTTGCCAGAGATTATGGCATTGATGGCGCAATATGGGCTGTCTTTTGTGATGCATTTGTCACCATCACAGAGTAAGTTCATCAAAGACATTCAAAAAACCGCTGATAATGATTGGCAGATTTTTAATAAAAATCCGCAGCAAGATCATGTAGATCATTTTAACAGTTTGCCATTGGATGCGCTGGTTGAGTTGGCTGATTTGGTTGATGCCATCAATCAGGCGATGGTTGATTATCAAGCTTGGGTTTGTCAAACGCTGATCAGTAGCATCAAATCTGACATTGCAGCGCGCTTAGAGAGTCAAGGTACGACTACTTTTGTGCTACAAATGGTGCGATTAAATCAGGCGCTCTGCCAACAGCCTGCATTGGCCAAGCACATCTTGCATCATTATCCTGTGGCACTGATCGATGAATCCCAAGATGTCAACGGCCTACAAGCGCAATTGATTCGCTTGGTGTATTTGGATGATCTGCTGGATTATCGCCAGCAGCTAAAGCGCTTTGAGCAAATTGGCGGCGATAAGCCAAAAGCCAAAAAAATGTTCTTATTGCTCGTGGGTGACCCTAAGCAGGCCATTTATCGCTTCCGCGGTGGCGATGTTTCAAATTATAATTACATCAAACATTATGGCCAAGATGCGAACATTGATGGCTCATTGATTAACAAATCCTTATCACTAACCACCAATCGGCGTTCGTCTGCAGCTTTGATCGATGCGCTCAATGACTGGTTTTCATCCAAGGATGAGCAAGGCTTGTGCCACGCTGATTTGGGCGATGGCATCTTTTATCAGCACATCGAGGCAGTCAAGGGCGATGGCGCCATCGTTTGGGCGCAGGATGATTATGCACAGTATTATGGTGATACGGCACTGACGCTGCTGCATTTTAACTACCTCCCAAAAGATCAGCTAAAAGTGCTGCAAGCGAAGCAGTTAGCAGGGCATATCAATGCCATTTTGCAAGGCGATCATCAGATCAATGGCCGCAAGATCATGCCCAGTGATATTGCAGTATTGGCCAGAAACTCACAGATGCTCACTTTGGTGCAGCAATCTTTGACCGAACTTGGCATTCCCTCCATCAACCCTCGACAGACCAATGTCTTTAGTACCGATGCCGCCGCTGATCTGTTGGCGCTGATCACCGCGGTGGTACATCCAAATCACAGCGAGCATCTGGGTCGATTATTGGTATCGGGCTTGGTGGGATTGACTTTGGATGAGGCAATCATCGCTTTGGGTATGGAAGATGACACAAATCAAGCCAACAGCGATTCTGCCGAAATTTATCAAAATTATAAGACTGATATTTTAACTTATCTAAAGAAAATTTATGATAAATGGCAAAAACAAGGTCTGTCCTCTGCATTGGCTTGGGCGATGAATCATGCCATTAATCAAAATCAGCAATCACTCTGGCTGATGGCTGCCCGCCAAGGTGAGCGATATTTGGCTGATTTGGAGCGACTGATTGAACTGGTGAGCGAGCAGTCGGATTTGCACGAATTAAGGCTGATTGAGTGGTTTTATCAGCAGTCGCAAAGCCCTGCTGATGAATATAATAAGCGGCCGCAGTTGGCTGATGATATCGGTATTAATCTATTAACCATCCACAAATCCAAAGGATTGGAATTTGCGATCGTCTATGTGTTGGGGCTTGATGATGCGCCAATTTATGACTCTGGATTGTTGATATTGCCCTACAGTGATCACAACTTTGAGCGCAGACTTAGCTTAAGCGCGGATCTTGAGCTGGGCGATGGGCATTTTTTGGCGCTCAATCGCCGTGAGATCGTCGATGAAAGTCGCCGCTTGGGCTATGTGGCACTCACCAGAGCCTCTGAACGGCTGTATGTCGTGGCTCGTGATTTGGATAGGCGCGTTGGCAAAGAGCTGCCCATTTATCAGTGGTTTGAGTCCACGGATGCAGCTGAGATCAGTCTACCCAATCGTTTGGTTGATCATGTCAGTTGGGTGGAGATGACAGATGCCAAATTATTAAATAAAATTTATAAAAAACAAATCACTGAATCTGTTCCGATCAGTTATGCCGACTGGGACGATCTGATACCTAAGACTCGCTTTGTCGGTGAATACAAAACCAGCTTTACCGCGATGATCACGCGGCTGGATAAGACTGCCATCGCCTCGGTGGATGAGGCTGATGTCGATCAGTTGGCGATACTTACCGATGCTAAAAGTAGCGATGATAGCGCGCAGCAGATCGATCAGCATATCAGCATGCCAAATATCGCAACAAACTTCATCAAAGGCAGCAGTGCTGGTGAATTTTTGCATAAAGTTTTGCAATTTGTGCCGACCGATAAGATGCAGGGCGCGCCAAAAGCACAGATCGATGCGATGATCAGCGCGGTGATCTTTGACCAAGGCAGAAGACTTGGCATACCTGAAAAATATCTACCGCCCAATATTCACTCGGCAACCATGAGCCGCCAGACAGCGCTAGAAAATGAGCATTCAGCCCTAGTGGACTGGGTGTATCAGATCATTAGCACTGAATTTGCAGGTTCAAATAAAAGTTTGATGACGCTTGGCTTCGATGCCCAAGTTCGTGAATTGGGTTTTACCTTGGGTTTGGGGGTGGATTTTGGTATTGATCAGATCAATGCTGCATTTGTCGCACACAGTGATAAAAGTTTGGTGCTGCTCGATGATTATCAACAAGTCAGCTATCGCTATCTGCGAGGTGAGATCGACTTGGTCTATGAGGCTGATGGCAAGTTTTTTGTGGTGGATTATAAATCCAATTATCTTGGTGATAAGCCCGATGACTATCATCAGCAGGCAATGAGTGCGGCGATGGATAAGGCTGGGTATTGGCTACAGGCGGCTTTATATCAAGTGGCGCTGCATCGTCTACTTAAGATTCGCTTAAATGACTATCAGGGAAATGAGATGCAGTACTTGGGCGGTGTGGAATATGTGTTTTTGCGCGGATTACAGGCGGATGATCTGACCACTGGGCATTTGTTTTGGCAGCCGTCTTTGGAGCTGATTTTGGCTTTGGATGCGATTTTATAGTTTAGGTAATATATCATGACATCAGACATCATTGCCCGTTATGTGACACATCGCATCAATGACAATGCCAAATGGTATGCCAATAAAGCGGTGTTGGCGACAGATTTTTCTTTGACTGTGGCTGAGGCTGAGTGCTATCATCTGCTGCAGTCCGCGCTTTTAACTGAGCTTGAAAGCGGCCATACCGTCCTAGTTATCGATGATCGCGCAGCTTTTGATGCGCTCTTTCCAGAGTCGGTGCTGTCTGCATGGCAGCAGTGCTGTGTTCGCGCAGCGATTGATACGCTGTCCTTGTTTGATCAGACTAATGGCATCACAGCACTCACTCAAAGCATCATGCAGCTGCATGCATTATCCAAGGCCAATGATCCAGCATCGCTCAAACGCTTGGTCGATGAGCGCTTGATGCTGCATCGCAAACAATGGATCGATCATGGCATATCAGCTCGGCAGATTGAGATGTTCACCGAACTGCTCATGACTTTGCTGCGCATGTGTCATTTGTTTTTTACCAAAATCGACAGTTTGGATGCGTTCATCGATTTGTTGCAAGGCAGTGTGTTTTTTGCCAATGTATCGCCGCTTAATGCTGCACACTCAAGCCATCACCAAGCACCGATTTGTTATGTCAATCAAGGCGGCGCGCTGCATCTGTGGACGAATCGCGCCTATCATGCTGAGGCAAATCTGTTGGCACACATCAGGCGCATCAGTCAGACTAAGGTTGCAAAACTTGGGATCCGTGCTTTACCTGATGGGCTAAACCCCAAGCAGGTGGCTGCCATTGATCTGATATCAAATCAAGCCTTTGCACTGATCACAGGTGGCCCAGGCACTGGCAAAACCTATACCGTCGCGCAGATTGTCATCGCCCTAAGCCAGCTTGATAATGCAGGCAGTGTACGCTTGGGGCTGGCAGCGCCGACGGGCAAAGCAGCTCAGCGTATGAGCGAGTCGCTGTTAGCAGCTCTGCCAAAAGACCTAAACATCCAGATGCCCGAGCCCAAGACCATCCATCGTCTGCTTGGCATCGGTAGCAGCGGCATGCCAAGACATCACGCACAAAATCCTCTGGCGTTTGATGTGCTGATCATCGACGAAGCGTCCATGCTAGGAACAGAGCTTGCCAGTCAATTATTTGCTGCGGTGGCCAGTGGTTGTCGAGTGATTTTATTGGGTGATGCGCATCAGTTGGCCGCGGTGGATGCTGGGGCGGTGTTGGCGGACTTGTGCCATATCCCCAAGATGCAGTCGCTTCGAGTGCATTTGACTGAATCGCGCAGATTCTCTGATCACTCTGGCGTCGGGCGATTGGCGAAGCTCATTAATACCAATGACGCCAAAATTGATTTTTCACAAGTCAAAACAATGATTGACACCGATTTGGCATTGGAATTTATCAACACCGACGATCAGCAGATCAGTGATCTGTATGAAGACTTGGCAGCCAGTTATCAAGCTTATTTTAATGCCACACAGACCCTGCGTTTTGCCTTTGAAAAGTATGATGAAATGCGCGCCAACCAAGCGGTACAAGACTTATTTGGCATACTTAATCGGTATCGTATCTTGTGCGCCTCACATTTGGGAGCGTTGGGCGATGAGGCGATCAATGCGTATCTGACCCAAGCGCATCAAAGGTTTCAAAAAATCCCACCCAGCAGATCGCCATGGTATCATGGTCGTGTGGTGATGATCACCAAAAATTTGTATGAACTTGGTTTGTTTAATGGGGATGTCGGCATCTGTTTGTGGGCGGCGTCGGGCTTGGTGGTGTATTTTGAGGGTAAGCAGCAGGCGATCGCGGTGGATATGTTGAGCGACATGGTGGTCAGCACAGCGTATGCCATCACAGTGCATAAATCTCAAGGTTCAGAATGGCAGGCGGTGGCGATGGTGTTTGACGATCATCACGCGCGCTTATTGTCAAAAGAACTCATTTATACAGCCGTGACGCGCGCCAAATCGCAAGTGCGACTTTATGGCAGCCAAACGGCACTGATGCAAGCCATCAACACGCCAACGATGCGACAAACAGGGCTTGCGCTGATTGCAAGCTTGCAAGATGCCCCCAAATGATGTCAAAATAGCACGCCTTTATCAACCATAAAAGCCATCAAGTCAGCGCTAATGTAATATCAGATCGACGGCCAAATTTATAATTTTATTATAAGTCTATAAATAATGATGATCACACAAAAACCCCTTGAAAATCAACATCCTTTGCTACAGCCCTTGTATATCAGGGGCTTAGAGATTAAGAATCGATTGTTCGTAGCGCCGATGGCAGGTGTGACGGATAACCCATTTAGAAGACTGTGCAAGTCTTTTGGCGCAGGCCATGCTGTAAGCGAGATGATTATCGCTGATACGGCACTGTATGCGCGAAAAAAATCGCTGTATCGTGCCAATTTTGACGGGGAGATTGCACCCATCTCAGCGCAAATCGCAGGAGCTGAACCAGATAAGCTTGCCGAGGCTGCCAGATTTCAAGTGGCCAATGGCGCTCAGATTGTCGATATCAACATGGGCTGTCCTGCCAAGAAAGTCTGCAAAAAACTGGCAGGATCTGCTTTACTGCAAGATGCTGATCTGGTCAAGCGCCTGCTTGAAACTGCCGTCGATGCCGTCGATGTGCCAGTGACGCTCAAAACTCGGCTCGGCTTTGCCAATGGTCAAGAAAACATCTTACAAATCGCCAAAATCGCTGAAGAGGCTGGTGTTGCTGCCATTGCCATTCATGGGCGCACCAGAGAAGATTTTTATACTGGTCAGGCGCGCTATGAGCTGATCAAAGAAGTTAAAAATAACTTAAAAATACCCGTGATCGTCAATGGCGATATCGACAGCCCAAACAAGGCATTGGATGTCTGGCGTCAAACGGGCGCTGATGCGGTGATGATCGGACGAGCAGCACAAGGGCGACCTTGGCTGTTTCGTGACATTGCGCATTTTGCCAATACAGGCGAGATGCTATCGCCGCCAAGTGTTGAACAACTGCGCCAGATTGTGCTTAGTCATCTTGAAGAGCTATACCGGTTTTATGGTGAATATTCAGGCTGCCGTATTGCCCGTAAGCACATCGCTTGGTACACGGGTGGACTGGCCAATTCCAATGCCTTTCGTGAGGCCATGTATGCTTGTGAGACCACCGCCGAGCAGTTTAAAGCGGTCGATTTGTTCTTAAAATCAACCGCTTGATCATCATTGCAATAGCTGTTTATAGCCATCAAATTGATAGCCATCAAATAAAGCTTACGACCTCATCAAATGCCAAGCGCGCCTTTGGCAGCTGCTGATTGGCATCGGTGTGGCTGGCATATCCGATGGCTACCAGCACAGAGCTTTTTAGCCCTTGATCCGCCAAACCCAGCTCAGCATCAAGTAGCGCCTGATCATAGCCACCGATCGGAGTAGCATTGATCCCTATCATCGCACACGCCATCAGCAGATGACCCAAGGCGATAAAGGTTTGATTTTCTGACCAAGCCAAGAGCTTTTCAGGACTGGTCTGCATTTGTGAGATGTAATATTGACATAAATCAAAGCGCGCCTGCATGATCGCATCACTGCCAAAACGGCCTGCATCTTTTTCAGCCTGTAGCACTTTTGATAAATGCGCATCATCCAGATCTGTACGCGTACATAAGATCAGTATGTGGGAGGTATTGTTAACTTTTGGTACATTATGCGCATCGCCATCAACCATCGATTTGGTGATGAGATTTTTGGTACTCATCTGATCGGTAACCAAAAATTTCCAAGGCTGAATATTGATCGATGAGGGTGCCAAACGCAGCGTATCAAGCAATGTGTTTAGCGTGGATTCATCGATGTTACGCGTGGCATCATAGGCCTTGCAGGTGCGGCGCGCTTGTGCTGCTGCCAGTGCGCTATTGGTCGAAGATGTCATAGGGTTTCCTCGGTGGTAGTTTTGGGTGTATTGGCGGTGGGTGTGATTTTGTCAATCACTGCGATGGCATGACCATCTTGAAAGCTGATTTTTACCCGTTGGCCAACGCCAAGCTGTCGGGCGCGATCGATGACCTTGGCTTGATGACTTGTGTCATGAATGATGGCAAAGCCTTTTTCCAGCGTGCGTCTGGGATGCTGCACCAAGATCAGACTTTGTAGATTACGGCAGTCTTGTCTGAGCTTTTGGGTGTGCTGAAAAACAGACTGATGGCGTTTAAAGTGCTGGCGGCTGTCTTTTTTGGCCTCACTCACGGCCGTCAGACTGCTTTGCTTGATGCGATTCACCATAGCGCTCAGCTGCTGGTTAAGTTGTTGTCTTTGATATTTGCTGCTGCTTTTGAGGTGTTTGATTTGGTATAAAGTGTCTTTTTTGGCCAAAACGATGGCATGCGTGCTGCTGCGTTGGATGCGTTCAAGCTGCCGCTGGTTATTTTGGCTGGCGGCAGACAGGCGAGAGCTGGCATTTTTGATCAGCTTTGCCATCAGATCTTTGGCTTGATGCGTGATGTTCGTTAAGTGTGATTCGATGCCGAGAATGACTTTTGAGGGCGTATCAAAACTGGTATGAGCAACCTCATCGAGGATCACTGAGTCTTTTTCATGGCCAACACCGACCCATACAGGCACAGGGCATTCAGCGACCAAAGCAGCCAACTCATAATTATTTAAATAAGCCAAATCGCCAACGGCACCACCACCACGAATGATAACCACCAGATCAGGCAACCCTCTGTGCGCACCTATAAAACTCTCCATCGCCAAAGTCAATGCGCGGCGTATCTCATCAGGCGCATGATTGCCTTGAAAAGTGGCATGATGATAATGAAAATGACAGGCGCCTGAGGCTGCCAAGCGATCAGCCTCAGCACGAAAATCGCCGAGGCCAGCGGCTTTTTCTGGGGCGATGACAATGACCTCACGAATATCAAATGGCATTGGTATTTTTTTATTTATACTTAATAATCCTTCATCACTCAGACGTTTTTTCATTGCGTGATAAGCTGCCGCCAACTCGCCTAATGTATAGTTGGGATCGATGTCACTGATATTCAGGCTAAAGCCATACTGCGCATGAAAACTGGCAGAGCATTTGACCAAGACACTGGCGCCAGCGCTTAGGCTCTGGCCTGTGGTGGCGGTGAATTTGGCAAGCACGGACTTGGCACGAAACCGCCACAGTGTCGCACGACAGCTGGCGGAAATTTGTTCTTCATCATCCATTTCGGCCAGTTCAAAGTAATAATGACCGCCTTTGGTATTCATCGCACGAATCTCAGCGCGTACCCATACTTCATGATCAAAAGTCTCATCAATCACAAGCTTAACTGCGGCAAGATAGTCTGACAGCGACAGATGCGTGCCAGCCAGCGAGGCGCTCGATAACTCAAAGGCGGATTGGTCTGCCTGTTCGATCTCATCTATGATTGCTTGATGTTTTTTTAGAATATTTTCATCACTTAGACTGTTTTGGGCGGCTGTAAAGGCGCGATCGACAATGTGTTTTGACAGGGCGTTTTTTGGCATGACAATATCTTTTGATGCGGATTAAAATTTGATTATAATGATAGCCAAGCTATTGTAACAAAGCTGGTTTTGGTTGGCAATTTATTAAGGATCACACAGATCATTAATTGCTCATGGCTGCCCATCCAATTCACTGATAAAAAAATCGCCCAAGAAACCTTGAGCGATTTGATTGACTTTAGCATATCAGCTGTCAGATTTGGTGTTTTTTGATGCAGCTTTGGCAGATTTTTGTACTTCGCGCAGTACTTTGGCAGAAGAGACCGCCAAATCTGTGCGCTCGTCCATCTCGTATAATGCACCAGCGCGGCCGACGATCAGAGGATCGATGTTACCGATCTGGCCTGAGTCTTTGTTTTCGTACGCTAGCTTATTTAGCACATAACGCATCGCATTCAAACGAGCGCGTTTTTTACAGTCTGACTTGATGACGATCCAAGGCGCTTCAGCGGTATCAGTATTAAAGAACATTGCTTCTTTGGCAAGGGTGTAGTCATCCCACTTGTTCAGTGAAGCTTTATCAACTGGTGACAATTTCCACTGTTTCAATGGGTCATTTTCTCGGCTCGCAAAACGCGCACGCTGTTCTTCACGGCTGACTGAGAACCAGAATTTCACCAAATGAATACCTGATTCAACCAAATGCTTTTCAAATTCAGGCACTTGGCGCATGAAGATGCGGTATTCTTCATCGGTACAAAAGCCCATCACGCGCTCAACCACGGCACGGTTGTACCATGAGCGGTCAAACAACACAATCTCGCCAGCGGTCGGCAGGTGCTGCACATAACGCTGAAAATACCACTGACCGCGTTCTTGATCGGTCGGTTTTTCAAGTGCGACGACGCGAGCACCGCGCGGGTTAAGATGCTCCATAAAGCGCTTGATGGTGCCGCCTTTACCTGCAGCATCACGACCTTCAAAGATGATCACAAGCTTTTGGCCAGTGGCTTTGATGTGGTGTTGAAGTTTTAGCAGTTCGATTTGTAATTTGTATTTTTGGGCTTCATAATTTTTGCGGCTTAAGCGGTATTTATAAGGATAGCCGCCTTCGCGCCAATTTTCTGACAGCTGCGTGTCTTTTGATTTGTCGGTACGCACTTGGCTGGCGATTTGGGCGGCAGGCAGATATTCTTGCAGCGCTTGACCAAATTCTGCCAACTCTTCTGGCGAGGCATGCACCAGTAGGTCTTCTAACTGGCTGACGGTCTCGGCCATCACTTTGGTTTTAGGGGTGCGTGTGGCGCGTGTTCTGGTTGAAGCAGTGGTTTTTTTGGCTGGTGCTGTTGTTTTTTTGGCTGCGGCAGTCGTTGTGCTGCTGGCAGTGGTTTTGGTTTTCGGGGTGGTGGTCATAAAAACTCCTTAATCAATGTAAAACAACAAAAACCTTACTGTCTGTATGGTATCATGTTAATGCTTTGTAATCAACTGTTAAGGTGATGGAAAAAGTGACCGATGCGTGCCGATCTCTTTTACAGTTTGATTTTAGTGATTAATGATGGGTCTGGCTGATGGCTCATGGCTTAAGATTGTTAACGATGACTTATTTTGGTATCACAAGCTGCATTCTATAATTAAAAAACCGCCGAACCACAAACAATGCCGACAGCGTACAAGATAATGCACTGCCAGCACAGATAAAGAACATGGTAATAATCTGATATCGCACCGCCTGAGTCGGATCAGCACCCGCTAGAATTTGACCTGTCATCATCCCTGGTAGGCTCACCACACCCACCACCATCATCGAATTAATCGTCGGCATCATACCGCTACTGATGGCTGTGGCGATGGCACTGTGGCACGCTTCAAAAGGCGTGGCTGATAGTGATAGCAGGGTGCGTATCTGTGCCTGCTCACTATGCAGATGATCGATCAGACGCCCTGTGGTCAGTGAGATGGCGGTGAGTGAATTACCCAATATCAAGCCTAAAATCGGAATGATATACTGAGGTGCATACCATGGCGACACCTGTAGTATCAGCACCATCGCCACGAGCGTCACCACGCCTGTTGCCACGCCCAAGGAGAGCAGAGTGTCTGTCAATAATCCACGGTAGGGGCGTTTGATGCGGTTCTTGGCTGAGATGGCGGCGATGAGCGTCATGATGGACAATATCGTCAAGACTTCATACCATGCTTCACGGGCAAATACCCACGCTAGGATTAGCCCAATCAGGCTGAGCTGTGCGATCGTGCGGATACTGGCGATGACCAAGGTTTTGGCAAGTCCAAGCTTAAGATAAACTGATATACCAATCGCTATCAGCACCAGTAGCGATGCGATGAACACATCGATCAAATTCAGTATCATATACGCTCCACGCTAACAGATGGCACGCATTCAAGCCGTCCTGCCATCATCTGCCAGCGGTGATTGCCCAATGTCGCCACTTCATCCGTGCGATGACTGATCCAAATATAAGCACGATGCTCATCAAGCCACTCATGCACAAGCGACATCAACACGCCTGCGCTCACTGTATCAAGTGCAGCTGTCGGCTCATCGAGCAGTAGCAGTGTAGGCTCAAGCTGTAGCGTACGCAAAAAATGCACGATTTGGCGTTCGCCACCCGATAGCTTGGTGATGTCCTGATGAATAAAATCCGCCGATTTGCCAAACCGAGCAAGCCATGCAATGTGCCGCTGTTCATCAAATTGCTTCGCCTTATGATGCCCAAAGCCAAGCGGCAGCATCAGATTATCCCGTACCGTGCCATCGACCATCACGGGCGTCTGCGTCAGTAGGGCGATTTGCTGTCGCAAGTGCGGTGGCGGTATGCTTGCTATATCCATCATTTGATTGGCATAAGCTAGGCAAATCTGCCCTTGTGTCAGTGGTATCTGCGATGCCAAAGCGGATAATAGTAGTGATTTTCCCGAGCCCGATGCACCCATCAAAACGATGCGATCACCGCCATAGATACTGCCTGAGACATCATCCAGTAGCGTGCGACCAGCTTCATCTATGATGGATATGTTATTAAAATTTAATAATTGGTGAGTTGACATATCAGTGCAGCGTATTTATACCGATGGCAAGCCAGTCAGCGTCTGCACAAACGATGCAGGCAAACGGTGTGGACGAATTGCCTTGCCATCATTACGCACGCACGCAAGCGTGATACTGCCTGTAGTGGCAGGCTTATCACTATCAGGTCGATAGATGCTTTGGGATAGGATTAGGCTTGCAGGCTTGATAATCAGACTATCTATAGTAACGCTCAGCTCATCATCGACCAATAGTGGGGCGATATATTTTAGTTCGACGGCACTGACCACAAAATGCACCGCACCGCCTTGACCATGTGTATTCGCCGTACTGTCGCCATCATCGGATAAATCAAAAAAGTAGCCATCATAACCTAAGGACGCCAACCAATCACGGCGACAATTTTCAAAAAAAGTGAGATGATTGGCATGATAGACGATCCCGCCTGCGTCGGTGTGATTGATATAGACCTTGTAGTTTTTTTGAAAAATAGCCATCATAAATTCCTTGATAATCTGCCAAGTCTTCGCATCGATTGGCTTACTATTGTACACCTTTTAATGGCTCGGTGGTAGTACCAAGCACGGTAAGATGATGAATGCCAAAGTCATCGCATCACAAAAAATTTTCGCCATTTATCCCAAAAAATTGTTACAATAGTCAGCAATTTTATGTTGTTAGGCGTTTTATGATGACCACATTTGTCAGTTTTAATATCAATGGACTTCGAGCCAGACCGCATCAGCTACAAGCCGTCAAAGAAAGCTTGAACGCAGATATCATCGGATTACAAGAAACCAAAGTGCATGATGAAGCGTTTCCACTCGAGATGGCAAGTGAGCTTGGCTATCATGTGGAATTTTTTGGGCAAAAGTCGCATTATGGTGTGGCACTGGTATCAAAGACGGCACCGATTTTTGTGCAAAAGGGCTTTCCATTTGGTGATGCTGAGGCGCAACGTCGTCTGATTCATGCACGCTATGACTTTGATGGTCGTGTGGTGGATGTGATTAATGGATATTTTCCCCAAGGCGAAAACCGTAGCCACGAGACCAAATTCCCCATGAAGCGTGCATTTTATGCAGATTTGAACCGCTATATCGGTGAACTGATGGCTGATGGGCGTGAGCTTGTCATCATGGGTGATATGAATATCTCGCCACTGGATATCGATGTCGGTATCGGTGAAGTCAATGCCAAACGCTGGCTTGCCAAGGGGACTTGTTCATTTTTACCCGAAGAGCGAGATTGGTATCAAGCCTTGATGGCGACGGGTCTAAGCGATACTTATCGCCTATTCCGTCCAGATGCTGCTGATGAATTTAGTTGGTTTGATTACCGCTCTCGTGGCTTTGAGGATACGCCTAAGCGTGGACTTCGTATTGACCATATATTATGCACCGATGGACTAAAAGCCGACTGTATCGATGCTGGCATCAGCTATGATATTCGCGGTATGGACAAGCCATCGGATCATGCACCGATTTGGGCGAAGTTTGATTTGTAATGGGTTTTGTCATGGTGGTTTGTCAATTGACTGATGGTTAAGTGGACTATCTCAATTGATCATAAATCAGCCAATTTTAGACGACAATCTTTAGATGACTATCAGCGATAATCAGTAAATATCGCAGTCGGTTTTGTAATTTAGCAACATGGAGTGATGTTATGGCAGTCGGTGATATTAGTATTCCGCAGACGATTTATCCAATTTTTGGTGTCAAAATCGGCACGACCAAGGCGCACGTGCGATACGCTGATCGCCGTGATTTGGTGGTGTTTGAGATTGCAAAAGGGGCAACCGTGGCAGCGGTCACCACTCAAAATCAATTCTGTGCCGCACCTGTGCAAGTACTTCGTAAGCACATTGCAAATACAGTGCCTACACATCTACTCATCAATACTGGCAATGCCAACGCCGCAACAGGTGCTGATGGTGTCGAACGCGCGCTTGCCACTTGTGATGCCTTGGCAAATAAAGCGGGTGTGAGCATCGAGCAAATCTTACCCTACTCAACTGGTGTCATCGGTGAGACTCTACCTAGCGACAAAATCATCGCAGGGCTGGATAATGCTTTGGCAGATTTGTCCGAAAATAACTGGCTGGATGCAGCACATGGTATCTGCACGACTGATACCATCCCGAAGATTGCTAGTGAGAAGGTGAGCATTGATGGCGTGGATTATCACATCACAGGCATCTCAAAGGGTGCAGGGATGATTCGCCCAAATATGGCGACGATGCTTGGCTTTGTGGCGACTGATGCCAAGATTGATCAAGCTGTGCTCCAGTCCATGCTCATCAAGCTGACCAATGCCTCATTCAACCGCATCACCATCGATGGCGATACATCAACCAATGACTGCTGTACGCTGATTGCCACAGGCGCAGCCGGTGAGATTGGCGAGAGCCATCCGCAGTTTGGTGAGTTTTATGCTGCACTTGAGCGTGTGTTTGTCCGCTTGGCGACGCTGATTGTGCGTGATGGCGAAGGGGCAACCAAGTTCATCACGGTCAAAGTCACTGGCGGTAAAGACACCAATGAGTGTGCCGATGTCGCTTATGCAGTGGCACATTCGCCATTGGTCAAGACGGCGTTTTTTGCCTCTGATCCAAACTGGGGTCGCATCCTAGCAGCGGTTGGCTATGCGGGCGTGACACTTGATCAAAGCCGTGTCAGTGTCGCACTCGATGAAGTATCCATCTGTGAGCGTGGTGGATTAGCAGATGGCTACACCGAAGCGCGTGGCAGTGACGTGATGAAGCGTCCTGAGATCACCGTACACATCGAGCTTGGGCGGGGCGATGCCACAGATACCGTTTATACCTGCGATTTGTCTTATGACTATGTGAAGATTAACGCCGATTATCGTTCATAAATCTCAGATGTCATTATCAGCCGATAACCATAAAATAGCTTATCCAGTCGATAAGCTATTTTATTTTAAAATTACTTCACCAATTTTGAAATGGTCTTAAAGGCAGGGTCATCCGCACCACGAAGCAGCTCAAATAAAATCGCTTCGGTGGTCGTAATCACCGCACCAGCACGACGCATACGGCGTAGGGCGATTTTTTTATCATAAGGATTGCGAGATCCGACCGCATCAGCGACGATTACAGGCTGCATTCCATTATCTAATAAATCCAATGCCGACTGCAGTACACAGACATGGGTTTCGATGCCGAATAATAGTGCGATACGGCGGTTTTGGCGGACGATATGCGCCCAAGATGGTGGATTGTCACAGACGCTAAAGCTGAGTTTCTCAAAGCTTTGCTTGTTCGTATCATCCAGCACATCCGTCAATTTGGCAATGGTTTCGCCCAGACCTTTTTTGTATTGTTCGTTTAGCATTACAGGCACGCCAAGCGCTTGCAGACCTTGGATAAGGATCGCCATTTTGTCCGTGATGGCTTCGTGATCATGGATATGCGGGGTGAGTTTTTCTTGAACATCAATCAGAATGGCTTGCGTATCATCACGCAAAATACGATAAGGGACACCAACAGTTTTGGTCGCCATCACAAACTCCTTTTTGGTTGTGGGTTTTGGTTATCATAGCAGTTTTTTGGATGCTTGCCAAATCTTTTGCATCAAAGCATTTTTGATAAAAATTTGCCAATTTAATGTCAATTTAATAATGATTGATGGCGGATAATCTGATACAATAGTCTATCTTTTGTTTTTGATTTTACACTTAATTTGGGATCATCATGACTGAGCAAACACAAGCCGAACACATTTCTGAAAACGACCTAATTGCCCAACGCCACGCCAAACTAGAAGCACTACAACAAAAGGCAGCAGAGCAGGGCAAAACTGCTTATCCAAACACCTTTAAGCGTGAAGATTATTGCCAAGACCTACAAAATCAATTTGATGGCGTGGACAAGGCAACCATCGAAGCAGGCGACAAAGTCTATGCCAAAGTCGCTGGCCGTGTGATGCTAAACCGTGGCTCATTCATCGTCATCCAAGATATGACCGGTCGCATTCAGTTGTATGTCGATCGCAAAGGCTTGCCAAGTGAGACGCTAGAAACCATCAAATCACTCGATTTGGGCGATATCGTGGCAGCATCGGGCTATATCGGCCGCTCTGGCAAGGGGGATTTGTACATCCACCTAGAAGACTTTGAACTATTGACCAAATCACTACGCCCATTACCTGACAAATTCCACGGCTTGACTGATACCGAAGTCAAATACCGTCAGCGTTATTTAGATTTGATTGTCAATGAAGAAACCAAACGCACCTTTGAGATCCGTGCAAAAGTCGTCGCAGGCATTCGTGAGTTTCTAACTAAAGAACGCTTTATGGAAGTCGAAACGCCGATGATGCATGTCATCCCAGGTGGTGCATCAGCGCGCCCATTTGAGACGCATCACAATGCACTGGATATGCCACTGTTTTTGCGTATCGCACCAGAATTATACCTAAAACGCTTGGTAGTCGGGGGCTTTGAGCGAGTCTTTGAAATCAACCGCAACTTCCGTAACGAAGGTGTTTCAACCCGCCACAATCCTGAATTTACCATGATTGAGTTTTATCAAGCGTATGCCGATTACAAAGATTTGATGGCATTGACCGAAAATATGCTTGAAAAACTTGCCATCGATATTCTAGGCACGACCGACGTACCGTATCAAGGCGAAGTATTCAGCTTCAAAGGGCCTTTTAAGAAAATCTCAATGTTCGATGCCATTCTTGAGCACAATCCTAGCTTTACGCCTGACAATGTCAATGACCGTGAGTTTTTGGCGAAATTTGTCAAAGAAGTGCTCAAAGAAGAAGTCAAGCCAGGCTTTGGTTTGGGCAAATTACAGACCATCGTCTTTGAAGAAACGGTCGAATCAAAGCTGCGTCAGCCGACATTCATCACCGAATACCCTGCTGAGACATCGCCACTGGCGCGCCGTAATGACCACAATCCGCACATCACGGATCGTTTTGAGTTCTTTATCGGTGGCCGTGAGCTTGCCAATGGCTTTAGTGAGCTTAATGACCCAATCGACCAAGCCGAACGCTTCCAAGCACAGGTCGCCGAAAAAGACGCTGGCGATGATGAAGCAATGCATTATGATGCTGACTTTATCGAAGCACTGGAGTATGGCTTGCCACCGACAGCGGGTGAAGGCATCGGTATTGACCGCTTGGTGATGCTATTTGCTGATGCACCAAGCATTCGTGATGTGATTTTGTTCCCGCATATGCGTCAAAAAGTCTGATTTGGCTCAATGTGCCATAACTAAAACAAATCAGGGCGTATTGGGCGGTTCATCAATATGCCCTTGGTGTTTATGGTTTGCAAGATTTTAAATAAATAAAGTGATCACAAATTCATGCATGATACTAAAGTCCACCAATATCTATTTCCCTTTGTGCGACAACAGAAAGTTGGCTTTATCAATCAGCTTGGGGAAGAGATTGTATCACCGAAATTTGATGGCGATTTTCATCATGGTCTTGGCACAGGCCGTGATGATTTATATGTCGTACAGCTTGATCAAAAATTTGGTGTGATCAATGCTTTGGATGAGTATGTCATTGAGCCGATATATGATATCAACTACAACTCATTTAATTTTTATGGTGGGTGTATCGCTCCGTGCTTTTTAGATGGTAAGGCAGGGTTTATTGATGATACAGGGCGTGTTGTTGTTGATTTTTGCTATGATTATGCGGATGTGTTTAGCGATGGCGTGGCTGTCGTTAGACAAGACGAGAAGTGTTTTATCATTAATGATCGCGCTGAGATTTTATCTTCAAGGTATTCATATATTGATACATCTTCAGAAGGGTTATTGGCATTTAAGGATAATGGCAAATGGGGCTATTTAAATACCAAGGGCCAAGTTGTCATACCTGCTGTACATGGCTTTGCGATAGATTTTAACGCTGGCTGGGCAAGAATTGGCTCTCATGACAGTGAATCGATTTATTTTATCAATCAACAAGGCGAAACGGTTCTGACGGTTAACAATCATTTTGTCTATCCTTTTATCAATGGCCATGCCGTTATTCGCACTACTGATTTTGGATTATATGGCTTGATAGACAAAACGGGTAAAATTTGCCTTGAAATGACCTATCAAGATGTAGATTTTTGCTGTGATGGCAAGCGATTGATAGTGGCAAAAAGCATCTCTGATGAGTGCTGCTGCGATACGGGCTGCTTTGGAGAATGTACTTTGCGATATGGCATCATAAGCCTTGATGGCCAAATAGTATTGCCTATACACTATGAAGTCATTATTGAGAATGCCAATGGATGGTTTTTGATCAAAGAGCAGGGCTGTTACGGTTGGCTTGATCAAGATTTTAGGCAAGTCATCGAATCAAAGTACCAAGAAGTGCATCATGGTTTTATTCAAGGTCTGGCTTTGGTAGAATTAGACAGTAAAACAGGGTATATTAATCAGCAAGCGCAGTGGGTTTATGATTATGATAATATATGACCGTGGTTGCGCCATGATTATGACATCGCATGAATTAGACCTATATACCCAGATGCATCATCAGATTTCATATAGCAATGATGTGCGTTTATTCATTTAAGGCATTGGCATGACCGAGCAATATCAAGTCCTAGCAAGAAAATACCGCCCCAAAGATTTTAGCGAACTATTGGGGCAGGCGCATGTGTCGCAGGCGCTTGCCAATGCCATCGATACAGGCAGGCTACATCACGCCTATCTGTTTACTGGCACGCGCGGTGTGGGCAAGACGACCATTGCTCGTATTCTCGCCAAATGCCTAAACTGCGAAACAGGCATCACAAGTACGCCGTGCGGTGTCTGTGATACTTGCCAATCAATCGATGCAGGGCGATTTTTGGACTTGATTGAGATTGATGCTGCCAGCCGCACCAAGGTCGAAGACACCAGAGATCTGCTCGAAAATGTGCCTTATGCACCTGTACAAGGTCGCTACAAAGTCTATCTGATTGACGAAGTGCATATGTTATCGACGCACTCGTTCAATGCACTCTTAAAGACGCTTGAAGAGCCGCCTGAGCATGTCAAATTTATCTTTGCCACCACCGATCCACAGAAACTGCCGATTACCATCATCTCACGCTGTCTGCAGTTTGTGCTGCGTCCGATGCCTCAAGCATTGCTTGCTGAGCATCTGGCCAAGGTGCTGTCGCAAGAATCTGTGGCGTATAGTGAATCCGCACTGTGGCAACTTGCCAGCGCTGCCAAAGGTTCGGTGCGTGATGCACTGTCACTGACCGATCAAGCGATTGCTTTTGGTGGCGGTGCAATCCAAGCCGACACGGTCAATGAAATGCTTGGGCTGGTTAATAGCACCGATGTGCTAGCTTTGATAGCGGCGATTTATCAAGATGATAAATCTGCGGTCAGTACGCAGATTGCTTTGATGCGTGAAAAGATGGTGGATGCTGCATCTGTGTTTGATGAGCTGATTGACCGTATTCATCAGATGGCATTATTACAAATTCTGCCACAGACACCGCTTGATATGAGTGAAGCTGAACAGACGGCACTGCTCGAGCTATCCAAACTGATCAGCGGTGATGTATTGCAGCTATACTATGAGATCCTAATCAAAAGCCGTGATGGCATTCGTCTGGCCAGTACGCCGATGCAGGCGCTTGAGATGGGGATTTTGCGACTGCTTGCGTTTCGTCCGTTGGCAGTCGATGAGGTGATCATGCCAGCCGCCAGTCAGCAGCCTAGCGATGATACCACCGTCATCACAATGACATCCAAGCACCACGAGTATGTGGCTGATCGATCTGATAACACTGCTCAGGATATGACTGCCCAAGCAGATCTTGGCGAAGTCAAACCTCAGAGCGATGAATCATCTGACATACCACACCATTCGCCCTTAAAGCCATCTGAGGCGATGCAGGCGACGGACACCATTGATGTGACAGATCACACTTTGATGAGATCAATGGATGATGCTGACAATGTCAGTGCAGAATCTTTATCCTATACTGACAATGATGCTCAGGATGTGGATTCATCGACTGATGAGCAGAGCTTGGATGAAGCCGATGTCAATACTGAGGCGGTCAATCTACACGAAGAGCTGGAACAAATCGAGGCTGAGCCATCTTTGTCTGTACTGGCGAGCGAGCATGTTGTCGCAGCCGAGGATATGGCGCAGACAGATTTTACCGAGGCCATCGATGAGGGGAATCACATCAGCGACGCCGATCTGGCCGCTGACACCAAGGCCACAGATGACGCGATCAAGGACAGCAGTGCCGCGCCAAATTCACAAGTTGGTACGCTGATGACCCAAGCGCAGATGATCGAGCGGCTAAAACCCACGCCTGTCGAACTCATCGGTACTTGGGATGCGAGCAAATGGGATTATTGGCTGCATCAGGCGCGTGTCGATGGCCACTTTTCGCCTGATGAGCTGGCACTGATGGCTGGTAGTATGATGCATGGCGAGATTAAGGGGCTAAGCCAGTTATACATCGCTGAACAAAACTCTCAAGTCAAATCCAGCTTTAATAGCCTACTGCAAAAATTCACAGAACATTATCCAGAGCTGAATGTTGCGCCTGAGGCCATCGTCAGTGATCAATTGGACTTGGTGCCACGCCAACTGTCCGAAGCGCGCCAACAGCAGCTGCGCATCGATGCCCAAAATCAGCTGATTAACAGCCCTGTATTCCAAAAATTATGGCATGAGGGCTATATCATCGATGATGGCACGCCTGTACTCACCAATGCTAAGCTGTCCATCGATTGATTAGCCAAACTTCTTGACAGTCACATCGCCTGTGGATGGTTTAGAATTATTGCCAACGCCTGAATAACATTAAGCAATTCTTACTGTATATCCAATCTGTTAAAATAATGCAAAAATAATTACAATGAGATACATTTTTTCTGTACAATTTCTTGCCAATAGATTAAATTTGCTTTATAGTTGTATTCCATAAATTTTGTGATAATCAGTTAAATCCTCTTTAATTGCATGGGATTGATGATTTTTAAAAATTGGCTTGAAAAAATTATCTAAACAGCTATAATTTGTTCATCTTGATTTCTAATAATCATTGATAAATGACTGAATGGTCACGATTTTTCTGAAATCGCTGTCTAATTTTTTATATAATGATCTGCTTTTTTTTATAAATGCAGATTATATTAATTAATGGATACAAATAAACTTAAATAATTCGAGGTGAATATGTTAGATAATTTACGAGGTATGGCGGTATTTGCAAGCGTAGTGCGCCACGGTTCTTTTAGCGGTGCTGCCAAAGAATTGGGCATTACCACCAGTGCTGTTAGCCAACAAATTCGCTCGCTAGAAACTGATTTGGGCGTCTCATTACTGCATCGCTCAACACGCAAATTAAGCCTAACTGAAGCAGGTGAAAGCCTATATAATGCCGCCACGCAGATGGTGAAAGCTGCTGAGCAAGGCCGTGACAGCGTCATCCAACTTAAAGATGAGCTATCAGGCAGCTTGCGCATCGCCACCATGCCAGAGCTGGCAAAAGCATATCTACTGCCTGCATTGGCAGATTGGTTGGTTGAGCATGATAATTTGTCATTAAACATCATCTCGCGCGATAATCTGGATATGATCGAAGATCGCGTGGATGTGGCGCTGTTATTGAGCGAAAACAGCCAAGGCATCGCTCTAAAATCAGTTGAGCAGTTTTTGGTGGCCTCACCTGAGTACCTAAAAACTCACGGTGATGTCGAAAATCCAAAAGCATTATCATCACAGACGGTGATTTTGTGCGGCGAAAAGCCAACCGAGAACATTGAATTCCGTGATAATAATGGCAAGCAGACCATCCGAATCAACTCGCGTCTGATCACCAATAATCACGCCATCGCCTTGAACTTGGCAGCCGAAGGTTATGGCATCACCAAGACCAATGAGGTCGATGCCAAAGCATTGCTAGAGTCTGGTAAATTGGTTAAAGTCTTGCCATCGCACAAGCTACCAAGCCTGACCTTGAGCGCTGTGACCATCTCAAAAGAACAGACGCCAGTCAAAGCGCAAAAGTGCATCGAAGTTTTAGAAGCCTACTTCAAAAAATAATCGATGATCTACCAAAAAAAGCTCTGCATATCGCAGGGCTTTTTTTGGTTATCGCCAAGTGCTGTGGATTTAGACGAATTGTGTTAACTTTTGGTAGTTTATCTTTGCAAGTATGCAAAATTTGTGTTAGATTATAAACCATTTTTAATAATAAAATCATTGCTTGGTATATCTCCATGAAACAGCGCACCCCACACCGACATGCCACCCATCGCACGCTCATCAAAGCTGGCTGCTTAACATTGGCAGCGCTGATCTTGCAAGCTTGCCAAAGCGGCAGCAGTGCTCAGTATCCTTTGGTCGAACCCACTAAGCCCTCTGCGATGCTGTTTTCGGATAATCCAAATACGCCATCATACACTGCAAAGACGGCTTTGGTCGCTGCGATGCAAGCGCATCTGACCAGCGAGCGCTATGTGCTGTCCACTTATCAGTATCGTGCGCTGCCACATGTCACAGCTGATAGCATCGATGCTGGTAGTGACAGCTTATGGAGTACCGCGATCAAAACTTCTGAATTTAAGTCAAATCGCGATAACGCCACCTATCAAAGCGATGCGTATCGCACCACAGAAAGCTATCTGGCAGAAGATGGTAGCTTGCCTTATTTGCGCTACGATGATGAGATCGCAGGCATCACACCAGATCATGCACTCTCTAGAGAAGTGGCGATGGATGAGCCGTATCAAGCTCATAAAGAAGCGATCGCCTCTGAATTTTTTACATTGCGCAGTTGTTTGTCTGCTGCATCTTTAAACCTTGATCAGATCATCAACGACAATCCCACCGCCACCGTCAATAGCACGAGTGTCAAAAGCGAACTAAATACCATGGATGGCTGTATCCAAAAAGCCAATCAAGCGTTGGCAGATCTGCAGAGCGACGCCCAAAGCTATCAAATCGGTGATATCACAAGCATTCGCCAGTGCGCGCAGACTTTTAGTAGTGATCTGCGCGGTGTGTTGGCAGCCAACCGCCAAAACAAAACCTTAAGCGGTGAGGCCTATGAGGTTTATGACATGGCTTGGCAAAAATATAAAAGCTGTAATGAGCCATTTGTCAAATACTATTTTTATTTTGAGCCTTATGAGCAGATTTTATTTAGCCATAACAAGACGCAGCTGGATACGCATCTGGCCATCATGCAATGCATCAACACCGAAAACCAAGCCTATCAGCGCCTATCCAATGATGGCAAAACACTTTCAAATGATCCACAAAGCCATCTAGAAGCGTATTATCAATCGGCATATTGTCAAGCCACAGCTGTCAATGAACATTATCCTTTGGAGTCAGACATCGAGTTACCGACCAATAAACGCGAGGCTGAGGATCTGATGATGCAGCTGACTTATGCGATGTATGAAGATGCTCAAGGCGATGGCAGCGCCAAGATGAGTGTCTTTAAAGACTGGTTTGATGCCTACAAACAAATGAAAAGCTCAGATCAGCCAGACCAAAGCCATGATGATCAGCATGCGCGCGATTCACTGCCTCTGCCTGAAGGTATGGGCGGTATTTATGCCAATATGTTGTCATCGATGCTTGATCATATCAAAAAAACCCCCGAGCAGCTGACCGCCAAAAATCTGTATCAATATGACAATACCGTCATCACCATCTTAAGCCATCATCAGCCATCTGTGCGCCAAATGAACAGCGTACTGGCGCTCGATTACCGATCCGCGACCGCTGAACAGTCGGTACAGCTGCCGATGCAAATGAATTTTTCACAGTCGCACATCACCCTTGATGCGGCGGCAGCCAAGCCTATCTTAGCTTTGGCAGCACCAAAATATCTGCCAACAGATGCGCTCAATAACGATCTGATCCGCTTTGGCTTACCCAAGTCACTACAAGGTCTGATCCCGATGTCAGTGGTGTATGATGCCATTACGCGTGCGCATGTGTCAGGCTTTCGTCATATGGATGCCGAGCGCTTCACCCCTGTGGCGGCCAATCAAGACGCCTATGCTCGCCAAATCGGTGCAGCCCAAGTCATCAAATTTAGCCCATCAACCCAAGATTCAGGAAAGATCGTTGGCATTATGCTAAAGTCCTTGGCGACTGACCTTAAGGCTTATGTTGATGCTCATCCTGAACTGTACGCTGACAGCGAAGAGGGTGATCAAAATAAGCCTGATGGCCATAAATCCACCGTCAAACACAGCGAGCGTATCAATCCTGCCAAGATCAAAGCTGCCATCGATGATTGGGTACTGATCAATCAAGGCCATCAAACCGATGATGTCGGCAGTGTTTTATCATTAATACAAGCCATTCAGCCCATCAATTCGGCCAATCATTTTTATTATTATCTTGATGGCCGTGGTAAATTGATCGGTATGCAGTTTGTCCAAAGCGCTGACCAGCAGATGCAAAATACCCGTACTGAGGTGGCAGCCCAAATCCGCTTTAGCGCCAAGCCGATTGCCCATGCGTACAGTGACAAGCTTCAGCAAAATTTCGATGCAGCCGATGCCATCGATGGTACCGCTTGGCTCGGCCAGATCCGTGAGGATATGAAATTAAAAACATTGGCGCAGGCGGCGCGCGAGGGCTATCAAGATGATCAATCCGATGACACGACCGACAGCAGCAGCCACTAATTTTCATTCAATGGATAAACCACACTTATGAAAACACACATTCGACCGCTTGTTTTTGCCATCTTTGCCGCTGCCATCACAGGGTGTGCGAGCATTGCACCACTTGATGCTGCTCCTGTCGATGCCAAGCAGGCTTTATCTGATGCCATGCATGCACAGCTGCGTCAGTCTTTTGGTTATCATACTCAAATTCATGTCTCAAACGCCATCCGTGAAGAAGCTTTGGCGCAAGCCAGCGAAGAACAGAAGTCGGCCAGCAGTGACATCATGACAGCATGTGAGGATGCGCATGACGCTGCCTATGTCAGCTTAACCAAAAAACTGATGGCAGAGCAGGGCGTTTTGGCCGACGCCATCGAAAAAACCGAAGATTTTGAAGCGCTAAAGCAGACCTACCAAAGCTGTGTCAATGAACGAAATGCCATCTTTGACACAGCTGAGAGTTTTGATGCAGAAGCGTTTTTTGAGCGCACCCAAGACATGACGGTCGATGCGCAGTTTGATCTTTTATATGAAGAGCTGCAAGCGCACGAAAATCAAGCCGATGCCGTGCGCGCGGCCAGTATTGCGACATATCAAGCAGCGCATGATGGCCAGCACACCGCCTTGGATGCCAAAAAAGCTGATCTGTTTTCTGCTTATCTCATCTCACCGACACAGCTTAGCATGATAGGCAATTATCAACCTTTGGCGGGCAAAATCTCGGTGCTACCTGCGGCGCATTATCAAGCCAAAAATTTAAATTTTTATGTCAATCAGCCGCTGTACATTGATCTACAACAAGGCATCATCTATCTATGGGCGGATAATTTTGCGATGGTGAATAGCGAAACCATCGATAAGTCCTTGGGGGATAAATGGCGTAATAAATGGCTGGCATTTCATCTTAATGATGGCAGTTTGCCAAAGAGCTTTAGCCGCGATTTGATCACTTTTATCATGGATGCCAAAAAGCAGAGTTTTGATAGCCTAAATGTCAGCGCTTTTGATTTGATCAATAGCGATCAGATGCTGGCGACGCCACATCTTATGACCAACTTATCTGAACAGGCCATCACCACCATCAAAGGTACAGGCAGCATCATCCGCGTGCAGCCACAGGCCGCGGACCGTGCTTATGCGCGTTATTTATTTGCTGATACCTTATATCACAGCATTGTCGGTCGTTATAGCGAGTTTTCTGAGCCAAGTTTTGGCAATATCGAGCGCAGCATCATCGAGGGTGAGTCTGTCATCGAGGTGGTGAATGCCGAGGATACTGATGCCAGCTTCGAAGCGGTCGCCGAGGAGGTCAAAATCGACAGCAAACTGTTTGTGCGTATGCTGTTAAATGCCCTAAATCAAGTCAGCCAAAGTTACCAAGCCGATGTACAAATGGGCGGTGAAGTGTCACAAGATGGCCAACAAGGATTTTGGCATTATGGCCTAAAATCAGGCGGCATCAGCTGGATCCATCAGCGTCAATATTTGGCCAATCCCACATTGCCCAAAGAACACCAAAAGCTGCGTCACGAACAGCCGATGATCATTGATACTTTTACCACCATCACGCGCGTTCATCCAGAGCCATTTGCGCGCTTGCCCGCCGCTCATCGCACACCGAACGCGGATAATTCCATCAATATCGGTGACTACGGTCAAGATCTGGTGAAGCGCATTCAGTCGGGTGATGACAAATACTCTAAGATTTTGCTGGCATTGTTTTCTGGAGAGGGTTCTGCACTTGATGTCGGTGATGAGTTTGAACTGCCTACTTTGCCTGATGAACTCGACCAACAGCCTGAGGACAATGATCATTCTGATGCCAACCCTTAAAGATGCCTATTTATAATTCAATAAGGATTGGCGCAGCCGTAGTAGATTTGTTGCTTGATCAGTACTTTTTGTTGACGGATGCCAACCTTTTATTATTGAAATGTTACAATTTATGAAAATCATTAGCAAAAGCAAAATTCCCCAATTTTTATGGTAAAATAAATCAGATCCAAAAGGGGGATGATACATCATGAAAGCATTTCAACGCACCAGCCAGCAGTTGGCGGTATTATTGGCAATGACGGCAGGTGCCGTTCACAGTGCTCAAGCATTCTCAATCGACAGCAGTCAGCAGCGCGTCACTCAGGTGCAGCCTGCGCAGTCTAGTACCTCGCATGCTGTCTATGTGCAACCAGCAGCACAGGTCAGCACCGTGACTAATGTCAGTGTGCAAGCAGCGCCGCAGAGCTATACTGCCACGCGTGTCAATGTCACGCCTGCGCCTGCTGCCACTATCCAGACGCAGACTACCACTTATGCCACGACCAGCGCTCCGACCGGCTACAGCGCCCAAAGCTATGCGTCGGCTTTTGATGAACTGGCAGTCACCACGCGTTCAGCCGCGGTATTGGTATATGACTTGCAAACTGGCAAACCGATTTATACCAAAAATGTCGATGTGCAGCGTTCGATCGCCTCAATCAGTAAAGTAATGACGGCGATGGTGATTTTGGATGCTGAGCTTGACATGCGAGAGGAGATTACTTTGATCGCCTCGGATTTGGTCGGTGCTAAGCAAGCTAGCACACGCCTAAAAGCAGGCGATCGTATGACGCGCTCAGAGTATTTATTGATGACCTTGATGCGCTCTGAGAATCCAGCTGCCAAAGCATTGGCGCGTACTTATCCAGGCGGCTATGATGCATTTATCGCTGCCATGAACCAAAAAGCGCGTGATATGGGCATGTATCAGACCAAATTCAGCGACTCATCTGGCCTTGATCCGCGCAATATGTCATCGGCCAATGATCTGCTTATCATGATGAAAGCTGTCAATTCTGATCCGCGTTATCACAGTATCCGCAACTTCTCTACCGCACCGACTTACGATTTTTATATCACCAATTACACCAGCGGCATTCGCACCTATAAAGGCAACAACACCAACCGTCTGGTGCGCGAAGGTGCGTATCCTATCGGTGTGCAAAAGACAGGCTACATCCGCGAGTCTGGCTACAGCGTAGTGATGGAAACCAATGTCAATAACCGTCCTGCCATCGTGGTATTGCTGGGCGCAACCAACAGCGAGAACCGCTGGAGCGATGCCGAGCGCATCCTAACTGAGCTGGCTTATCGCCGCTGATTTGGCGACCATGATATCCATACCCCAAAGTCCGATGATTTTGGGGTTTTTGTTTGGTTTTATTAAGATTGATCATTGCAGCCAAATATGAGATGCCAAGTTTTTAACAGCTTAGCAATGATAAAAAAATTCACGCCCAAACTTTGAGCGTGAATCATTAACGAACTTAAATCAGATTAATCTTTGCTGTTTTGCAGATCAGGGTCGGCAAATACCACTACTTCTTCTTCAAATTCTGGCTTCACTTTCACCACGAAGTCCTCTCGTGATAGGCCAAGCATCAGCGGAATCACACTGGCGATATACACTGATGAATAGGTACCTGCGATCAGACCGATGAACAGCGCAACCGAGAACCAGAATAAGCCATCACCACCCAAGAACATCATGGCAACGACCACCACAAATACAGTACCTACTGTCATGATGGTACGGCGCAGTGTCTCGGTCAATGACAGATCAATGACCTGACGCGGAGTTAGACCGCGCACACGGCGGAAGTTTTCGCGGATGCGGTCATAGACGACGATGGTATCGTTGATTGAATAACCGATCAATGCCAATACGGCAGCCAGAACCGTCAAATCAAACGGCCAGCCCATGATGGCAAAAATCCCCACCACCACGATCACATCATGAAACAGCGCCAGTACAGCACCCAATGCTAGCTTAAACTGAAAACGCGTGCCGACATAAATCAGCATCATACCAAGCGCCACAGACAGCGCCAGTAGTGAATTTAGATAAATCTCATTACCGACTTGGCTGCCGATGATGCTGATGCTATCGATGGTCGATGGGTTATTGGCAAAATCCAAAACCTGATCCAAAGATGCGCTTAGATTATCCGCCGACTGTTCTTGTGGGGGTAAGCGCAAAAGCAGCTCTTGGCGCGTACCCAGATATTGCACCACGGCATCTGGATAGCCATTCTCTGCCAATGCTTGCACTACTTGAGATTGTTCAACAGGCTGCTGATAGCTGACATTGGCCGAGACGCCACCTGTGAAGTCCAAACCAAAATTCAGCCCCTTGATGATCACTGCAACGATGCCTGCAATGATCAGCAGGGCAGACAAGATCATCATTGGCTTTTCGATTTTCAAAAACGGAATGATGCGCTGATTGGCGATCAGTTTGACACCGCCAGCTTTTTCGGCAGCTTCGTCGCTTGGTTCGGCGATCAGGGCTTGATCTGCCAGTGCGCTTTGGTTGGTCGCGGCATTGGCGCCTTTGCCATCACGACGCGGCGCACGACGACGGCGCGGTGGCTCAGCAGGTGTATTGGCACCAGTCGTTGGGTCGATTGGGTTGTTTTCGTTACTCATCTTTCACTCCTAACCGATGCTCAGTTTTGTTAAGTTTTTACGATTGCCATACCAAATTTGGATCATCGCACGAGTCACAATGATCGCTGTGAACAGCGATGAGACAATACCGATGGCAAGGGTAATGGCAAAGCCCTTAATCGGACCTGTACCAATGGCGAACAAAATAAAGGCGATGAGCAAAGTGGTAATGTTGGCATCAAAAATCGAGCTAAATGCGCGATCAAAACCTGCCACAATCGCAGATTTGGGTCTGGCGCCATTGGCCAGCTCTTCACGAATGCGCTCAAAGATCAGCACATTGGCATCGACCGCCATACCGATGGTCAAAACAATACCTGCAATACCCGGCAAGGTCAATGATGAGCCAAGAATTGACATGATGGCTACCATCATCATCAAGTTAAAGGCCAAAGCAATATTGGCAATCACCCCAAACGCGCGATAAAAAACAATCATCCATAAGAACACCAGCAGATAACCGATCTGGGTTGAGAACAAACCTTTATCGATATTATCCTGACCAAGTGATGGGCCGATGGTGCGCTCTTCGACGAAATACATCGGCGCCGCCAATGCCCCAGAGCGCAGCAGTAGTGCCAGCTCGCTTGCCTCGGCATCTGAGTCCAGACCTGTGATGACAAAGCTTGAGCCTAGGACAGCGTTAATGGTGGCGCGGTTGATGATGCGCGATTCGGTATAAGGTGTGCGCGTCTCAACCAACTCGCCAGTGGCTGGATCTTCGTTAAAGCTGATGCGCTGCTTGTTTTCGATAAACAGCACAGCCATTTGCTGACCCACTGTGGTGCGTGTGGCATTTTGCATCAGGCGGCCGCCTGCGGTGTCTAGCGTGATCGAGACCTGTGGACGGCCATTTTCATCCAGACCAGATTGGGCGCCTTGAACGCGTTCACCGGTGATGATGGCTTGGCGGTTTAGTAGCATCGGCTGGCCATCGAGTGTGCCAAATGGGAAGGCTTCGGTGCCAGCAGGTGGAATGCCGCCAGCATAAGTGGCGTCGGCTTCATTGACCAAGCGGAACTCAAGGTTTGCGGTACGACCCAAGACGCGCTTAGCTTCAGCGGTGTCTTGAACACCCGGCAGCTCAACGACGATGCGGTTGGTGCCTTGAGACTGTACCAGCGCTTCAGCCACGCCCAATTCATTGATACGATTGCGCAAAGTTGTCAAGTTTTGGCCGACGGCGTATTCATTGATCTCTTGCAATTTGGCATCGGTATAGGCCATCTCAAGTGCAGCGCCTTCGGTATCTGCAAAAGGACGCAGTGCAAAATCCATGCCCATTTGGCTTTGTAGCACATTTTGGGCTCGGCTTCTGTCATCGGTACTGGCAAAGGTCAGTACCATGCCATTGGCGGTGGTGCGTAAGCTTTGAACTGGGATTTGTTCACCGCGCAGCACGCGACGGGCGTCTTGTGCGGCGGTCGCCAAACGCTGCTCGAGCGCCTTGGCCATATCAACTTCCAATACGAAACGAACGCCCCCACGCAAATCCAGACCCAATTTCATTGGGTTGGCACCGAGGTTTCTAAGCCACTCTGGCGTAGTCTGCGCCAAATTCAGCGCCACAACATATTGTTCGCCCAAATCGCGGCGCAGAACTTCTTGCGCTTTTAATTGGTCTTCGGCATTGGATAAGCGCAGCAGGGCGCTGTTATTTTCAAAACTGCCGTCGTGATGATTTAGGCCAGCATTGGTCAGTAGGGTCTCAGCTTGAGTTAGCACATCGGCAGACAGCTCAGTGCCAGCAGAGGCACCTGTGATCTGCACAGCAGGCTCATCAGGATACAGATTGGGGAGCGCGTAGATGCCAGCAATGATGAGCACCACGGCAATTAATAGGTATTTCCAAGCAGGGTAGTGCATAGGTATTCTTATTCAATTAAGCTGCCATCTGATCAAAATCCAATGGCGGCACAAAAAATACACCCAAGTTTGATGATGGCTGCTGGATGCGCCATACAAACTTGGGCAAATCAATTTAGATGTTGTCAATGGTGCCAGCTGGCAGTACCATCAATACGCTGGCGCGCTGGATTTTAACATCAGTGGTGTTATTTAAAGTGATCACCGCATAGTCGCCTTCGACTTTCTTAACACGGCCGATCAAGCCACCGGCAAATACCACCTCATTGCCTGCGGTCAGACCATCAACCATCGCTTTGTGCTGCTTATTGCGCTTGGATTGTGGGCGGATGATCAAAAAATAAAAAATGGCAAAAAATGCGACGGGAATCAGTAGATTCATCAAAAAAGAAGGCTGGCCTGCAGCTGGCGCACCTGCGGTCGCATGCGCAGCGGTAATGAACAAATCTAACATACAATCTCCTATTTTGGGCATAGCCATCAATAAAGCAGTGCCTTTGATGACCAGTCCATTGATTTACAATAACAATTCACTTAGCCGATTTGGCTGAGTAAAAGACAAAATAACGCATATCATAGCATACTTTTTTGGTAGCTGGCACGGTTTTTGGCGGTTAATTGATGCTAAGGTGGTTTTTTAGGGGACGAATGCTCAATTTTGATGGCTGGATGCTTAATTGTTAAGCAATTTGTACAAAAACCTATAAAACAATGCTTGCAGTTGACGATAATTTCACTTAATATGGGTGCTAATTTTTGCAATTTAATCATCTTATGTCCCGACCGCGACCCCGAATATCAACTCGATTGTTTCGTACCTTTTTGGCCAAGTCATCCATTCGCACTTCTTTGATTCTCACCGCTGGCATCTCAGCGCTTCTGATCCCGCTTGCTGCTCAGGCGGCATTTGGGCTTGGCGGTGATAGTACCAATTTGATTTTGCTCATCTTTTTTATTTCGCTATCCTTGATCGTATCTTTTTTGTGTTCGATCTCTGAAGCGGCTTTATTGACGATGACGCCAAGCTATATTGACACTTTGTCAGAAGAAGATCCCAAAGGGGCGATGCTTTTAAAAAATGTCAAAGTCGATAACATCGAAAAATCAATCTCAGCCATCTTAACTTTAAATACTGTCGCGCACACGCTGGGTTCATTGGGTGCTGGCGCTCAGGCGGTGATCGTGTTTGGCAATGCTTGGTTTGGGGTATTTAGCGCGGTGATGACCTTGATCATCTTGATCGGCACTGAGATCATTCCTAAGACCATTGGCACCGCTTATTGGCGTCGCTTGGCCATTCCTGTGGCTTATTATGTGCGCGCCATTAACATTGCTTTGCTGCCCATTATTTGGGTCACTGAGAAGATCTCGCGTCTGCTCACACGCGGCAATCAAGAAAGCAGCTTTAACCGCCATGAGTTTTTGGCACTGGCCAATCAAGGCGAAAGCTCAGGGCAGATGACCGAGATGGAGACGCGCATCATCAAAAACTCTTTGGCGCTTGGGATGATCAATGTCGAGGACATCGTCACGCCGCGTTCAGTGGTTACTGCATTTGATGAGAATATGAGTGTCGGTGATGTGTTTGCCAGATATCCTAAGCTACCATTTTCTCGCTTCCCGATTTTTAATGAAGATTTGGACAATGCCACAGGTTTTGTTTTAAAATCTGATTTACTGATCGCCAAAGCCAACCAAGAGATCCACACGCCAATCAAGCAATTTCGCCGTGACATTCACTTTGTATTTGCCAAATTAAAGCTGTTTGATTTGCTTGATTTGATGCTAAAACAGCGCGTGCATATTGCATTGGCTGTCGGTGAGTTCGGTGAAGTCAAAGGATTGGTAAGTCTAGAAGATGTGCTTGAGACTTTGCTAGGACTTGAGATCGTCGATGAGTTCGATCGCGTCGATGATATGCAAGCATTGGCAAGACAGTTGATGGATCGTCGCATGCATCGCTTGGGCGCGACACTGGAAGAAGATACAGCTGTGGTGGATGAGCGCAAACCATAATATGCTGCCCGTGCGTATCCATGGCAACCTTAGTGGATACAGGCGCTGCTTATAATTGCAACATATTGTTACATTTAGCCATCATGGCTTAAGTTTAGCTTGCTATTGTAGGCATACTAAAGATTATATCTCTTCCGCCTATGATAATACATACACCATCGGCGTTAACCGTTAATTAATCAAGCAACTAATCAAGCAACATCGCTTAAATGATTGACAAGACCACAGTTTATAAGGGTCATCTATGAAACACCATACCCGCAACATGCTTAAAAAAACCGCGACCGCAAGCGTTCTTACTGCAGCGCTTGGCACTTTAGGCAAACTCACCGGTAAGCCGCTTGGTAAAGGCTTAAGCTTAGGTTTGTTTGTCGGTGCGCTCGGTGTCCAAACTCTGATCACAGCGCCTGCTTATGCCATCAGTGAGTCGGATATCACACGCTATGCCACCAACATGAGTCAGGCAGCCAATAGCCAAAATATCGCCCAAATCTCACGCTTGATCGCTGATGACGCCATTATCTCGCTTTCAAGAAATGGCAAAACGACCAGCCTTGATAAAGAAGGCTACTTGCAGCTGTTACAAAAAAGCTGGGCCAAAGCTAGCAACTATCGTTATCGCATCGATGTGACCAACATCGTCGTGGCTGGCAACCAAGCACGCGCGCAAGTCATCACCACAGAGACATGGACCCAAGATGGTAAGCCGGTCACCATCAAAACCGCCTCGCGCGCCACACTGTCTCAAGTCGGTAATAACGCTGTGCTACTTCGCTCAGTGGCTCAAGTGACTGTCGATTAAATAAATCATTTGCTTTGTTACTGCACACTTACCGCCAGTTATCTGTATGACAATAACAAAACTGGCGGTAATTTTTTGGGTCGAATTTTACCCAAACGGTTGATAAATAGCGCAAAATAAGGCATTATTAGCAGTTTATGCCACGCTAATTAGGCTGACACCTTGAAATTTTTGTGATTACTTGATTCTTAGATTCATCACAGCCATACCATAAAAGGATATGACAATGACCAAATCCACCATCGCCTCCACCAATTTGACCGCCAATCGAATGTTAAAGCCGTTGAGTCTTGCCATATCTTCTGTGATTCTTGTTGCTTGTAGCAGTACAGGTACCAGCACCAAACCAAGCAGTCAGCCGACGCGTACAGCGCCGCAGCCTGTGACTGTTCAGCAAGGCGGCACGGGAATTGGCGTGCTCAATGCCGAGATGCTAGACACCTTAGAAAATTTGCTACAAGCCACCGACATGAGCATGGTGGAGGGCGATGAATTGGCCATTCAGCGTTATGGCAACTTATGGGATCGCATCCGCCGCGGCTATCGAATGAATGACATCACCAATGCCCGCATCGAAGCACAAAAATCTTGGTTTTATACCCGTCAAAGTTATCTGGATCGCTTAACTGCTCGCGCGTCTCGCTATCTGCATCATACGGTGGCTGAAGCTGAGCGCCGCGGCATCCCATCGGAGCTTGCGCTGCTGCCGATCATCGAAAGCTCATACGATCCATCTGCCACCAGTAATGCTGCTGCTGCAGGTCTGTGGCAGTTCATTCCAAGCACGGGTCGCATCTATGGCCTAAACCAAAGCGCCAGCTATGATGGTCGCCGTGATGTCATTGAATCCACGCGCGCTGCTTATGATTTTTTGACCAGCCTGTATAACCAATTTGGTTCGTGGGAGCTGGCATTGGCTGCATATAATGCAGGGCCTGGGCGTGTATCGCGTGCCATTCGTGCCAATCAAGAGCAAGGCTTGCCGACCGATTATTGGTCATTAAAATTGCCGACAGAGACGATGAATTATGTGCCAAGATTTTTGGCGGTTGCACAGATTGTCAAGGCGCCAAACAGCTATGGCATCCATTTGCCTGCCATCGCCAACCACAACCATTTTCGTACTGTGCCGGTCAATTATGGTGTCAATCTATCTGAGGTGGCGTCGATTACAGGCGTGGCAGTCGATGAGCTGCGTTTGCTAAATCCAGCTTTATTAAATCAAACTGTCGATGAGATCGGGCCTAACCGTATTGTGATTCCAGACAGTCTGCCAAGCCAAATGGATGCTCAGCTATCCGCGCTTAAAGGCTATGGCTTTGGTGGTGATTACATCGCCACAGCGCCTGCGCAGAGCATCAGTTATGTGGTGCCAAAATCTGGCGCAGCCGCCAATAACAGCTCGCAGCAAGAGCTGATCGCCACCAACACGCTACCGACAACCATCGCACAAGTCACACCAGCAGGTACCATCGTTCAAGAACCGCCGCTATCAGCTGCCGAAAAAGATTTGATCGTCCAACAGATTCGTTCAAGCACGCCTGAGCCTGTCCAAGCCATCAACCCAAACGATGGTAATATTCAGCTCAATGCGGTTCAGACCAGTCAGTCAGTGTTAGATGCGCGCGGTGAGACCAAGACATTAAGCTTTGCTGGCGCACCTGCCAGAAATCCAGCGCCTGCAACCACTGCCCAGCCGACGGTGGTACAAACTTTGCCTGAACCTGCGCCAGTGGTTACTGAGCCCGTCTCGCCTGTATCGGCGCCTGCCACGCCAACCACAGCGCCTGAACCAGTTCAAGCACAAACGCCGCGTCCGCAGCCGCGTCCGCAGCCGCAGCCAACCCCCAAACCCACACCAAAACCTGAAAGCTACACCGTCCGCGCTGGCGATAGCCTAACTTCTGTGGCAGCAGCCAATGGTCTTAGCGTTGGTCAATTAGCAAGCTATAATAACCTTGCCAATGATGCACATATCCGTGTTGGTCAAAGACTGTGGCTGGTTGCTGGCAAAGTCACTCCTCAACCTGCCAGACAAACTCAGCCAAGCACACCTGCTCGCCAAAGCAGCTCAAGCAGTACAGCCACACATAAAGTACAAGCAGGTGAGAGCCTAACTGCCATCGCTCGCAAATACAATGTCACTTTACAAGCCCTAGCAGCTGAAAATGATCTGTCAGTCACCGATGGCGTCTTCATCGGCCAAACCCTAAAACTGCCTAATGGCGCACAAGCGGTGACGACCAGTGCCAGCGCGCCTACTCAGAGCAATCCACGCAGTAGCTCTCAAAGCAGTGCTAATTTGGGTGCGACCGAGAATTATACGGTCAAATCAGGGGAGAGCTTGACTCAACTGGCAAATCGCTTTGGGGTAAGTATCGCTGATTTGGCTGCTGCAAATAACTTGGCCAGCAATGCCAATCTGCGCATCGGACAAGTCATCAAAGTACCAAAGCTCACCACCACCTACACCGTCAAATCAGGCGATGGACTAATCTCATTGGCGCGTCGATTTGGCATCAGCACGGATGAGCTTGCCAAGATGAACAATCTAGAACCAAATGCCAATCTGCGCATCGGCCAAGTCCTCACCGTGCCGAATAAATAATAGCAAAATAAAAACCCCATCTAAGCATGGGGTTTTTATTGTATAGGTGCAAATCAGTGGTGCATTCAAGCCAAATGACCAAGTATGCAGCGTCAGCGCACCTCTACGGGTCGCCTTAGGTATAGTCATGACTTTGTAAATGCTGACACAGCACCACATAAAACTTATGCGCTGCATCTGACAGCGTACGGCCACGCAAGCGATACAGATAGGATGCTCGGGTGATGCGTGGTGATGCCAGCGCTCGCATTTCAAGACCATTTTGGGCGACTCGGGTGCGAGAATAGGGCAAACATATCGTCAGCCCCAGCCCTTGGCTGACCATACTAAATGCCGTCGTCAAAAAATTCACCTGATAAGCGGCATTTTTGATCATCGCTGCTTCATCGCTTGGCAAATCAGCACTTAGCACTTCAGAAAACATCCCGGCCATCGTGATTAGCGGCTCATGCTTTAGATCCTTCCATTCGACACTCTCACGCTGACACAAAGGATGCGTCGGCGGCATCACCACATAAAACGGCAAATCAAACAACAACTCCGATGACAAGCTATCGGCGATATTACGAGCAGGCGCTATCCCAAAATCCACCTCGCTTGACGCCACCGCATCGATGACTGCATCGACTGAGCAATCTTTCATGGATACTTTGATATTGGGATAAGAGGCGACAAACTCTGCGATCACCTTGGGCAGAATCGATGCCGCCAGCTGCTGACTGACAGCGACATTCACCACACCGCTTTCAAGCGCCTTTAGTCTGCTCACTTCGGTGGTCATATTTTCAACATCATACAAAATCTTGGTCGCCATCGGGTAGATGTGCTGACCTGCCACCGACAAGGTCAGCTTACGCGTCGTCCGATCAAATAGACGCAGTGATAGCGTACCCTCAAAATCCTTAATCAAGCCGCTCAATGCCGACTGTGTCAGATGCAGGCTCTCCGCCGCCTTTGTAAAACTGCCCGTCTCTGCCACTGCCTTAAAGGCGCGGAGCTGGCGCAATGTAATGTTATTTAGGTTCATAATAACCACTCAGAATTGAATTATGCATAACTTATCATAAATATCGATAAATAATCAAGAAAATCCCGTTTTACCTTTGCGCTGTTTTTTGGTGAAATGATACCAAGATCAATGCAGGTGCATTTTTCGCTTACCAAGATGGCACAACTTAATATCAAGGAGTAAAGATATGACAATCACCCAAGGCGTGCATCATGTGGCTTATCGCTGTAAAGATGCCAAAGAAACCGTCGAATGGTACCAAAAACATCTGGATATGGGCTTTGTACTCGCCATCGCCGAAGACAAAGTACCATCAACCGGTGAACCTGATCCGTATATGCACATCTTTTTGGATGTGGGCGGCGGTAATATTTTGGCATTTTTTGAGCTGCCGACCAAGCCTGAAATGGGGCGTGATGAGAACACACCGCTATGGACACAGCACTTGGCGCTCAAAGTCAAAGATATGGATACGCTACTTGCTACTAAAGAACGCCTAATCGCAGGCGGTGTCGATGTGCTAGGCCCAGTGAATCATACGCTGTTTCAGTCGATTTATTGCTTTGATCCGAATGGCCACCGCATCGAGCTTGCTTGTGATGTCACTACTGACAAGATGGCAAAGGCACTTGATAAGGTCAAATGGGATATGCTGAGCGAATGGGCAGTCACCAAAAAAGCCCCACAGCACGCACGCTGGGTACATGATGGCACTGAGCCACCAGAAGTGTGATTTATCTCAATCATCATTTAATTTAATTAACAATAAGGAAATATCAAATGAAATTAGCAACTCTAAAAAAAGGCGGTTTGGATGGTACTTTGGTTGTTGTCAGCCGTGATTTGAGCATCTGCCGTGAAGTCGCTGACATCGCACCGACGCTACAATCAGCCCTAGATAACTGGGATGAGGTCGCCCCAAAACTACAAGCAGTTTATCAAGAGCTTAATGATAGCAAAGATGGCGTGGCATTCGACCAAACCGCTTGTCATTCACCACTACCACGCGCCTATCAATGGGCGGATGGCTCAGCTTACCTAAACCATGTGGAGCTGGTGCGTAAGGCTCGTAATTCAGAAGTGCCTGCGTCTTTTTATGAAGATCCACTCATGTATCAAGGCGGCTCAGACAGCTTCATCGGCCCACGAGATGAGATCATCGCCAAAGAAGCATGGGGCATCGACATGGAGGCGGAAGTTACCGTCGTGACTGGTAAAGTCGCTCTAGGTAGCACGCCTGAAGAAGCGGCTAAGCAAATTCGCCTGGTGATGTTGGTCAATGATGTCTCGCTGCGCAATCTGATTCCAGCAGAGCTTGCCAAAGGTTTTGGCTTTTTCCAAAGTAAGCCTGCATCAGCATTTAGCCCTGTGGCGGTCACCCCTGATGAGCTAGAAGATTGGTCAGATGACGCCAAATTGCACCTGCCATTGGTCGTGCATCTAAATGACAACCTATTTGGTCGCCCAAATGCTGGCACGGATATGACTTTTAGCTTTGGTCAGCTCGTCGCTCATGCCGCCAAAACTCGCAACCTAGCCGCCGGCACCATCATCGGCTCAGGCACAGTCTCAAATAAGCAGGACAGCCTATGGGGTTCAAGTGTTGAGCATGGCGGTGTCGGCTATTGCTGCCTAGCCGAACTTCGTATGTACGAAGCCATCGAGGGCAAACCACAAACCCCATTTATGACTGATGGTGATGTGGTGCGTGTGGAGATGTTTGACAAAGCAGGTAATAACATCTTTGGCACGATTGAAAATACTGTCAAAACCATCTGATTGCGTGTTTAACGCTTAATCCAAAAAAATTGGCCATCGCTTAGGTGATGGTCAATTTTTTTAACTCATGTAGTAGTTTTCGCTGATGACTTATTGATAATAGCTAAGTGATAATCACCAAATGGAAATTACCGACAGACTATTACAAAGCGACAAACATCAAGCCATCAACCGCTAACACAAAACAACTCATCATTCATCATGACCTCAGCTGATCAATGGGTCATGAAATATCAGCGATGAGCTTGAGGGATAACTTTGGCTTGGGTAAGGCGGCTATGGATCGTGGGTAGGTCTTGTGCCACTTGTGAAAAATATGTCTTGAGTCCTGTACACAGATAATTAAGACGATGCGTGCCATCACTGTCTGCGATAAAGCGATTTTTTGGGCATTCACCCCAGCATAGTTTTAAGAACTTGCAACGCTTACAATCACTGGGCAGGTTTAGATGCTTGGCATAGCCAAAACTCGCCTGCTGTTGGCTAAAAGTCAGTTTAGATTCGTCAATCTGAGTGATATTGCCCAAGCGATATTCTGGATACACAAAATGATCGCAGCTATAGACATCGCCATTATGCTCGATGGCTAGTGCCTTGCCACAGATCGGTGCGGTAGTGCATTTTTGGGCACCCAGACCAAATGCCTGCGAAATGGTATTTTCAAACTGATCGACAAACACTTTACCATAGTCATTAGCAAGCCACTCATGCCAAACCGTCACCAAAAACCGACCCCAGTCATCGGGCGTCACCGACCAGTCTGTGACACAGCTGGCATGGGTGTGGATGCGGCGCTCATTCGCATCGGGCGATGCGCGCATATACAAAGTTGCTTGTGTGTCAAAATCCACAGGCGCAACAGCACTCAAAAACTGAATCATACGAGAACGCACTTCATCTCGTAAAAAACGATAAACTTCAAGCGGTGCTTGTGCATTGTAGTGATTCACCACGCACAGTGCATGAAAGGGGATTTGGTACTGGTGCAAAAGATTAATGGCTTTTTTGACATAATCAAAGGTCGGCTTACCATTTTTGGTAACTCGCAGCTTATCATGCAGTGGCTTTGGGCCATCGATGGAAATGCCGACCAAGAAATTTTCCGCCTTCAAAAACTGGCACCACTCATCATCAATCAGTAGTCCATTGGTTTGCAGATCGTTTAAAATTCGCTGATTGGGCTTGGCATGGCGTTTTTGTAGCTCGACGGCTTTTTTGAAAAATGCCAAACCCATCAAGGTCGGCTCACCGCCTTGCCAAGTAAACACCACTTCATCAGTTGTTTGAGCGTTGATGTATTGGACGATATGCTGCTCAAGTACCGCATCGCTCATGCGTGGTGACTTAGGCTGATTGAGTAGATTTTCTTTATGTAAATAAAAGCAATACTCACAGTCAATATTGCACTGTGAGCCGCTTGGTTTAATCATCATATGAAACGCAAAAACATCGGATGGTTTTTGCGTTTGGTCATGTTTTATCATAGTTAGTCAGCTACCTGTGGATTGATTGGGCTGATTTCTACCACTTTGACAGCATCTGAATACTTAGCATACTGCTCGATCAAAGCCGCCAAAACTTCTGGATGATCTTTGGCAATGTTATTCGTCTCACCAGGATCGGCATGGACATCATACAGTTTCCACTGACCAGCATCAAGCTGATCGATTGGCAGTCCTGCCGGCAAATTGCCTGTGTAAACCGCTTTAAAATTGCCTTGACGCACCTGGCGGTGACCACGCATCTCAAGTGACTCGGCACGGATCGGTCCTTCTAGCTGTGCCGATGGTGCAGCTAGACGATTATTGAGGCTCATGCCAGTCATCGGTGTTTTGTTTGCTGCTGTGGCTTTTGAGACGCCTGCCAGATCCAATAAGGTCGGTGCCAAATCTTTTAGGGTACTGTAACGACCTTCAATGCTACCTGCTTTGGCAGTCGGTGCTTTGATAATCAGCGGTGAGCGGATACCGCCATCGGTGGTAAATCCCTTAAAATAGGCAAAAGGCGACATGGATGCCTGCGCCCATGCAGGACCTGTTGACACATAGCTGCTGGCTTGACCCATATTTGCCAAAACATTATCTCGAGAAGCACGGATCCAACTGCCCCATTTTTGAGATGCTTCTCGAGATGCACCTGCTGCCCCATTATCCGATAAGAAGACGATGACAGTGTTATCATACTGACCTGTGGCTTTTAGGTGGCTGATGACGCGACCGATATTATGATCCATGTTATCCACCATTGCTGCATATAGCTGCATTCGCTTGGTCTCTACAGCTCGTTGATCATCACTTAGGCTTTGCCAGTCAGGAGCTGCGATGAGTGGATGAGCGGCAGCATCTTTTGACACCAAACCCATCTGCTGCAAGCGAGCAAAACGCTGATCGGCAAGTGCTTGTGGCCCATCGCGATAAAAGCCTTGATATTTATCAACATAAGCCTGTGGTGCTTGCAAAGGTGAATGTGGAGCGGTATAAGCCAAAAAGGCAAAAAATGGCTGCTCTACTGGCTGCTTTGACAAACTCTCCAAGAGATAATCGGTATAAAAATCAGTCGAAAACGCGCCCTCGGGCAGCTGCACATCTGCGCCATTATGACTGTATAAATCTCGCCCATCTGGTGAATCTTGGCGGTCTTGATAGCGATAGTTATTCGCTTCACCATTAAGTAGTGCAAATGAGTCATCAAACCCCCAAGCGTTCGGCTGATGCTCAATGGCTTTGCCCAAATGCCACTTACCCGATAAGACAGTGTGATAGCCTGCGTTTTTGAATCGCTGTGCGATGGTGGTGGCGTTATCCGTCAAGTGTCCGACATAGTTGGGTGCTGCTGCTTGCTCTGGTGTATTGAGTTCATAGATATTACCCAAGCCGACTTCATGCGGATCAGCACCAGTCAAAAACATCGCACGAGATGGTGAGGAATAAGGCGATACGAAGAAATTGGTGAAGCTGACACCTTCTTTGGCAAGCGCATCCAAATACGGCGTCTGAATCTCACCACCATAAGGGGCGATGTCCGACCAACCCAGATCATCAGCCATGATGACCAAGATATTTGGCGATGTTTGCTTGGCATGAGCAGGTAGGGTGATGCTGCCTAGGGCGATCGCCAAAGCCAGTGACAGTGGATGCGTGGCCGTTTTGAATAAGTTTGACATGGGGACATTCCTTTGAAATTGAAAAATATTCATCATAATGAATAAATTATGCTAATATCACATAATCAATCACTTATGATGACATCATTGTACAGTCAATCATCCGATGAATTTATCATGAATTTATATAAATAAATCAGAAAATACCACTGTTATTTTTTTGTCAAAACAAGTTTAATAAGCACATCGATTCAAATTATATGGGTGCCAAGCAAGGCATGGGATTGGGAGAGTAGCATGAAGCTAAAAACACTATCAATGATTATGGGTGTCATGATCTTGGCAGCCTGCACCGAAGACAGACTACCAAAACCATCACCGATCGGCGAAAACGAGCGTGTCGTCTTGCGTGTGGCGCATTTTTGGCCAGCGACAGCCATGAGCCAAAAGAAAGTACTTGAGCCATGGTGCGCAACCATCACCGAGCAGTCTGGTGGGCAGATGACCTGTCAGTTCTATCCTGCGATGCAGCTGGGTGGCACGCCTGCACAGCTGATGGATCTGGCTCAAGATGGCATCGCTGACATCGTATTTACACTGCCAGGCTATACACCAGGTCGCTTTCCGATCATGGAAGTGATGGAGCTACCATTTATGACCATCGACGGTGAATACAGCAGCCGTGTGGCATGGCAGATTTATCAAGAATTTGCCCAAGAAGAATTTGCAATGGTCAAGCCATTGGCATTTAATGTGCACGATCGCGGGCAAATTTTAAATAACCGCCGTCCGATTACCAAGATCGAAGATTTTAAAGGACTAAAACTGCGTGCGCCGACTCGCTTGACCAACAAGATGGTCGAGGCACTGGGCGCAACTCCAGTCAGCATCCCGATGCCAGCTTTGACCGATGCCACATCTAAGGGTGTTGTTGATGGCGTTGTGCTGCCTTGGGAGGTGATTCCAACTTTAAAATTACAAGAAGTTGCTCGCTATGCCAGCGAAATCAACGCTCCAGATCCTGTGCTGTACAGTGCACTATTCACGATTTCCATGAATAAATATAAATACGAAGCACTACCGCCTAAGCTCAAAAAGATCATCGATGACAACACAGGCGCCAATTTCTCACAACAGCTTGGTCGCACTTGGGATGAACAAATCACCACCGCACGCCAAAAAATCGAGGATAATGGCAATCCGATCAATCAGATCGCATCTGATGAAGTGGCACGCATCCAAGAAGCTGCCAAGCAAGTTGAAGCTGACTGGATTGCTGAAATGAACGCCAAGGGCTATGATGGTCAAGCCATCGTCAATCGAGCAAAAGAGTTGATCGCTGAAGCCAAACAAGCTAAAGATGCAGCAGCGACAACCAACTAAATTAAATAATGATGGAATTTGTCAAAAAAAGACAAAATCAGGATGAGAGGTGACTATGGCCGAATTTTTTGAAACACAAGTACAAGATGACACACCACAGGATGCCATCGGCCGATTTTTGATGGCGTGGTCCAAGCTGTCAGCCTTTGGTGGTGTGGTGGTGTTGGTCTTGATTTGCTTAATCGCCACCGCAAGCGTCATCGGCCGTGCGTTATTTGCCACGCCCATCAAAGGTGATGTGGAGCTGGTGCAGCTTGGTTGCTCTTGGGCGATTGCGGCATTTTTACCATATGGCCAGATGAAAAAAGCACATGTCATCGTGGACTTTTTTACCCTAAAGGCACCAAAAAGTCTGCGCCGCGTGTTTGATATTTTTGCGGCAGTATTATTAGCATTATTTGCACTGCTATTGATGTGGCGCAGTTATTTTGGTGCTATCGATGCCATCAAGCATGGCACGACGACGATGATTTTGGGAATGCCAGAGTGGATTGCTCACATCACCATCGCACCAGGATTTTTCTTATTGGCTTTGACGGCTTTGTACACCGCTTGGCAATTTATCAAAAACTATGATGGCTATGCCAAATAATAACTAAGGATGGAAAATTATGGATCCAATGATTATCGGACTTGGGATGGGTGCATTTACCATCTTGTTATTGGTTTTTCGTATTCATATTGGTATTGCCATGCTAATGGCTGGTGTCACAGGCTATGTGATGATCGCAGGCTGGTATCCACTATTGAGCTACCTAAAAGGCATGCCATTTGCTCGCTTTTCGGTCTATGATTTATCCGTCGTACCGCTGTTTTTGTTGATGGGTAACATCGCTTCTCGTGGCGGCTTATCCAAGCGACTGTTCCAATCTGCCAATGCGTTTTTGGGGCATTATCGTGGCGGTGCTGCCATCAGTGCTGTTGGTGCTTGTGCTGGCTTTGGTGCGATTTGTGGATCATCATTGGCTACTGCAGCGACGATGGGTCAAGTGGCGTTGCCTGAACTTAAGCGAGCCAATTATTCAGATGCACTGGCAACGGGCGCTCTGGCAGCAGGCGGCACGCTAGGGATCTTGATTCCGCCATCGGTGGTACTGGTGATCTATGCCGTCTTGACCGAACAAAATGTCTCAGCGATGTTTATGGCATCACTGATCCCTGGCATCATCGCCATGCTGGGCTACATGCTTGCCATCGCCATCTATGTACGCATCGTGCCGAATAGCGGTCCTGCGATGCCACGCATGAGCTGGAGCGATCGCATCACACTATTAAAAGGCGTATGGCCTGTAATTGCGGTATTTGTATTGGTCATCGGCGGTATCTATGGCGGTCTATTCACCCCAACAGAAGCTGCTGCCATTGGTACAGTCGCTGTTGGCATCCTAGCCTTTGTGACCAAAGAAATGACTTGGTCGGGTCTGATGAATGCACTGTATGACACTGCTGCATCGACGGCGATGATTTTTCTAATCTTACTTGGCGCTGATGTATTGAACGCATTTTTTGCACTATCACAGATGCCGATTAGTCTGGCTGAATGGGTGATTAATAGCGGTCTATCACCGCTGACCGTGCTACTTGCGATGATCATCATCTATATCGTGCTTGGTTGTGTGATGGATAGCCTATCGATGATTCTCTTGACGATTCCTGTGTTTTTCCCTATCATCATGGGTATGGATTTTTGGGGACTGGATCCGACAGATAAGGCGATTTGGTTTGGTGTACTTGCTTTGATGGTCGTCGAGATCGGCTTGATCACACCGCCTGTAGGTATGAATATCTTTATCATCAACAGCATGGCAAAAAATGTCTCGATGAAAGAAACTTATAAAGGTGTGCTGCCATTTTTATGTTCGGATCTGATCCGCATCGTGGCACTAGTATTTATGCCGTCGATGGCACTGTGGCTGGTTCATGTCCTGAATGGGTAATAGCAGTAGGGCGATGGTTTTGAGTCTATGGTGAATAAAATTAGCTTCAAAACCATCATGATTTATGTAATACTATTGCATATTTGTACTAATAACTTAACAATTTAATGATAGGTATAAAGAAATAAACTGCCATATAAGGTCGCTCATCTGCACAGCATTTTTTTATCTAACTTTAATGTCAACTCAACCTAAGGAATGATTATGAGTAAAGTTTATCCATCAGCACAAGCAGCACTTGCCGATATCGTCGCAGATCATCAAACCATTGCCGTCGGCGGCTTTGGACTATGCGGCATCCCCGAAAGCTTAATCACCGCCTTGCGTGATAGTGACGTGACTGGTTTGACTTGCATTAGCAACAACGCTGGCGTGGATGATTTTGGCTTGGGACTACTCTTACAAACTCGCCAAATCAAAAAAATGATCGCCTCGTATGTTGGCGAAAACAAAGAATTTGAACGCCAGTTTTTATCAGGGGAATTGGAAGTGGAACTCACACCACAAGGCACCTTGGCAGAAAAACTACGAGCAGGCGGTGCAGGGATTCCAGCCTTTTTTACCAAAACAGGGGTCGGCACCCAAGTCGCTGAAGGCAAAGAAGTGCGTGAATTTGATGGCGAAGCATATGTGATGGAACGCTCACTTACCGCTGATGTGGCGCTCGTCAAGGCGTACAAGGCGGATAAGGCAGGCAATCTGGTGTTTCGTAAAACCGCACGCAACTTCAACCCCGATGTTGCCACCGCAGGCAAAATCACCGTCGTTGAAGTCGAAGAACTCGTTGAGACGGGTGAGATTGACCCTGACAGCGTCCATCTGCCCGGTATCTATGTGCATCGTATCGTGGTCAATAACAACCCCGAAAAACGCATCGAACAACGCACCATTTCAAAATCATAATTGATATCATAAATAATATTAAAGAATAAGGAGTAACTCATGGCTTGGACTCGCGAACAGATGGCACAGCGTGCCGCCGCAGAATTACAAGACGGTTTTTATGTCAATCTTGGCATTGGATTGCCGACATTGGTCGCAAACTACATCCCCGATGGCGTCAATGTCATGCTACAGTCCGAAAATGGGCTACTTGGCATCGGCGCATTCCCCACTGAAGAAGATCTGGATGCTGATTTGATTAATGCTGGTAAGCAGACTGTCACCGCACAGACTGGTGCCAGTTTCTTTAGCAGCAGTCAGTCCTTTGGCATGATTCGTGGCGGCAAGGTGAATTTGGCAATCCTGGGTGCGATGGAAGTCAGTGAGCGGGGCGATTTGGCGAACTGGATGATCCCAGGCAAGATGGTCAAAGGCATGGGTGGGGCGATGGACTTGGTCGCAGGCGTTCAACGAGTCATTGTGCTGATGGAGCATACCGCCAAAGATGGCTCGTTTAAGATCAAGCCAAATTGCGATTTGCCATTGACCGGTCAAAAAGTCGTTCACCGCATCATCACCGATCTTGCTGTGCTCGATGTGACCGCTGATGGCCTAAAGCTAGTTGAGCTTGCCGATGGCGTAAGTTTTGATGAATTACAAAGCAAAACTGGCGTAAAAGTATCACAATAAATTTAGGAAAATTCATCATAAGGAGATACCATGACTGATGTAGTCGTCATCGTCGCTGCCAAACGAACGGCAGTGGGTTCATTTTTAGGGTCATTATCAAGCGTGCCTGCACCCAAGCTTGGCTCGGCTGTGATTAGCGACTTACTGGCTGACACAGGTGTCAGTCCTGACGTGGTAAGCGAAGTGATTATGGGCAATGTCTTGACCACTGGCGTGGGGCAGAATCCTGCTCGCCAAGCTGCCATCTTTGCAGGGCTACCGGTCCAAACGCCTGCTACCACCGTCAATGTCGTCTGTGGCTCCGGCCTAAAAGCCGTGCAAATGGGCGTGCAAGCCATCCTATGCGGTGATAGCGACATCGTCATCGCAGGTGGTCAAGAATCGATGAGCCAAAGTCCGCATTTCATCCACCTGCGTGACGGCATCAAGATGGGCAACGGCAGTCTGACCGACAGCATGGTCGCAGATGGCTTGACCGATGTGTATCATGGCTATCACATGGGCATCACCGCCGAAAACATCGCTGAGAGATATGGCATTGATCGCAGCACCCAAGATGAATTTGCACTCTCATCCCAACAAAAAGCTGCCAAGGCTGCTGCTGATGATAAATTTATCAATGAAATCAGTGCTGTATCCGTAGCACAGAAAAAGGGTGATGCCATCATCGTCAATCGTGATGAGTACATTAAGCCAAACACAAGCCTAGACGGTCTTGGCAAACTCCGTGCCGCATTCAAAAAAGACGGTACCGTCACCGCAGGCAACGCATCAGGCATCAATGATGGTGCAGCAGCAGTGATGCTGATGAAGCAAAGCCGAGCCGAAGCACTTGGACTACCGATTTTGGCAAAAATCGTCTCATATTCAGCCACAGGCATCGAGCCTGAAGTGATGGGCTTGGGTCCTGTATCAGCAGTCAAATCGGTACTGGATAAGGCTGGCTGGCAGGTCGATGATGTCGATCTGTTTGAGGCCAATGAAGCTTTTGCTGCTCAAGCACTGGGCGTCGCCAAAGAGCTGAATCTGCCAACTGAGCGAGTAAATGTCAATGGCGGTGCGATCGCCATCGGCCATCCGATCGGCGCATCTGGCTGCCGCATCCTTGTGACGCTCGTGCATGAGCTGATCCGCAGTGGCAAATCTAAAGGCGTTGCTACCTTGTGCGTCGGTGGCGGTATGGGACTTGCAATGGCGATTGAGCGAGTTTGATTGCCTGTAAACCATAACTCAAAAGCATCTTGGCATCTTGAATTAATTTTCAAGATGCTTTTGTTATTGTTGATGATTTAGAAATGCACTGTAAAAGAAATATCAAAACATTCAAAGTGCTATTGACAAACCCCGCAAGGAAGTTTATAAACATTGCATCACATCATTGGAATAGACTATGCCTATCTATACAAAAGACAAACTTGAGCAAGATATATCAAATAAAATTGTTGAGTATGTTGCAAATTCCGCTTCTAATATGAAGCAGAAAGAAATTGATTATATCAATAATAGCGAATATAAGTGGATTTATGATGATCAAATCAAACGGTTAGAACTGGATATTCACAAATCCATATTATCATTACAAGCCTATTATCCAAAAACCTATCAATATTTAAATAATTTTCAATTAAATTGCCAACTAGCGGTTTATTGGTATCAATTAACAGAGCTTGAATTATCTTTATCAACATTTTTTGAACTAAACCAAAGAATTTACTTTTTAACTGACCCACGCAGGGATTATTATGATTGGCTACCAATCTATTTAAAAGATGGTTGGTTAAAAGCATTTGGTGGTGTGTTGCTGTCGGAGGATTTTAGATTTATTCAAGATGGAACAATGTTAATTGGCGATCCTTACAGTTGCTGGAAACCATTTGATATTTACCTATCCAATTCACGCAAAAAAGCCAAGCAAGCAATTGAAAGTTTGGTTAAAAAAATTCCCTATGCTTTTATTGATATTGAAATTGAAGGTGTTGAAAAACAAGAAAAATACATAACAAAGGGCTTTCCCAATCTAAGGGTTATGATAGATTGCCGTAAGCCTGATGAAAACCCAAAAGAATATGATTTGATACTCATGTGTTACTATTATGACCATCGTATGTTTTGGGTAAAAGATGGTGATTTTATTAATAGCATTTATGAAATCAGCAATCCGCAAACAATGCTAGATGAATATTTTTTACATGTCTTTTCTCAAACGGGTGAAGAATATGCCAGATTTGATTTTAGCCCATGGGCTAGTAAACTCTAACCAGTTTTGTCGAATGGATTGGGTGTGCGGTTACACAGACTCACGCCCAAATATAACATCAAATCAATTAATCAAAGCAAAGAGCGCATAGATAAATCAAGAAATCATGGTTCATATTATTTTTTTAAATATCAATACTTACAAAATAAATATGAAGCTACGGTGCATTTCATATAATTTAACATAATATACATTATGCGAAGTATAAGCAATCGGACTTAACAGCTTTTGCCCGATTATTTTAATCAACTGCCGCCTTATCAATTTGCCATATTGGCAAGCCTAAGAATCTATCAACTAAGATTAGACATATTTAGTCAGGCGAAAATTTAAAATACGGCCAAGTAAGCAGCTCATCGGCGATGATGCTATTAACATCACCGCCGATGGATTTATTTGGTGTTCAAAGATGCCCAAAGTTTTTCTAGGCGTTTGGCAGAAACTGGCTGCGCGGTTTTCATCGGCTGGGCAAATAAATTGATGCGGTATTCCTCCACAAGCCAGCGATATTCAGCAAACTTTGGCTGATGCGCGCATGTTGCCAGTCGCTCCATGTGAGCGTCAAGCAGATACACCGCATCCAGATCAGCATCCAGATTGTGCTGGAGTCGATCCAGTCGAATATTGAGCGCTTGCAGATAGCGCGGATATTGACGCCAATACTGATATGAGCTGCGATACACAAAATCAGACAGCTTTAGGTCATCTAGCTGATCTTCGATGTCCTCAATGCTTTCAGCAAAAATCTCATTGTCTAACATCAAAAGCTTGCCACGCGCGGTCTGCCATGCGGTATAAATGTCTTTTAACAACTTTAAAATCGACTGTCCGACCAATAAAAACTGAGCCAAAATCTGCTCTTGACAAGCCTGATACTCAGCTTCATCCATCGGCAAATGCGTCACTAGCCATTCATTTTGAGCTGTGATAAGGCCTGTAATCGCAGCGCGTGCGTGTTGAGCTTGGTTGCCCATGGCTGATTTTTCAAAATCGATGCCATGCTCATGCAGACAAGCATCCAATGTCGCATCCACCACGATATTTTTTAATTTTTCTAAATCACCAAGCGGCGCAAAAGCCAATTTAAACGCCTTATCAATCTGACCAGTCAGCTGCTTTTGTTTGGCACCCAGCTTAGATTTGATCAGGCTTAACACGCCTTTTTTGTGGGCGATCAGTGCTGCATTAATCTCGGTGAAATTTGCAATAAACACCGCAGTGCTGTTTTGAGCCGCTTGTAGAGCGGAGAATTCTTGCATCACGATGCCTGACGCGTGCTTATTTTTGACAAAATCAAAATGTGCTGGAAAATCATGATGTAGCCCCTTTTCTATCACCGTGCTTTGTTCGGTGGCTTGGCGATGACGAGCTTGCAGATGCTCCAAATCACGGCTTTTTTCGATCACACGATTTTTATCATCCACCACACAAATCAGCGGTCTAAGATAATCATCTACTTTCTCAGGTGCGAAATCTTGGGGCGTAGTACGCACACCTAAGGCCATCAATGCTGCCACCAACTGATCCAAAAGCCCCATCGAGCCTGACACATCAAGCTGACCAAATATCTTTTGGCAAGTGTCAGGGATTGGTACGATTTGTCGGCGTATTTCTTTAGGTAAAGTTTTTAATAATTGCAAAACGAGCTCATAACGCCAACCTGCAATTCCCCAAAGCAGCGCCACAGGATCGAGCTGCGCCAATGCCTTGACAGGCACGCGCACACTGACGCCATCATCATCGCTGGCCGGATCAAAGATATAAGACAACGGCAACCGCAGACCGCCTAAGTGCCAGCTTTCTGGGAATTGACGGCTGTCATCGATGGACTCATTGAGCACATCTTCATCACTAAAATGCAAAAAATTGGGCGATTTATTTTCAGCGTCGTGATAAAACTCCTCAAAACTTTTGCGACTGGCAATGTGCTTGGGAATTTTGGCATCATAAAATTGATACAATGCCTCTTCATCCACCAGCAGATCGCGGCGGCGCATCTTATCTTCGATGCGTTCGATGTCTCTGATTTTATTGGCATTATCTGCCAAAAATTTGATGTGCATGCCGTATTGATTGGCCACCAAAGCATCACGAATAAAAATCTCACGCGCCTGTTCTAAGTCAATCTGCTCAAAATTCACCAATTCTTTGGCGATGACAATGAGTCCAAATAAGCTAATCTGCGCATAAGCACGCACGCGCCCTGCTTTTTTTGACCAATGCGGCTCAAAATAGTGGTATTTGAGCAGATTTGGCGCCGCTTTGATGATCCATTCAGGTTCGATTTTTGCCAAAGTGCGCATGTACACCTGCGAGGTCTCGACCACTTCAAAGGCCATCAGCCATTGCACGCCCTTCTTATGCAGCGTGCTGGCAGGAAAAATCCGCGCCTTCTGGCCGCGCGCCATCAAATATTCACCGACGGTATCGGTTTTATGCGCCACAAAAGACAGCAGCGCAGTCAGCAAAGCTCGATGAATATTGGCATATTGTGCTGCTTGCTGATTGTTTTTGTCATCCGATTTAAGCTGCTTGGCGCCTACCAATGCCTGACGGATCTGAGTATTGGCTGAGGTTTTGGCAGAAGTTTTGCTTAAGGATAAGCGCACGCCTTTTTTGGTATCAACCTTATCGGTGGCATCAGTGGCCTTTGTGCTTTTGTGAATATCAAAGCCCATCTCCGCCATCATCTGTGTCAGCTGAGTATGAGTTTTTTGCCATTCTCGGATGCGCGCGTGGCTCAGATAATGTTTTTTGGCAAAATTGCGCCTTGCGTTACTGGATAGGATTTGATGGTCATTGATGGCATGTCGATCAAATAATGCTTGAAATAATTCAAGATAAAATAAAAAATCAGAATCATCTCGGCGAAACAGCGCATGCTTTTGGTCAGCTTGCGCCTGCTTGTTTATCGGCCTTTCACGAACATCTTGAACCGATAGAGCCGAAACGATAATCAACATATCTGCCAGACAGTCAAACACATCACCTGCCACCAGCATACGCGCCAAGCGTGGATCGATGGGCATTTTGGCCATCTGTTGGCCAATTTTGGTAAGGCTGCCCTTTTGAGCGCGCCCTTTTTTGGCACGGGTTTTGGTAAAAGATTGCTCATCCAATGCCCCAAGCTCAATGAGCAGCTTGCGACCGTCATTGACCAATCGTAAATCAGGCGGCGTGATAAAATCAAACGATTGCACATCACCAAGCTGCAGTCGCTCCATCTGCAAAATCACCGATGCCAAGTTCATGCGCAAGATTTCAGGCTCAGTAAATTCAGGACGACTATTAAAATCTTCTTCAGAATACATACGAATACATACCCCAGATGCCACACGGCCACAGCGCCCTTTTCGCTGATTGGCGGCGGCTTGGCTAATCGCTTCGATCGGCAGTCGCTGAATGCGCGAACGATAATTATAGCGAGAAATACGCGCAAATCCCAAGTCGATGACATAGCGAATGTTGGGTACAGTCAATGCAGTTTCTGCGACATTGGTGGCGATGATGATGCGCCGACCTTTGGCGCTGGGCGAGAATATGCGCTGCTGCTCTTGATAACTTTGACGAGCAAACAATGGCAATACCTCAGTGTGCGCAGGTGCATAATTATTTAAAATATCTTGTAAATCTCGGATCTCGGCTTCGGTCGCGGCAAAGATGAGAATATCTGCTTGATCTGGATGTCCCTTGGCACGCGCATCCTCAAAGCATTCATTCACCGCTGTGGTCAGCGCTCTTGGCAAATTATCTTCGATCTCATCAAATGCATCTTCATCTTGACTTGTAACAATGGTGTCAGTCAGTGGCCGATAGCGCACCTCAACAGGATAACTGCACCCTTCAACCACGAACACAGGTGCAGGCTGACCATTGATGGCAAAATAATGTGAAAACCGCTCAGTATCCAATGTCGCTGAGGTGATGATCACCTTTAAATCAGGGCGTTTTGGGAGCAGCCTTTTTAAATAACCCATGATAAAATCAATGTTCAAGCTGCGCTCATGAGCCTCATCGATGATGATGGTATCATAATTTGATAAAAACTTATCCGAACCAAGCTCAGCAAGCAAAATACCATCAGTCATCAGCTTGACGATCGAGTGCTTACCGCCCTCTTCTGTGAAGCGGATCTTAAAACTAATCGTCTGTCCCAGTGTCTCATCGAGCTCTTCTGCGATGCGTGTTGCCACAGAGCGAGCGGCCAGACGACGCGGCTGAGTATGCCCAATCTGGCCTGTCACGCCTCGACCTGCAAGCATGGCAAGCTTGGGCAGTTGCGTGGTTTTACCCGAGCCTGTTTCCCCTGCGATGATGACGACCTGATGCTCACGGATCGCTTTGATCAAGGTTTCGGCTTCGGCAGTGACAGGCAGATCATTGTTAAGCTTATTTGCCAAATCATGCGGAATGCTCTGGATGCGCTTGGCCACTTGATCAGCAGATCGCTGATGGATGGCATCATAGCGTTGTTGGCATTTTTCTTTAAGATCGCCTGAGGTACTTTCGATTTGTTTTTTTAGTTTGTATAAATAATGTCTGTCTTTTGCCATCACAGATACATCGGTATGATTTGGCATGGTTATGGGTGTTTTCATAAGCTTATTTATAATCAAAAATTCAACATATCGGCTATTTATTGGGGCGAATGTCAATTTATAAAGTGTCAATATACAAAAGTATTCATCAAAAATCACAAGCTTTTTTTCTAGCTTGATCATGATGGCTTTGGCTTTTTTTTCATCTCATAACAAGCTATAATGCCATTATCCAACCCATCCATTCATCAGCTAATAGCGCACATAATCCAAAAAAGCACTTTCATGAAACAAGACATCGCATTCAATGCCAAAACCACCATTTCAGTGATCGGCCACACCAATGTCGGCAAGACCTCACTACTGCGTACATTACTGCGCGACAGCTATTTTGGCGAGGTAAAAAATGCATCAGCGACCACGCGCCATGTCGCCGCTGTGCAGATTTTATCTGATGATGGCAAACCGCTCGTGACTTTACACGACACCCCAGGGCTAGAAGATGCCAGCGGTGTGATGGATTTTATTCAAGACCATACCGATGGCCGTGCTGATGGTGTCGAGCGGCTGCAGACATTTTTAGGGGCAGTGGCGGAACATGATAGTAATCTGGACGGTGATTTTAGTCAAGAGGCCAAAGTCATCAAAAGCCTTATTGATGCAGACATCGCCATCTATGTCATTGACGCGCGTGAGCCTGTATTGTCCAAATATAAAGATGAGCTGGCGATTTTGGCCAGTTCGGGTACGCCGATTTTACCTGTGTTTAATTTCATTCATCAAGGCCAAGATAATCTGGAGCTCTGGCGCGAGATGCTATCGCGCAGAGCGTTGCACATTGCGTGCAGTTTTGATACCGTGGCTTTTGACTTTGATAATGAAATGCAGTTATGGATGCACTTGGCCACTTTGTCAAACCAAGATCCTGCCATCGTTCAGCTGATCAATGAGCGGCGAGCAGCTTGGCAAAATCTATTAGAGTCTGGCAGTCAAATGATTGCGGATTTTTTGGTGAATGTGGCAAGCTTTAGTCAAAAAATCGATGAAAAAGATGATCCAGCGCCGACGCTTAGCCGTATGCAAAATGCAGTGCGTCAGGCCGAAAGTATTCTGCACGAACGCCTGTTAACGCAGTATCGTTTTTATAATGAATCTGTGAGCGGTGATTTGCCAACCATCAGCGGTGAGACGCTCGATATCTTTGATGGCGATCTGCTTAGTCGCTATGGTATCCGAACCGCAGGCGGCAGCGTGACAGGGATGTTGATTGGTGCTGGCATCGACGCTGCCACGCTTGGCGCAAGTCTGGGTCTGGGTACAGCGATCGGTGGTGTGCTTGGTGGCATCCTGCCAAATACAGGCGCGATCAAAGACAAAGCCATGGGTGTGCAGACGCTTAGCATCGATCAGGCCACTGTAACACTGATCGCCGCTCGCGCGCAGAGTCTGCATCATCATCTGCGTCATCGCGGTCATGCCAGCTTATCGGCCATCACCGCTGATGGCACCACCCTGCCATGGCAAAGCGATAAACTGCCTTCTGCCATCCGCAAGGCGCGCGCTCATCCTGAGTATTCTAGCCTGTCAGGCAGCTATGATGACAAAGCAAACTTAAGAAGTGATCTGGCCGATGATTTGGCAGAGTTATTGGTGGCGCATGTGGAGAGTTTGGGGAGTGAGGGATACTCGCGCGTGTCTTTAAATTAGTATATAGAGTTATTTTTTTAAATTATTTAAATTCTTAATTATTTATTTTAACATTTAATTATTTATTTCGTTATTAGAAATATTTAGAATTCATACGTTTGGAAATAAATAGGTTAATGGCTGTAACTACAACTGCCAAGACGGTTAGGAATATACATATAGTGCTACAGCTAGCGTCTTTTAATGAATAGCAAGTAAGAGTGTTGGCACCACTTTATTGTTTGATTTATGCGTTTTGGTGACATTGTCCTTGTTATTTTTGGCTGAGCTATCAATAATATAGCACTATTTGGGTGTTTGTTGTCCACATGATCAGTTCTGTTACCGATCCTTTAGTGTTGATTGGGAGGCATCAAACACCCTGATGGAACTTTAATATTGGAAATTTGCTGAGTATACCTGTAATAGTACGCTAATTATTACTCAGAGTTGTAGTGATCCGATATTAGGTTATTCATCATCTTCGTACTCCTCATCAGGATCTGTGTGGGTATCCCAATACAAGACCTTAGGTGGCTGGTAGCCCATGTGGTCAAGGATATAACGGATTTCCTCAAAGCCTTCACCGGCACCATCATAACCTTTGTTCTTGGTGATTTGCTGTTTTGGATCATAATCAGTTAAGTCTAGGGCTTCTGCTTGCTCCATGTTCATGATGATTTCACGAGTGAATGGATTGATAGGAACTCCCATCATTCGACCCTCACCAGGGCCTGTGTTCATCACTTGGAACGTAAACATGGTATCACAGCCCATGACACCAAACATACCATTTTCGTACACACCATTGCAGTTCCAAATTGGCAGCTCTTTTGACAATAGGAAGCTTGAATCAAAGCATGCGCCGCCCACGACAGGGCAATAGCCCCATTTTTCAGCGATGTAGGTCAGCATTGGTAGATACTGCTTGATCATCAGTTGCTGTTCAGCAAGAGGTCGTTTAACAACACAATTACCATCTTTTTCTCGGTAAATGACAGGGTAGCCATCAATTTCAGTTGGACGGTTAGGGTTATCGATCAGACGCATAAGGTTTCTCCTTTGGTTAATAATTGCGTTTGTTAGTTAGTTAATTAATCACTTATCTTTGCTCAAAAATGACCATTCGATGGTTTCTTCAAGCACAGGGACAACTTCTTCTGGTTTTTCACCGGACAAAACATCATCATCGTCTAACATGATTAGGGTGGTGATGACATCCGCACCGTAGAATACGCCAGATGGCTGAACTGGTCTTTGAGAAGTGGCGCGACGCGCATCTTCTTCATTCGTACGAACTGGGCGATACCATGGCAAGTGACGAAGGTCTTGGGTTAAAAAGAAAGCTTGCTCTTCAATCAGTTTAGTATGAACTTTCTCTCTGCCATTGATAAAGTCTAGGAAACCATCTACTTCTTCTTCTTGACGAGTGAAGAAGTCCTCAATACCATGGAATACACTTTCAATCACTTGCATCAATTCACCGTGGGTCAATCTTACCCCTAAAGGCAGTATGACCTCTCGATTGATTTTTTCTTGGTACACGCTTTCTAAGGTTGGTTTTTCTGTGTCAAAGTAAACTTCAACGTCACCATTGATGCGCTCAACCATAGCTTGATAGTGTTCTTTTAGTTTCTCAGCAAACTTGACTGGACCGATCTCATTAAGCTCTTCAAGTTCTTCAAGCACAAAATCAGCGATGTCTTTATTGTTGTAGTCATACAAAGTAGCTCTTTCAACATGTTCATAAGACAACAGATCATCCCTTACCAACCCAGTGCTTTGTGTTGCATCCTCTACACCTGGATCAAACTCACCTCGCACATAACCCGTAAAATCTCTGGCTTTTCGCATAGCCAAGGTAGGGAATTTGATTTTAGAGCGAGCTTTTAGACGCTCCGCAATTTCTTCCTCAGATGGTTTTTCATAGATTTCGTATTCATCGTCCTCTTGAGTCTTGTCTGATGAAAGGTTATCCCGCCACTCAAATGGAAGTTTTTTAAGTTGACCAATGCCACCAAACCAACTTGCAGGGTAGTTAAACAAATAATCCAAGTTTTCAGGTTCACCACAAACAGTGTGTAGTGGTCTGTAATTTTTTACCCCGCGATTCATTGTAGCATCCAACACTAGGGCAAGATACAATGCATCTTTAATCATAGCAAGGTCATAAGCATGCATCAAACCTGATCGGGCTTCACCAGTAGTCGACCACAAAGCGCCACGCCCAAACACGCGAGCAGCGCGATCTGAGCGTTTAACCATAACATGCTTGAAGAAAGTTTCCGCAGGCGCGTGGGGAATGATATGATCATCCCATGCTGGAATCGTCCAAGCGTCTTCTGGATAGTAACAGCTTTCATCAATGTAGTTTTTCAGCTCATAGTTATTCATGTTCTTATCATAATCCGCAGGGATATGATTTTTTCTCAAAATTCTGCGCAGAATGATTGATTTATTGCGAATACGAGCGTTATCAGCAATCGTCTCTTCAAAACCTCGCCCAACATCAGCACCATCATAGAAGTGGTTAAACTCAGCAAATTGCTCTTCAGTGCTAAATCTGCCAAGGGCGTTTGGTAGAAGCGCCCACAAAGCAGGGATGTTGTTATCAGCATTCAACATAGGGATGAGAAGCTCATTTACTGCCCACAAGCATGCGGCACGCTGTACTGTATTCAAGCCAACATAGAAGCTTGGAGCGTTTTGCACGCGGTTTAAATCGTATTTATAAACCGACCATTCAGTCTCTTTAAGGCCGTCTTCGGTTTTCTCTTTGGTGAGTTCATGCAAGTAGAAATCACCATTAAAATGACCCTCGGGGCTGCTATAAGGCAGTTTGGAATCTTTTGCTAAGCAGTTGGCGATATGCTTGTCATTCAATGGGATGGCAACAGATTTGATGTTTGCATGAAGTGGCCAGAACCATTGTTCTTCATAGATAGGGTGATATGCCCCAAAGAAGCCGCTACACTGGGCGTGCAAATGCACGGTAGGTTTGCCCATCATGCATTAGTCGCTCATGCAGGTCAGCGAAATCAGTTGTCGTATCCCAATAGGAACGACCACGGTCCTCATAGAAGTCTTGGATGAAGCCGACAAGATGCTTGTATTTCGTCATCGTGCGTTGTTCAGCTTGAGCCCAAATAGGGGTCTCAACATTCAATCTATTAGAGAAGCGAAAGAACAGGGGGTTGAAGCCTTTTTCAAGTTCTTTGGCGTTCAGATTCAACGGAAGATGATTATTTTTCTCGGAAGACATAAATTAATCCTTAAATTAAGATTTAAAAACAAGGTTGTTTCTATGGGATATAGTATCATTCAAATGCTGAACCGTAAAGCGTTATTGGCTGCCCTAAAATTAAAAACGCCTTTGGCGTTGTTGTAGAGCATAACGCGGTTGTTAACATTGTGAACTTATCAGGGGCTGTCTGCACTAGCCCAACACCCCAAACACCCCATAAGAGGTTATACCACCCCAAACTAGAAGTAATCTCTCATGACAAAACAGCGTAAGCAGTACAGCACTGAGTTCAAACTAGAGATGTTCAAACTCATAGAAGAACAAAATCAGCGTGTTGTTGATGCTGCTAAGCAATATGATATCGGTAAATCGACTTTAGAAAACTGGCTTAAACGTTATCGTCTTGAACTTCAAGGTAAGCCATTGCCCACAGGTCATGCCTCAACACCAGAACAACTTCGTAAAGAAAATGCCCAGCTAAGACTTGAGCGAGACATCTTAAAAAAGGCATCCGCTCTATTAACTCAAGACAGCTTACTATTCCGCTAATAGAGCAATTGATGGTGCAAAACAGTGAGCTGACCACCAAAGCTCTGACCATGGCTTATACATACGCTTTAAACCAACTGGTGTGTTATTTCATTCAGATCAAGGCACTCATTACACCAGTCGTGCGTTTGCTGATGTTGTTGCTAGATGTAAGAGATGACACACAGCATGATTAGAAAAGGCAATTACTGGGATATGTTTGGCGGAAATAGCTTGATTTCTTTGTTAAAAATTCAAAAATCTGATAAAATATTGGATTTTAATTCTTGTTTGTTGGTATACTTTTCTAATGAGAAACAAGCCTACTGTAATTGATATGTTTTCGGGTTGTGGCGGTCTTTCAAGAGGCTTTATAGATGCAGGTTATGAAGTACTGCTCGGTGTTGATTTTGACGAGATGGCACTAAAAACATTCGAAAGAAATCACGAAGGAGCCATTGCGCTCAAAGGTGATTTATTTAAGGATGAAACTATTGATGAAATGGCTGAGGTGATCAACCATCGTTCAGTGGATGTTATTATTGGAGGACCACCTTGCCAAGGCTTTTCTTTGACAGGTAAGCGCCAAGAGGATGATGATCGTAATATATTGTTTTACAGCATGGTTAAAGCTGTTGAGTGCTTTCAACCCAAAGCGTTTGTACTGGAAAATGTCCCTAGCTTAGCCACTTTGTATCAAGGCAAAGCAAAAACAGCTATTTTGGAAGAATTTGGTAAACTGGGCTACACTATCAATTTCCAGGTCCTTTATGCACCTGATTACGGCGTTCCTCAAATTAGAAAGCGTATTTTCTTTGTTGGTTTAAAAGATGGTGCAAGCTTTGAATTCCCAGAGCCTGTGCACGCACCAGAAAACTATGTGACTTGCGAGCAAGCTATTGGTGATTTACCGAGTTTGCAAGATAGTGTTGGTCAAGCGATTGCCAAATACAACTCCCCTGCCACTTCAGAATACCAAAAGAAAATGCGTGCTAATTCGCCCACACTTCTAAATCATGTAGGTACAGTGCATACCGATCATGTGATTTCAGTCATCAGACAGGTTCCCGAAGGTGGTAATCACAAAGACCTACCACCAGGCGTTGGTGATAGTCGCAAGTTTAATGAAGCCTGGACTCGCTATCACAGCAAAAAACCATCTCGGACAATCGACACAGGACATAGAAACCATTTTCACTACAAATGGGATCGTGTACCCACTGTGCGTGAAAATGCTCGTTTGCAAAGTTTTCCTGATGATTTTGAATTTATTGGCAATAAAACTCAGCAGTATAAACAAGTGGGTAATGCCGTCCCACCCCTGCTCGGCTACCATCTTGCTAAAAAATTAAAACCTTATTTGGATAATCAAGTATGCCTTTAAATTATATTGATTTATTTGCAGGATGTGGTGGTTTATCTGAAGGTTTTCATAAAAACCCAAATTATAATTTCATCGCTGCGGTAGAATGGGAAAAAGATCCTGCAAGCACTTTAATCCATCGACTAAAAACCAAATGGCAAGATGCTAATGCCGAAGAAAAAGTACTGCGTTTTGATATTCAACGCACAGACGAGTTATTCAATGGTTGGGAGAATGATGAAGAGTACGGTACACATCATGGCTTAAATACCGTGGTTGGCAATCAGACAATTGATTTAATTATCGGTGGACCGCCATGCCAAGCATACTCAATGGCTGGCAGAGCTCAAGATGGCAACAATATGAAAGATGATTACCGCAATTATCTTTTTGAAAGTTACATCAAAGTCGTTGATAAATATCAGCCCAAACTCTTTGTCTTTGAAAATGTGGTTGGTTTATTGTCAGCTCAACCCAAAGATATACCTGTGACTGAACTAATCCGAAAAGAATTTGACAAACACGGCTATGCGATTATTTCTGATCTAAAAAAGCATGCTTTGCAAGATCTAACAGAATTTGGCGTACCCCAAAATCGCAAACGAGTAATTATTGTTGGAATAAGAAAAGACTTAGTCTTAGACAGTGAAAGTGTTTTGACTAATTTTTATCAGAATATTCTTCCAAATTATCACGCACCAAAGAAGACGGTATACGAAGCAATTGGGGATTTGCCAAAATTACTACCTGTGAACGAATATAAGGTAGGTTCTAAAAAATATTCGCACACGCCATTTGAAACTGGTATTAACGCTCACAATCCAAGGTATCACAACTCAATTGATATTGCGATATTTAAAATATTGGCAAGTGATATCGAGTCAGGACGCAAGGAATATCTTACAACAAAAAGTCTACAAAAGCTATATCTAGATTTTCGAGGTAGGAGCTCATCCGTACACAAGTATTATGTGCTTAGACAGAATGAACAAAGCAACACCATCCCTGCACACTTAAATAAGGATGGGTTGCGACATATCCATTATGACTCAAAACAAGCCAGATCAATTACTGTTAGAGAAGCGGCAAGATTACAAACTTTTGATGATGACTTTGAGTTTATGTGTTCGGCGGGGTCAAATTACAAGATGATTGGTAATGCAGTGCCTCCGCAATTTTCCAAGGCGCTTGCACAAGCTATTTTAGACTTATCAGCAAATTTGGAGTAACCAATATAGTCCAAATAAGGTTACGTCTTATAGCTAGAATTTTTAGCCCTCAGCATACTGGGCAATATCCAATTCTCGCAAAATAGCAATTAAAACATCAACTACAATACTATTGCCTGCTTGGCGATACATTTGTGTATCGCTCACATTGATTTTAAAACTATCTGGAAAGCCCATTAGTCGCAAACACTCTCTCGGGGTGAGCTTTCTAATTCTTCCATGTAAATGGGTGACATAATTATCGACCCCCGCTCTGTGCATTTTATGCATGCTTTGTAGCAACGTTCTTGCAACCGGTAAATCCGTTTTAGGCCTAGCTTTATATAATTTTGTCCCATGAGCTAAAACATACTTTTTAACACTGTCAGATAAATAATATTTTTCCTCCACATCCTTGACATTAAATACAAATGAATCAGCTTTATCTACAATATCAAACACAAAGTCGCCATGCCAATTAAATTGCTGATTTGCCTTTTGACATAATGCAACTTTACCATTTATCTGGGTGTAGCATTTGTTTTTATTTAATGAGCTAGTTACAAACTTAATACCTTTTTCACTTAGATAGTATTTACTATGCGTATAATCTTCCAAAAAATCTTGCATTGTATATTTTAAAACAATAGGTTTTGGAAATAAAAACCCTTGGGTGCGCCTCTTACGAAACCCAATAACAAATAATCGATTTCTATTTTGTGGAATGCCATAATCTTTACTATTCAATAACTGTGAGTAGATATCATAGCCCAACTCTTTGAAAGCACTCTGAACAATCCTCCATGTATTACCACCATCATGATTCAAAAGACCTTTAACATTTTCAAATATAAAAATTTTAGGTTTGGATTCTTTAACTACTCGGGCAAATTCATAAAATAAAGTACCTCTTGCATCCTCCAAGCCCAATCTTTTGCCAGCAATAGAAAATGCTTGGCATGGACTTCCACCAACCAAAAGATCTACCCCATAACGAAAAGGCTTGGCATTAAAATTCCTAATGTCATCATGCCACCTATCTTCACTAATCCTATAATTACTCAAATAGCTAATCTTGACAAATGGATCAATATCTCCCGCAAACTCAATACTGTGATTAATATTCAGGCGCAATAATGCTTGTTCAAGCGCACCAATGCCACTAAAGACAGTTCCAACCCTTAGCTTGCTAGGACTGCGGCAACTTAAATCGTCAACAAATTGATAATCATTTAGAGATTCTGTCATCTTACAAGCACCTTATCAGCTATTAAAAATAGATTGATTCTTGCTGTACTTTAAATAATCCTGCTCATATTTTTCAATTAAACCACTTAAAATAATACATTGTTTAAGTGATAGGTCTCGTGCCTGCCTACTCGCTGTTTGCAAAACACCTTCTTCAATCCTTGATAGATCAACTCTTGATTGGCAATATTCTAAAAATCCAAACCAAAAAGTCTTTCCATAGCTATTAATTTTTTCAACCAACTGAATATCTTGATTTCTTTTTTCCAATACGCCTCTCTCGCTAGTCGCTTTCTCAATATCCTCCAAGTCTAACAATTCTTTTTTGAATTGCTCTGAAATACAAGACTCGAGTGCATCTTTATAACTACCCGTTATCTGCGCCCAACAACCATCCTTCTTTGCCCATTCTGAAATATTACTAGTCGTACGACTTGGGTGATCAGTATTTAGCAAAATATCATTTACAGCCTTTGACAAAGTAATAAGCATGCTTTCAAATGCTTGGGAAATTTCATGATTTTTCCAAATTTGCTGATAGTTTATCTCTTTTTTGTTCCGCTTCAGGTGCCACGCAACAAAAGCAAGAGTGTAAATAACGATGTTGGCTCGATATCCATTGGTATACCACGGTTGAGTTTGCACGATTCGCTCCGTACGTTTAAAAATTATCGCACGGGCAATCACTTTTTTATAATAATCTTCATTGATTGAATTTTGAAACTCTTTCTTTTTCCAATTTTTCAAAATTTCCTCGGTGAATTTCACAAAATTCTTTTGCGCACCCATGTTTACCCATTTTGGCTCATTAAAATCCCAAACCATCATATATTTTGCCAAATCAGTTTTGTTGAATAATTGACTTTTTGGATATTTTATCTTGTTAAGCCTTGTGTCTTTTTGTAGCATCTCGTTATATTGACCACGAGACCGTTCATAAAACCATTGGGTTTGCCGATATGCGGTAGCTTGCACAACTGGAGCCCATATTCTTCTTGATAATTCCTCAAGTTTAACATGATAAGGATGGTTTGCAGATAGATCGGAGGCATTTACTTTGTTTTGAGTGTTGGCATATTGTGAGATTTTTGCTACCAAATCCTCATCAGTTAAATCACTGTTAATGATCGACAATTTCATTTGCACATAAATTCTAGATAAATCAGCCCCGTCTTTTAATTTGGCCCTTGCCAAAGAAACGGTTGTTTGTCCGCCATTAACAATCTGAAGATCCACTAGTTTGGTAATCTTCAAGACGCCACCAATATCTTCAACTTCCACAGAAGATGCCGTTGCTGTAATACCGTTATTATAAGCAAAAAAATACTCCGGCTGATCCAAAATTGTTCTACGAATTCCTTTATTCACCCCGCCTTTTGCTTGCAAAAAACTTCTCACATTTTGTTCCAACAATCTTGCTCCATGATCATTATACAGATCTGCCAAAACCCCGCCTGGAACAACTACCAAGTACGAGCGCATCTTCTCAGTTAAATTGGATGCATCCAAACAAGCTAACGCTGAATCATATCTATCAACAAAATCTATCTCGATAGCCTCTCTACTCTTAGAGGCATTTCTTAAATTTGCCCAGCGAGAAATATCCCAAAAATGATATTTGATATTTATCCCGTCAATCTCTACACGCAAGAAATCCTTAAATTTCTCACTGGTTGCTCTTTCGCTAATAAAGAATAAATTAACTTCATCAATATTTTCTTTATAATCCTCAATGTATTCTGCAATGCGATATGCAGAGTTTGACTCATCAATTTTTTGATATAATTCATTATTCAATGATTCAGTAAAAAATTTTAGAAGTCGCTTGAAATATAAATCGACATCCGTCTTGCCTATTCTTTCCAAACCATCCCTCTGCTCATAATCTGTAATAAAAAGATCAATTCTGACCGAATCACTCTCTTCATTCTCTTCGATGTCAAAACCATGTATATGAGCACCGTTATATGAGGGGTTGTTGCAGTCATTAAAAGCCTGGATATCGCCGATATCAATCAAATCCGAGGTGATTAAATCCAAAAAAGCCAACTGCTGATAGCTACCGTTTGCTGAAGCCTTTACAGAGGTCTCACTTTTAATCATTGAGAAAAATTCATTTAAATCCATATTGAACCTCGAATATCTATAACCTAATTTAAAGCATACAGCCCATTAATACAAATTGAGCTTTTAAACTGCTCAATCTTGTCGATTTCAATGCCATATTTTACATTTACCACGCCATCAGGTATTGCACCACTAGTTAGCTTCGGAAATCCATCACTTGCCAAATATGAACCAACTTTTCGAATTTGATATTTTAAATCATCATATTTTTCATTTTTTAAATAGCCTACCTCTAGCAACTTTTCATGTAGAATTAATTTACTAGACGAACTTAATAAATCCTCCAAATTTTCAACAAGTTGATTCAAGCTAACACCTGCATTTAGCATATCGCATTTAGTGACCGCATAAACCATTATATATAACTTCTCAACACTTGCTTGCAACTGATCCAAAGATGAGATGGTAATAACTTTTTTATCCATATTTCCAATAGATTTTATTTCCACGACCTCGTTTTCAAAAATAAAATCTTGTTGTAGTCTCTCTGGTCCACGCCATGACTCCACAACATATGAAGAAAATTCTTTGTTGTATTCAATTAAATCATGCATAAATTGCAATTCTGCAATCAATCCTTGAATTTTTTCCTCTGATAAAATACCTTTTCTTGATTGCATGAATCTTTGCCAATTTTTTAGATTGTTTAATAATTTGGCAACAAATAAGTCCTCATTGTTTTCAGAAACACACTCAGACAAAAGAATAAATAGGATATAGTCAAATATATCCAACATTTCCGCATTCAAGAGCTTAATATTGAGCAAAAACAATCCGCCTTCACTCTTTGCTAAATCAATTTTCATCGAGTTAATATTGAGATTAAGACTTCTCAGTAACATTAACGGATTTTTGCTTAACGATATTAAACACCGATAAGCTCCATCAAAATCTTTCGCGATATAAATATCAAAATTTGATGTTTCAAAAATTCTGCGGACGCTTAGCTTATCCTGCGCTGGTATCGCCAAGCTCGACCAAGGAAAGTATTTATTCATAATCCTCTCCCACCAAGTCCTCTTCATTGCCAGAGTCTAACAAGCTATTTATATAGGGACCATTTGCCAAAATTGTAGTAACCGTGGTATTGTTATCACCGTATGGAAAACTAAGGGCGATTGTTGGAACGCACTCAAGAGTGCTAGTATCATTAAGTCCATCAATACTCTTAATTTTTACTAGATACAGCAACAAAAGTGGCTTTTGTCTAGCACGTCTATAGCGAGCAGCTCGATTTTTTTCTTCACCATTCTCCAATTGATCCAAATCTAAACCGTGTTTTTCATCTTCCTGCCCGCCAACACGAGCTTTATTTAGCCGATAGAATGGCTCGCCTTTATCATAGGCTTTGCGTTCAATGCAATTAAAGTCAGCAAACGTTGTAATGTCAGATGTTTTATTTTTGGTAATAAATGTTACATCCATTTTTGGATACTTAGATTGTATTTTATCAAGGTATTCAATCGACTTTTGAAAGTGTAGTACATTCAAATCACTAAATCCAGGATTGAATTTTTCCAAAAAATCTACCACGATGGATGTGTCCACACCCTGAAATACATCCGCCTGCTTGGTCTCCAATGGTTTTCTTAAGTTTTGTTTCACCAAGCCATCCCAAAGTCGCTCAAACAAATCCAAGTTCGCTTTCTGAACACCCAAATCTTTAGTAAGCTGGTGTAACTCTTTTAGCTGACCGGCAAAAGATAACGACAATTCAATCTTCTGACCTCGTCTTGATTTATTTTTGGCAGTAACCATCAAGCCTTCTTCGCTTGACTGCACATAAAGCCCAAAGTCCTTTGGTGTCAGAGACATTTGATTCATACTAGCCACCTGATCCTTTAGATTCTGGCTAGCGTTTGCAATGTGTTGGTACCAAAAATACGCCTCCTCTGTCATAAAGATTCGGCACAAATCCTCGTAACCCGGTCGATAACCAAACCATCTACCCATTTGTAGTAAAGTATCATACATTTTGGTGCTTCGATAAAAATAACTAGTCGTCAAGCCCTCAATTGTCAGTCCACGAGATAGGCTAAAACCACCGATGGTAATAGCCATCAGTCCCTTGCCAATCTTTTTATAATCGTTATAGTCCAAGGCATCTTGAGACTTACTATTTACAACAAATGTTTTGAAGCTATAGTCTTTTGGAGAATCACCAAACATGTGAATTAACTCCACAAGCACTTCTTTCCAATGGAATAACTCTTCATCGGTCTTGGTATCATTTAAGAAATATTCATTGTAGCACTGGTGCAGTTGCTTAATTACTTCTGAACTCTTTTCAATATCGGGTAATTGCCCATTAATAATCAATTCTTTACGAATGTCATCAACATATGAATCCACATGATTTTTGATTTGATTTTGAACATTGACAAATGTTGAAACATTTATCAACATGGAGCAATGATCATTCGACTGACCTCTCAAATTTCTTATCGCTTTCGTGATTAAAAAACTTTGAATAGCTAATTTTAAAGATTGTGGCAGATCTGTCACTTTTAGTGTTTTTTTATGCCCTTTGGGAAAAAACCGATCGACCTCATATGGATCGAGTATCGAGATATGCTCCGACCCATCCCCATCTTTTAAAAATATTTTTTGCGGTCCAAAATAATTGGTTGGCGGACTCAATGAATAAATAAAATCTTTTGGAAATAAATCTTCTAAGGTTTCAGAGTTATACGCATCAGGGTCGATAAAGATGTTTGCAAATGGAGTCGCTGTATAACCAACATAACAGCTTTGGCGAAAAATATGTAGGATTTTTCTAAGGTAACTATTGGTTCTAGTTGGATCATCGCCAATTTGACTGGTGTTAATTGAAGCGTTGTCAGACTCATCATCAATCATAAGCATGGGAATGTCAATTTTATCGTCATGTCTATTTTTACTATACTTAGTTAGCCAAGTATATAAACTCTTCAGTGTATTGGTATTTTTCTTGATGACTAGCACAACAGGAGAGCGGGAGATGAGATCGCCGAGATTTGCTTGCATTTGATTGGCAAATCTACTATTAAAATCATCCTCCTGCGTGGTAAAAGAAATAGGATGTGGATGCTGTGGATTTAATTTGGCAACACCAATGGGCTTAACGCCCCCAATCTGCGCCTTAAGACTTTCTCTACCAATAAATCCCTCATCTACACGCTGCTGTGTTTGTTTTCTTAGGTTATTGTGGATGCCAGCAATGATGATAATAAATCGATAACCTGCATCTGCAGCCTTGGTGACTAAAGACAAATAGTTACCAGTTTTTCCTGATTGCACATCGCCAACCACCAAACCTCGTCTTTGAAATGATGTTGAGCTTAATGGATCTCCCAAAAGGCCTAATATTTCATCATTTACTTTAGATATTGTGTTGACAATTATTGGTGCCATACCTTTATGTTTTAAGAACTGCTCATAGCCATTGCTATAAATTTTATCCTCAGATAAAATTCTCTCGGGCCAATTTTTGTTATGTTCAGAAGTTGAATCTGTAATGACATCACCAACACTCATCGAGCAACTTAGCACTGATTCAATATGTCGGACAATAACATCAACAGAACCCTCATAGCCATAAACAGCGACAAATTGATTGGTCTTTTCCACAATTGCTTCACCAGTTGGTGATTTGCCATCAAAAAACGTAACTACGCTATTTGCGATACTTTGCTGAATGTCATTTAACATATTCATGCACCCATTTAATAAGTTGATTCTCAAAACCTAAAAAAAGACCTGTCTGCTTGCACGCTTCTAGCAACTTTTTCTCATCACTATCTATAGCAAAAATATCTGCAATTTGCAAGAATTTATTATGCAGAGATATTAAATCCACTGAATTTTCCGATGTACCAGTAATGGCTTTTGGTGCAGATGACATATCGGCATAAATCGATTCCACAGGTAGCGCTCGACTAAAAACATCCAAAATTAAAGACCACTGGCTCTTTTGAGAAGTATTGAGTGTCTTCTCAAATTCTTGAATAATTGGGTAATTTCTATTTATGGCATAAGTTATATATCCGTCATTAACAAGCCTTTCCCATGGTCTGTTTATTTGTGAAAGCGAGCGAGCGGTTCTTGCACCATAAATACGTTTGCTTGCCCCTGCTATTCTTTCAATAATTTCAATTAGTCTTTGTCTAACTGCAGATGGTGGAGACACTTTTGACTTCTTAACATCTATTTGCCATTCTGCATCCAGGGTATTGTCAAAGTGTATTTCAATTCGAGCAAGTTTTGTAGATTCACTTTTTTTAATCAATCGAAACCAATCTCCCCAGACCATTAGCCGGCCATTTCGATACACATAAAACCCTTGATTATTCAATAAATCGCTTTTATTTTTCAGATATTCTTCCTCGTCTTTTTTAAGCCACTTATGATGAGGAAGAATGTGGGTATGGATTGTCACTGCAGAGTCACCCACTTTTACTTTTTCCACTGGATGATTTTGCGTATTATGATTCTTAAGAAGAAAAGGGTCGACAGGATTAATCTTATTGCAATTCAAAGAAATCTCCAACTTATCGCCTTGAAGTCCAGACAAAAAGCGATGAAACACCAATGCAATATGATCTCTCAAGTTGTTTAATGTGTCATTTAAATACTTTGGGTTGTTATTTTTATCAAAGACTCTATCCACTTCCCTCCAAATAACTATTGTACCATGTGGTTCAACTAGCTTAACTAGATCATCATCAAGGTTAATATCTTTTGGTTCCCTAATCTGTAAAAGCCACTTCCCTTGATTGATCACATGATCTAAGTTCCATTCAACACAGTTAATTTCCTTATTTTTGGAAGTCAATACGATCAATCGTCTAGCTTGCGAAAAAGTAGCAGTTTTTAAACCCAATCCAAAGCGCCCTAAGTCGCTCTCCTTGCGAACCTCATTGGGGCCGATATAAGCAAAACGCATAGCTTCATAAAGCTCATCTTTGGACATTCCGATGCCATTGTCCGCTATGATTAGCTCAGGATTTTCACTACTTGTAAATCGAATTTCAATTTTTGATGCTTGTGCCGCTATGCTGTTGTCAATAATATCTGCAACGGCAGTATTGAGATTGTATCCAATATCTCGCAATGATTGGATGATAGAGGATGCTTTGGGCTCAAGTAGTTTTTCCATAACCAACTCCCCGAGAATTAAAAAAAATTATATAAATAATGTTATCTTATTTCAAGATCTATTGGGTGATCCGACCTGGTATTGAGCTATTTAAGCACCCTGAATTATACCAATCTTGAACACTTTTACCTTTGTGCGAAACAGCAGATAGTTGTAAACAACCTCCAATTATGCTTGATTCAACTCTCAATGTTTAGAAAACTTTGGTATTCAAGTGATTTTTACACAGTCGTAAGCGTCAGATGTTAATTTGGTGCATAAGATTAAGTAAGACCTTGGCCATAAATCAGATTGCATGAAGTCTTCAATAAGACAGCCATCGGTATTCAATGATACCTACAAACCAATTAAAACAAATTGGGTGTAATTTATTTTATAACAAATTTTAAGTTTTGCAAACTTTTTAAACTTTGATTTATTTATTTTCAAAAAAAAAAGAAAATCCACATTTCTGAAAAATGCAGATTGATTGCCATTTACACTATACAAAAAAAGCCATCTTTGGTTTCTTTAAATGCTTCAGCTCATACTGCGTATCGATTTGATTTTAGAACTAACATCAGCAAACGCACGACTGGTGTAATGAGTGCCTTGATCTGAATGAAATAACACACCAGTTGGTTTAAAGCGTATGTATAAGCCATGGTCAGAGCTTTGGTGGTCAGCTCACTGTTTTGCACCATCAATTGCTCTATTAGCGGAATAGTAAGCTGTCTTGAGTTAATAGAGCGGATGCCTTTTTTAAGATGTCTCGCTCAAGTCTTAGCTGGGCATTTTCTTTACGAAGTCGCTCAAGCTCTTGCTGCCCTGGTGTTAGGGCATGATGTGGGTAATGGCTTGCCTTTTCTAGTTTAAACTCAGTGCTGTACTGCTTACGCTGTTTTGTCATGAGAGATTACTTCTAGTTTGGGGTGGTATAACCTCTTATGGGGTGTTTGGGGGTGTTGTAGTGGTACAGCTTGGCTGGTGGTTTTTTATAGGGTGGTCAAATAAGAGTGGAATAAGTGGTCACGTGAAGAGTGGAATGGATGATCATTTGGAGTGGAAAGTGCAATCGGATGCTTATATTGCAGATACCAAGTTTTTGAGCCTGATGGCGTAATGTTTAGCACCAGTCCATTGCCATCATAAAGTCGGTATAACTTCTCTTTGGGCTTGGCATTATTAATTTCAGCAGTAGTTAAAGGTTTGGTTGTGCGATCCATAACAGTATAGATTCCATCTAAAAAAGTATAAATATAAGCTGTACTGTTATATATACTGTTATTAATGCCAGATTTCAAAGTGGTATATAGGTATCCATCGGACAACAAAAAACCCTTAAAGCTATATACTTCAAGGGTTTTCATGTATCTTCGAATCCTTTCGGACTCTCAAATGGTACCAGTGGTCGGACTCGAACCGACACGCTTTTAAGGGCAACGGATTTTGAATCCGTCGTGTCTACCAATTTCACCACACTGGCATGTATGGTTAAGCTCATCGGCTTATGTGTGCGTATTATACGGATATTTTTACGCTTGTCAAATCATTTTTTCAAAAAAAATTCCAATATTTGATTTATTTAACAACTGTTGCCAATCATAACCCCAAAATCACTTTTGATCACCTGAATATGATCGCAAATGCATCGTAAATTCGGCCTATCGCTTATTAAATTAAAATACTAAGATAAAAATTACTTTTTTTCTTGACAATTATGTTGGTTTTGCTAATATCTGACGATGTCTACGCATTTTAAGATCGGTGCGTGACATGGTTTATTTGTTCTTTTTGCGGCATTTGATTTATTAAGGAAAATTGATATGATCCATCGGAAACCTGCGGCGGCTACTTTGGCTTTGGCGTCTTTACTGGGTTTGACAGCTTGTGGTGGCGATAACTCAAACAGTTCAGCTCCAGCACTCACTGTTGGCGAAGGCCAAACATCCATCGCAGCCACTGGCACAGCACCTGCGGATAAGGATACGCTAGTGATTGTAAATGGCGCTGAAGCCAGTTCTCTTGATCCACAAAAATCTCAAGACACCGTCAGCTCTGCCATCATTCGCCAGATGTTTGATGGCTTGGTTTCAACCGATGCCGAGGGTAAAACCGTCCCTGGTTTGGCAGAAAAATGGGAAACTCAGGACAATAAAGTTTGGACACTCACCCTGCGCGATGCCAAATGGTCAAACGGTGATCCGATCACAGCTCATGATGCAGTATATGCCCTGCGTCGCTTGGTAGATCCTAATACAGGCGCTTATTATGCCAGCTACTTGGCAGATGCCAAAGTTGTCAATGCCGAGGCGGTGGCCACGGGCAAAGCGCCTTTGACACAGCTGGGTGTGGCAGCACTGGATGATAAGACGCTGCAGATTACTTTGACTGAAGCGGTACCTTATTTCATTGATATGTTGGCTTTGCCAGTGACTTTCCCCGTTCATCAAAAAACCATCGAAACCCATGGCGATAAATGGCTAAGCCCTGAAAACATCGTCGTCAGTGGTGCTTATAAATTGGAACAAACTGTTGTCGGCAGTCACACGACTTTGGTCAAAAACCCTCAATATTATGATGCCGCCAAAGCCACCATCGAAAAGGTGCAATTCCTGCCAGTGCCAGCTGAAGGCGGCCTAAACCGCTATCGTGCTGGCGAGGTCGATGTGTCGCTTGTTCCAGGTGATCAGATTCAAAAAGTACAATCAGAATCTGGCAGTGAGCTACAAGTCTCACCACGCCTATGCACCTACTACCTAGAGCCGAATATCGCAGCTGCACCGCTGAATGATCCGCGTGTGCGTGAAGCGCTGTCGATGGCGATCGTACGCGAAACTTTCCCATTAATCCTAAAACGCGGCGAAGAGCCAGCCTATCAATTGACCCCACTGTCTATCCAAGGTATGCAAGAGGCAGCACCAGCATGGAAGTCGATGGATCAAGAAGCGCGTAACCAAAAAGCCAAAGAGCTGCTTGCTGAAGCTGGTTATACAGCCGATAAACCTTTACAATTTGAATTCTTATATTCAACCAGCGAAACGGGCAAGAAACTGTCAAGTGCCATCAATGCCATGTGGACGCAAAACCTTGGTGGCGCTGTGAAAGCCAGCCAAATTAACCAAGAGTGGAAGTCTTTCTTGGACACCAAAAATCAAGGCAGCTTTTCTTTGGCAATGTCTGGTTGGTGTGCTGACTATAACGAGCCTTCAAGCTTTTTAAACTTACTTAAAACAGGCAACAGCAACAACACGGGCAAATACTCAAACCAAGCTTATGATAACCTACTGGCAAGCACTTTGACCGCCGAGGCTACTGATGAAGCGCGCGCTGGCGCTTATAAAGATCTTGAGCTGTTAATCAGCACAGATACTGCCGTGATCCCACTATATACCGCGGTGGGTGTGCGCTTGGTTAAGCCATATATTGGCGGCTTCTCAACCAAAGATCCGTTGGATGGCTATCTGGTAAAAGATTTGACGATCAATAAATAATTGATAGTTAGATCGCCAAAGCACCGTTGTTTATCAATGGTGCTTTTTTAATTTAAATATTTTTTGTTTATTGATGAAATTTTATAAATAACAAAAAAGCCAAAACCGATCATCAGTTTTGGCTTTGGGATAGCAGACCGATTATAATGCAGCCAGCACCGCCTCACCCATCTTTGAGCATGACACGAGTGTTGTGCCATCTTCATAAATATCCGCGGTACGAAGTCCTTGCTCAAGCACTTTGCCGACAGCATCTTCTACTTGCTTGGCTCGTGCTTCATCACCTAGGCTATAGCGAAGTAACATGGCAAGCGACAAAATGGTCGCTAGCGGATTTGCCTTATCTTGACCTGCAATATCAGGAGCAGAGCCATGGCTTGGCTCGTATAGACCTTTGCCATGTTCATCAAGGCTTGCTGATGGCAGCATACCGATAGAGCCTGTCAGCATCGATGCTTGGTCAGACAAGATATCACCAAAGATATTACCTGTGGCAATTACATCAAACTGCTTTGGTGCTTTGACCAGCTGCATCGCTGCATTATCCACATACATATGACTAAGCTCAACATCTGGATAGTCTTTACCCACTTCGGTAAAAATCTCTTTCCACAGCTCAGTGGCTTCTAGCACATTGGCCTTGTCCACGCTGCACAGCTTCTTGCCACGCTTTTGAGCTGCTCCAAAAGATACCTTGGCGATACGGCGAATTTCGCTTTCAGAGTATTTCATGGTGTTAAAGCCTTCACGCTCGCCGTTTTCAAGCGTACGAATACCGCGTGGCTCACCAAAATAAATATCACCCGTCAGCTCACGCACGATGAGAATATCCAGTCCTGCCACTACTTCAGGTTTTAGGGTGGATGCATTAGCAAGCTCTTTATAAAGAATCGCTGGACGCAGATTGGCAAATAAATTCAAGTCCTTACGAATGGCAAGTAGCCCGCGTTCAGGACGCAGTGGACGCTCAAGTGTGTCATATTGTGGCGAACCGACCGCCCCAAGCAGTACAGCATCTGCTTTTCGCACGACTTCTTGAGTCTCGGCAGGATATGGCGAGCCATACGCGTCATAGGCTTCACCGCCCAATTTGGCGTATTCATAACTGACATCTAAGCCATCAGCAATCAGTTTATCTAGGACTTTCACCGCTTGGGCAACGATTTCAGGCCCGATACCATCACCGTTTAAAATTGCAATGTGTTTGCTCATTGTTATTTCCTTAAAATTAAAACAAGTTAAGGGCGAAAACCACCCTTAACTCTCAACTGACAATTATGCCAAATCCTTAAACACCCACGGTCTATCCGCACGGGCTTTTTCTTCAAAGGCACGAATGCTATCGCTATCTTGCAAGGTTAAACCAATATCATCCAAACCATTTAACAGGCAGTGTTTACGAAACGCATCGACTTCAAAATGATATTCGCGACCATTTGGCGAAATTACTTTTTGATTTTCTAAATCTACGGTTAAGGTAAAACCCACATTTGCTTCGCAGTCTTTAAATAACTCATCAACTTCACTTCCGGTTAAGATGACAGGCAACATACCGTTTTTAAAGCTATTATTAAAGAAAATATCGGCATAACTTGGAGCAATAACGGTACGGAATCCATATTCATTTAATGCCCAAGGCGCGTGTTCACGGCTTGAACCACAACCAAAATTACTGCGAGTCAGTAAAATGGTTGCACCTTGATAACGCTCTTGGTTGAGCACAAAATCAGGATTTTTTGGGCGTTTAGCAATATCTTGTCCCAAATAGCCTTCATCAAGGTAGCGTAATTCATCAAATAAATTATCGCCAAACCCTGTGCGTTTAATGGATTTTAAAAACTGTTTTGGGATAATTAAATCCGTATCCACATTGGCACGGTCAAGTGGTGCAACAATGCCTGTAAGGGTGGTGTATTTTTGCATAAAATATTCCTTTTAGATTTTACCAAACACACTGTTGATAGTGTTTAGTTAAATTACTATCTTTACTAATCAAAATGCTATTATCAAGCATGGCATGAGCAACAATCAAACGGTCAAAAGCATCACGAGTAAAATCACAAGTCAATGCCGTGTTTACAACATCTAGCCATGATTTTTGGCAAATACTCAAGTTAATACTTTGCTTCAATGATTGTAAAATCATCTCAGGCGAATCATTAAGTCTTTTTATCTCATAAAGATATTGCAACTCCAGTTTTACCATTGGAGAGACAAATAAATAGTTATTTTTCAGCAAGTCAATCACTTTATCCGAAAATCTATCCATCTCCATAAGATAAAGCCAGATGACAGTATGTGTATCTAAATAAATATTATGTCGGGAAATCAAGATTTAACTCCTTTTCCCAACTGATATTTACCAAATCATCAGAATCGCCATTAACTGCATTTGGATGAGGTGTTAAATTAGATAAATCATTCAAAGGCTTTGATTCTTGCTTGACTGAATTCATAATTTTCTCAGCCAAAATGATTTTATCAGCCTTATCCAAATGCTCAATCATTTGATAATATTGCTCAACAACAGAAATTGGCATTTTTATCTCCTATTGTGATAAATCAAACTCTTTTGTCAGTTCAGTTAAAATGGCAGATAGACAACTTTCAACATCAACAAAATAATGTGGTTTATGCGACATCTCAAGACGGTAGTTTTCTTGGACAAATAGCGTTTCACTTGCAATCCAATCAGGCTTGATAGCAAAAGTTGGTTTAATATCATAGCTATCTTGTCGCCAAAGTTGTGCAAAATAACCTTTTTGAGAATGTTTTAAAATCTCAATTCTAAATAGCCATTCTTCATCATCAGCCATAGCAATAGGGTCAAGCTGGATTATTTTTACAACTTCTGTATAAGCAATCATCACTTGCTCTTATCTTAAAAACCTTTAGAATGTCCGCACATCTACAAAATGCCCTGCAATCGCTGCTGCTGCTGCCATTGCTGGACTCACTAAATGTGTACGACCGCCATTACCTTGACGACCTTCAAAGTTACGGTTGCTGGTACTGGCACAATGTTCGCCTGCTTGCAATTTATCAGCATTCATCGCAAGGCACATTGAGCACCCCGGTTCACGCCATTCAAAACCTGCATCGATAAAGATTTTATCTAATCCTTCTTCTTCTGCTTGTTTTTTAACCAAACCAGACCCTGGAACAACCATCGCTTGTTTAATGGTATCAGCAACTTTACGTCCTTTAACCACTTCAGCCGCTGCACGGATATCTTCAATGCGTGAATTGGTGCAAGAGCCAATAAATACTCGGTCAAGGGCAATATCAGCAAGGGATTGTCCTGCTGTTAAACCCATATATTGATAAGCACGCGTCCAGTCATTTTTTTGTACATCGTCTTTTGCTTGCTCAAGAGTTGGTACATTTTGCGTTACTGGAATGACCATTTCAGGTGATGTTCCCCATGAGACTTGTGGTTCAATGTCTTCACCATTCATCACAATCACGGTATCAAAATGAGCATCATCATCTGAATGTAAGGTGTTCCAATATGCTACGGCTTTGTCCCAGTCTGCACCAGTTGGGGCATACGGACGACCCTTAACATATTCAATGGTTTTTTCATCAACAGCAACTAAGCCAACTCTTGCTCCGCCTTCGATTGCCATATTACAAACGGTCATGCGTCCTTCGATAGACATATCACGGAATACTTGTCCGCCAAATTCAATGGCGTGTCCTGTTCCGCCTGCTGTACCAATTTTACCGATGATGGCAAGTACCACATCTTTAGGGGTAACGCCAGGCCCAAGTTTGCCGTCCACACGCACCAGCATATTTTTCATTTTCTTTTGGACTAGGCATTGTGTCGCCAAGACATGCTCAACTTCGCTGGTACCAATACCATGAGCAAGACAACCAAATGCACCATGCGTTGCAGTATGGCTATCACCACAGACAACGGTCATGCCTGGTAAGGTCAAGCCTTGTTCTGGCCCGACCACATGGACGATGCCTTGACGCACATCATTAATGGTAAATTCGGTGATGTTGAATTTTTGGCAATTTTCGTCCAAAGTTTGTACTTGAATGCGTGAAGTTTCGTCTTTGATGCCGCTCACACCCTCGCTGCGCTCTTTGGCAGATGTTGGTACATTGTGATCAGGCGTGGCAATATTTGCCGATAAACGCCAAGGCTTGCGACCTGCAAGCTCCAAGCCTTCAAATGCTTGTGGTGAGGTGACTTCGTGTAATAATTGACGGTCAATGTAAATCAAACTTGAGCCATCATCACGGCTTGCCACCAAATGGTCGTCCCAAAGTTTATCATATAAAGTTTTGCCTGCCATTTTATACTCCTAAATGGTTGGGTAAATTTAAAATTATTAAACAATCTATACTAATTTGGCATAATCATTATACCATAAAACAAAAGCACTTCCCAATCGTCCGTTCATGATGGTGCGTGGTAAAGCATCGCTCTGTTCGATTAGCCATAGTTTAATAGATATGTGTAATTATAGCAAAAATAAATTCATAATAATAATTTATATTTTTTATAAAATTGATAACTTATTGGAATAATAAGCCCAATCTCGATCAAACTTTAGAAAACCGAGTAACCAGATATTGTACAATATGTAAAATTGTATTACATTATGATGCATAATTAAAGTTGAAAATAATGCCAAGCTTTTTTGGCATTGACTTTAATACAGTTAAACTGATAGCGACACAAGACTATATATAGTCGCTGTTATAATTGATTTAACCTAAGATCTCAAAGATCTTTATCACGGAGTGTTTGTATGGCGATTTATGGCATTTCTATTGCAATGTTTTTATTGATTTTGGTCATTGGGCTGTTCATCGTGCGCCGCACAGGCATCCGAAGCGAAAGAGTGATTACCATTTTGTGTGTGGTAGGATTTTTGTGCCAGATCTTGATTAATTGGATGTTCTGGGGAGAAGGCTCGATCTACAATCCTTTTGCGCATGCCGTCGCTGATCAAAGCAGCTTGACTTTCTTGGTGCTATGCTTGATCAGTATCTTTTGTTATTCTGCGCTGTTGATGCTGCTGTATAAGGCCAATGAGTTTTATAACGAATGATGTTTCAATATGGGTAAATTATGCATTCCTAAAAATTTAGGTTGAAAAACTTTTTGGAATACATTAAGCTATCACAACCTTGATGCAATATGCGCATCATGCCCACCATCATCATATCGGACGGACGCGATGAATACGACCAACTTGGCCACTTTTGTGGCAGTCATGCAAACAGGCAGTATCTCGGGTGCTGCCGAGAAATTGTACATCACACAGCCTGCTGTCAGCAAACGCATCAAAAACCTTGAAGATGAGTTTGGTACAGTACTGTTTGACACCGTCGGTCGCAGTATCATCCCAACAGCTTCTGCGCATGAGCTGCTACCCTTTGTGCGTCGATGGCTCGATGACTATGAGGCGTGCAAAGCCAGTCTTCAGCATGCCAAAGAAGTGGCATCGGGACGACTGGTTATCGGGACAAGTCATCATATCGGACTGCATCACTTAGCGCCCGTGCTCAGACGCTTTATTCAGACCTATCCTGCTGTACAGCTTGAGGTGCGTTTTGTCGATTCTGAAGAGGCGCATAAGGCGGTACTGGAGGGTGAAATTTCATTGGCTTTTTTGACCCTGCCGCCTACCTTTGACCGCAGACTAAATTATCACACCTTGTGGAGTGATCCGCTGTATTTTGTGACAGGTACGCTAAGCTCACTTGCCCAAAAATCCAAGGTTAGCCTTTTGCAGCTGGCTCATTACCCTGCCATCTTACCCGCTGCCAATACCTTTACCAGTCAGATCACGCTGGCGGAGTTTGCCAAGCACAATCTGCGCCCATATGCAACGATGAGCACCAATCCGCTGGAGTCGATCCGTATGCTCGTGTCAGTTGGTCTTGGGTGGTCAGTGCTGCCAGAGACTTTGATTAATCAGGATTTGATTAAGATTGATATGGCTGAAAACATCGAACTGCAGCGCCATTTGGGTTTGGTGACCAATCCCAATCTGACTCGTTCAGCCAGCATGCAAGCGCTGTTATCGATGCTGTCGATCAATGAATAACCAAATTTTATTTAAGACTTTATCAGAGTCATCGTTTTATCTATCATAGCAAAATAAATTCATGCCCCAAGCTGTTCGCCTGAGGCATGAATAATGCAAGTAGTTGATTAAAATCCAGATAGTTGGCGCAGTGCCGCCTTGAGCAGATCGGATGTGTTTGTGATCTGATCTGACTGTGTAGCTTTGATGGCGGCTTGGGCTTCTTTTTCTTTATAGCCCAAATGAATCAAAGCACTCTCAACTTCAGCGATCATCTGCATGCTGTTATCAAAGCCATCTTCTACAAATAACCCATCAACACCGATCATCTCATCGCTGCCAAACTCTTGCAATTTGCCTTTTAAGTCCAAAATGATGCGTTGGGCAGTCTTTTTGCCAATTCCAGGCACGCGCACCAAGGCCACATCATTGTCCTGATCCACAGCGCGCTTGATCTCAGCTGCAGTCAATGTCGATAGCATCGCCGCCGCCATCTTAGCACCAACACCGTTAATTTTAATGAGTTTGCGAAACACATCCCGATCTGGTTTATCAATAAAGCCAAATAAGCTGTGCGCATCTTCGCGTACCACCAAATGTGTATGAATGGTCACGGTATTGCCCAATGCCAGCTGACAAAATGACGGTATGGGCAGCTCAATCTCATAGCCCACACCGCCAGCTGTCATCACGCAGGCGACAGGTGCATTCAATGACTGCACCTGCCCTGTAATCATACCAATCATTGGTAATATTCTACCATTTTCTCTAGGCTAATCGGGCGAATCTTGCTGGCATTGCCTGCCGCACCAAATGCCTCATAACGAGCCACACAGATCTCTTCCATCGCTTTCATTGATGCTGCCAAGTATTTGCGTGGGTCAAATTCAGCAGGATGCTCGGTCATGAATTTACGAATCGCACCGGTTGATGCCAGACGCAAATCGGTATCAATGTTGATCTTGCGTACACCATGCTTGATGGCATCGACAAGCTGCTCAACTGGCACACCGTAGGTCTCACCGATGTTACCGCCATTTTCGTTGATGATTTTTAGCCATTCTTGTGGTACTGAGCTTGAGCCGTGCATGACTAGGTGGGTATTTGGCAGTGCTTCGTGGATTTCTTTGATGCGGTCGATCGCTAGGATATCACCTGTCGGTGGACGAGTGAATTTGTACGCACCATGTGATGTACCTACTGCGATGGCCAAAGCATCAACATTGGTGTCAGCAACGAATTGGCGAGCTTCTTCGACCGAAGTCAATAGCTGGCTGTGGTCAAGGACGCCTTCAGCACCCACGCCATCTTCTTCGCCTGCCATACCAGTTTCTAGGCTACCTAGACAGCCGATTTCACCTTCGACAGACACGCCGCACGCATGTGCCATCTTGACGACTTCACGAGTCACGCGAACATTGTAGTCATAATCCGCTGGGGTTTTGCCGTCTTCTTTGAGCGAGCCATCCATCATCACCGAGCTAAAGCCAAGCTGAATTGAGCGCTGGCAAACTGCTGGGCTTGTGCCATGATCTTGGTGCATCACCACAGGGATGTGTGGCCACTCTTCAATGGCTGATAGGATTAGATGACGCAAAAATGGTGCGCCAGCATATTTGCGAGCGCCTGCTGATGCCTGTACGATCACAGGTGAATCCGTCTTGTCCGCTGCCATCATGATGGCGCGCATCTGTTCTAAGTTATTGACATTAAAAGCAGGCAAGCCATAAGCGTGTTCGCCAGCATGGTCAAGTAATTGGCGCAGTGATACCAGTGCCATGTAATTTCTCCATTTGATGAGTGATGGTATAAATAAGCATGATTATACCATAAATGCCGATTTTACACACCCCAAAATAATAAAAAAGCCGACACAGTGTCGGCTTCTAAGCAGCTTATTGATCAGTATTGCTGATCTTCTGGGGCGCGCGCTTCGGCTGAATTGTCATTGCCCGCAGCTTCGGTTACCGCAGCACCGATGCTCTTGGCAGCCTCTGACGCGGTTTCAGCGGCATTTTCAACTGCATTGCTGCCTGCTTGTGCAGCGGCTTCAGCTTCACGAGCGACTTGCTCGGTGTTAGCCTTGGTGTCGGCTGCTGCAGATTCGACAGTTTGACTGGCAGAATCTTGAGTTTGCTGACTGCAAGCGGCAAGCATGGCAGCAAAAACAACGGCTGGAAGAATCTTTTTCATCTGTTATTCTCTCTTATGATGTGCCTAAGAAATTTCTCGATATACTTATCGACCTAATGCCTTTAGTTTAGCCATCTAAAGGCCGTTTGACAAGAGATAATCGAAAAATGCAACAAAAAGTAACAAAGCCTTAATCTTATTAAAAGCCATGTTGCAAGATGGCTTAAGCTTGCTAACCACAGATAAATCACCCGCCCAAGCCATCAAAAAAACTTATTTTGCGGCAGCCTCAAGCGCGGCGATGGCTGGCAGTGTCTTGCCCTCAACAAACTCAAGGAAGGCACCACCGCCAGTTGATAGATAGCTGACATCATCAGCCACTTGATATTTGTCAATCGCTGCCAATGTATCACCGCCACCTGCGATACTAAAACCTGCGCTGTCTTTCACCGCTTGTGACAAAATCTGAGTGCCTGTGCCAAATTGATCCACCTCAAACACACCCACAGGACCGTTCCATAGGATGGTAGCGGCCGCTTTGATGTGTTCTGCGATTTTTTGAGCGCTGTCTTTTGAGATATCCAAAATCATCTCATTATCAGCGATGTCATCGACCGATTTGACCACCGCGTCCGCCTTGGCAAGCGAACCTAAAAAGTCATCAAAATCAATTTGAGATTTGTCAGCAACCACCACTTCTGACGGCAGTAAAATCTGAGTTTTGGCCATAATTTCTTTGGCGGTGTCGATCAAATCAGGCTCATGCAATGAAGAGCCAACATTTACGCCTGTGGCTGCTAAAAAAGTATTGGCAATACCGCCACCGACGACGATGCTATCGCATTTATCAGCCAGACTTAATAATACATCGAGCTTGGTGGAGACTTTTGAGCCACCAACGATCGCCACAACTGGCGCTGCAGGATTGTTAAGCGCACGAGACAGAGCGGTCAGCTCATCGGTCAATAGATTGCCCGAACACACTGCTTTGCCTTGGGCTGCAGCAGCGCGGATCACCCCTTCGGTGGATGCTTGGGCGCGGTGAGCGGTACCAAAGGCATCCATCACAAATACATCGCACAGATTGGCATATTGTTCAGAAAGCTTATCAGAATTTTTCTTTTCGCCAACATTAAAGCGAACATTTTCAAGTAAAACAAGCTCACCAGGCGCTACTTCGACGCCATTTAGATACTCTTTTTCAAAGCGTACAGGTGCATCCAAATGCTCATCCAAATAGGCCGCTACAGGTGCCAGTGAATATTTTTCATCAAATTCACCCTCGCTAGGACGACCCAAATGCGACGCTACAAGCACAGCAGCACCTTGTGCCAGCGCATCTTTAAGAGTCGGCAGTGCTGCTTGTAGGCGCACATCACTGGTGATGACACCATCTTTGATCGGCACATTCAGATCTTCACGAATCAACACGCGCTTGCCTGCCAAATCCAGATCTTTCATTGCAATTACAGTCATAACTCATCCTTAGTGTTGTTAAAAATCAGTGTTATAAAGAAAAATATCAAATTTGCTGCAGTGTTTCGATGGATGCTGCCACAACATTGATGGATTATAATGCAAATTTTATGGTAGTTGCAAGCCATCATGTGACTTGACCAGATCAGATCGCGATCACCACACCATCTGCCAGCCGATATGCCACAAGCTTACCACCCCACACGCAGCCACCATCGAGCGCACGGACATTTTTAGTGGCGACTTGTGCCTTGAGCGCTGCCCAATGCCCAAAAAGAATCCGCCGTTCACGCACCACAAACCACTCAAACCATGGCCGAAAGTCCAATGGCATCTCATCATCAAGCGTCTCTTTGAACGAAAACTCAAGCAAGCCTGTTGCCGTACACAGACGCATCCGAGTAAAGTAGTTGGCGATCGCACGCATTCGCTTATAGCCATTGAGCTTATCCGACCATTCATCCGATTTTTTGCTGTATAGATTGGGCAGTAGGCGATCGAGCTGTTTTAGACTGCCGCCAAGCTGTTTTTCTAGTTCTTTGGCGTAGCCTTTGGCTTCTTTGATGCTCCAATTTGGTGGGATGCCTGCATGGGTCAGTACTGTGCGATGATCGGGATACACCAGTAGCGGCTGTTTGCGTAGCCAGTTAAGCAATTCATCACAATCAGGTGCTTCAAAAATCGCTGCCGTTTTATCTTTTGGCTTGGGATTCATCACCCCTCGCCAAGTAGCGATCAAGGTGATATCATGATTGCCAAGTACGGTAGTTAACGCACCAATGTCGGACAATCGTTTGACTTCACGCAAGGTGGATAAAGAATCTTCGCCGCGTGCCACGATGTCGCCAGCCAGCCAAATCTTATCTTGGGTTTCATCAAAATCCAGCACATCAAGCAGCTGATTGAACGCGCCAAAACAGCCTTGCAAATCACCGATCACATACTCATGACGATAGTTTTTGGTTTTATATTTTTTCATACAGCTAAATAATTATAACCAGTTTTCAAATCAAATGTATCATGCATTACGCTTTTTATTGACAATCAAATCCGCTAACGAAACAAATTCTGATACACTCAAGGTCTCAGGGCGAGCCTGTGGGTTGATGCCCACTGCTTCAAAATCCGCTTCATCCAAAGTCGGCAATAATGCATTTGCCTTAAAAATCGCGCGCAAAGTCTTACGACGATGATTAAACGCTTCACGCACAACCAACTCAAAGACTTTCTCATCATGAGCAGTAATCGGCTTGATGGCATAAGGAATCAGACGAAACACCGCACTGGTCACCTTGGGCGGTGGATTGAACGCCCCTTTTGGCACCGTGAGCAGATACTCTGATTGGCAATAATACTGCATAATCACTGACAATCTGCCGTATTCTTTGGTGTTTGGTTCGGCGGTGATGCGATCAACGACTTCTTTTTGGAGCATAAAGTGCATATCTTTGATGACATCACTAAACTCAAGCAAGCGAAACAAAATCGGCGTCGAGATATTATAAGGCAAATTTCCCACCACACGAAACGCACCCTTGCCCACTTGCTCAGCCAAGGCACGATAATCGATGTGCATGGCGTTGTCATTGATGATGGTAAAATCAGGATGGCTATTGGCACCGATATTAATCTTCAGCTGAGCTGCCAAATCTCGGTCAAGCTCAATTACCGTCATCCCATCAACTTCTGCAAGTAGTGGCTCGGTCAGTGCACCCAAGCCTGGCCCAATCTCAAGCAGATTATCCGCTTTATCAAGGCGAATCGATGTGACAATTTGGGCAATGACATTGGTGTCGTGCAAGAAATTTTGCCCAAAACGCTTGCGGGGTGCGTGCTTGGCTTGCTGTGGGGATTTTGGAATAATGTGCATAAATTCTAACTTATCTAATCGCAAAATTAACCGTTTATCATACCATGATTTGATGGGTTTTTGGGGATTTTTTGGTGGCAAAGTATCGGATATCTGTTGGTCATGCGTATGCTTATGTCCCACACTTTTTAGTTCTTTGGCTTGTGACTTTAGATTCAGCTGTGGTATGGACTGACCATGCCACACAGCTGATTTGACATCAACTCATCATCAGCGCATAAGCAATCGCCTGTAGCAAGCTTGAGCTACTCGCCTGCCCTGTCCCTGCCAAATCAAGTGCCGTGCCATGATCCACCGATGTACGCACATAGGGTAGTCCAAGCGTGATATTCACCGTATCGCCAAAGCCATGTGATTTGAGCGGTGCCAAGCCTTGATCATGATACATGGCAATCACCACATCACAATGTGATAGGTGATGGCGAGTAAACAGCGTATCGGCGGGCATGGCAAGCGAGATATCCATACCGTCATCACGGTAGTTCTGTAGGACAGGATTGATGATGTGAATTTCTTCATCACCCAAATGACCACTCTCGCCTGCGTGTGGATTGAGTCCGCAGACTAAGATTTTGGGATTTGGGATGCCAAACTGATGCGTCAGTGCATGATGCGTGATGACGACCGTACTTGCCACTTCATCAGCCGTGATGGCATCAGCTACAGCGCGTAGCGGTAGATGTGTCGTGACCAGTGCCACTTTCATGACACGATTGGCCAGCATCATCACCACCTTATCACAGCCTGCCTTATGCATAAAATACTCGGTATGCCCACTGAACAAATCACCATTATCCAACTGCACACCACCATCAATCATCACAGATTTTTGCAAGGGTGCGGTGATGATGGCAGCTACTTGTTTTGTTGATGCCAAAACATGCGCCAGATGCAGCTGCCGCTCGACCATAGGGGCATTACGCGCAGATAGTTGACCTGCGACGACTTTGTCAGTGCAAGGTATATGCAAAATAATGACAGAGTGTGCTATGCTAGACAGTTTATTTTTGATAAATTGATTATCAATATTATCAATATCATCAGGCAAATCATCAATCACTGCATAATCAGCCATCTGATGGGCGTTAATTGCCTTTAGCATGGCAACGCGCTCATCAAAAGCAAAGCAATCGGCCAAAATCAGCAGCGACGCAGGCAGCTGGTCGCGATGATGGCACAGCACATCAATGACAATATCCATGCCGATACCAGCAGGCTCGCCCGTGGTGATCAGATATGGCAGTTGATCGCAAGCTTGATGTGGTGCGGCTTTGGCAGACTTTGCGAAAAATGCTGTCATTTTGGCGTATCCTTTAGGGGTGGTTTTGTGGTACAATTTGGCGGATGAATAAAGAATAATTCTAGCATTTTTGCCAAGCTTTACCAATCAAATTTTACCCATTTACTTATTTGGCCATCGCCAGATAAGTACTTTTTTAGCCATCCACGCCAGTTAGTTTTTATGAGTAATCACACCGAAAAACCCGACAGCTTATTGACCCTACAGCCGCCCCATAATATCGAGATGGAGCGCTCTTTATTGGCATCATTGATGAGTATTAACGACTCATTTGCCAACATTGAGCATCTGATCAGCGCTGAGGATTTTTATGGTGAGCGGCATAAGCGGATTTTTGAGGCCATTAGTCATTTGGCGCGTGTCAATGAGCCTTATGACAGCATCATGGTGCATGATTATCTTAGCCGTGTTGGGCAGTTGACCGCTGCTGGCGGTGAGGAATATTTGATCGCCATCAACCAAAGCACGGCCAATTTTTTTAATCTGATCAATTATGCTGAAAAAGTCCGAGAAATGTCTGTCTATCGGCAGCTGATTTCTTCGGCAAACCACATGCTCAATCTGGCTTATCATCCCAAAAAACAAAGCGTCACTGAGATTTTAGACACCATCGAATCGGATATTTTTCGCATCGGTGAGAGCTTTGCGCGCGGCACCAGCAAAACAGGGCCGCAGCGGATCGATGATGTACTGGCCAATGTCGTCACTCAACTCGATGAGATTCGCTTGCGTCCAGAGGGCTTGGTCGGTCTGGATACAGGATTTATCGGCCTAAATAATAAAACGCTGGGTTTTCAAAATGGCAACCTGATTATCCTAGCAGCGCGCCCTGCAATGGGTAAGACGGCGCTGGCGCTGAATTTTGCTCAGTCGGCTTTGATGTCCAACAAGTCGGTGGTGATTTTCTCGATGGAAATGCCAGCTGAGTCCATCGCCATGCGTATGTTGGCAGCATGGGGCAGTATCGACATGCGGCGCATCATGTCAGCGGATATGAATGAAGATGAGTGGGGTCGGTTTATGAATGGCGTGACTTTGCTCCAAGATAAGCATCTGTATATCGACGATCGCTCAGATCTAAGCCCATCGGAGGTGCGCGCCACATGTCGCCGCATCGCCAAAAACCATCCAGATGGGCTAGGCTTCGTACTCATCGACTACATGCAGCTGATGCGCGTGCCAGGGATGGGCGATAATAAAGTCAATGAAATGGGCGAGATCTCGCGCAGCTTGAAAGCTTTGGCGCGTGAATTAAACTGCCCTGTGGTGGCGCTGTCACAGCTGAACCGTAAAGTCGAAGAACGCCCAAATAAGCGCCCACTGATCTCCGACATTCGTGAATCAGGTCAGATCGAACAGGATGCCGACTTGATCTTATTTGTCTATCGCCATCATTATTATTATCCAGATAAAGACGACATCAAGCACTTAGCAGAGCTGATCATCGGCAAGAACCGTCAGGGCGAGCGAGGCAAAGTCCCACTCAAATTCTTGGGCGAATATGTACGATTTGAAGATCTGGTGCCAGGCGATGTGCCTGAAGATTATGATATGGATGAATGATATGCAGCCAATGCCCAGCATCTGTGTATCAGGCCATCAGCCCAGCCGATTGAGTTTTTTATAGTTTTATCAAAATAGACAAAGCACATGCGAAACACAACCATCACCATCGATCAACATGCCTTGGCACATAATTTGCAAGTCATCAAACAACACTTAAAGCCTACCACCAAAGTCCTTGCAATGGTCAAGGCCGATGCCTATGGCCACGGCATCAAGGCGGCTCTACCTGCTTTGATGGCTGCAGATGGCTTCGGTGTGGCGTGCATGAGCGAGGCTCTGGCCATCAAAGCCTTAGGTAATCAAAAGCCTGTGGTGCTGATCGAGGGCGTGTTTAGTCAAACAGAATGGCAAACAGCGCTGGCGCATGACTTTGGCTGTGTGATTCATCAAATCGAGCAGCTGAATTGGGCGCTATCATTAACGCCCGATGATGATGCCTTTGGGCGCACCATATGGCTAAAATATAATACTGGCATGAGTCGGCTAGGCTTTGGTGATGACGCCATCATCGAGGCGGCGCGACAGCTGAATGATGCAGGCTATCGGCTGATATTGACCAGTCATTTTGCCTGTGCCGATGAGCAGTCACATCCGATGAATGCTCGACAAATTCTAAAGTTTAATCAGATGCTCAATGCCATTCGTCAATTTGCACCGCAGACCCTAGCCAGCTTATGCAATTCAGCAGGTATCATCAATTTTGCTGATCAACAGCACGACTGGGTGCGCGCAGGCATCGCCTTATATGGCTCAAAGCCTGTGGCCGATCAAAGCGCGCATGAACTGGGTCTAAAGCCCGCCATGACACTGTCTTCACAAGTGATGGCACTGCACACACTTGCTGATCAAGATTGCGTCGGCTACAGCGCTCTGTGGATGGCGACAAAAGCCCATCAGATCGCCGTCGTAGCCATCGGCTATGGTGACGGCTATCCACGAGTGGTCTCATCTGCCAAGGTCAGTATCACCGATGCGCACGGCAAAGTGCATCAGCGTGAGATCATCGGTCGTGTGGCGATGGATATGCTAATGATTGATGTTGATAGGCTTGAGATCAATATCGGTGCGCCTGTGGTGCTGTGGGGCGCATCACCCAGCATTGATGAGGTCGCGAGTTGCGCTGGCACCATCGGCTATGAGCTGATGTGTCGCTTGACCCAGCGCCCAAAGCGTCGTATAGTAAGCATCAATCAACCAATATCTTCTCAAAATTAAATCTGCATTAAGGATTAATATGAAATCTGCCTTTCATTTCGCCATCATCAGCGCAGCTGCTATGAGCATCATTGCCCATGCTGACAGCCTGCCGATCGATCCAGACGCCAAATTCAGCGCAGGAATGAGCGTGACGCATCTGTCTTCTGCTTATGATGCTGATGCACAGACCTTTGTGCTGCCACAAGCTTTTTATGACAATAACCGCGTGTACATCGAGGGCGCGGAGGCAGGCATTTATCCTTATAAAGACAATCGCCATCATCTGCGTGCAGGTATCAGCTATGATGGTCGCAACTTCGATCCTGAAGATGCGCATGGCAGCTTAGCACAGCTCAATGAGCGCAAATCCTCGACGCTGGCGCATATCAGCTACATGTACCTTAGCCCGATCGGTGGTCTGCGCGCCAAAGCCACTACTGACTTATTGGATAAGCATGGTGGCCAAACGCTGTCACTGGCACATGTCAGTAAATTCACCAAGGATGATTGGACCATTTACCCAAGCTTCGGTGCGACTTGGCGCAGTGAAGATTATAATAACTATTATTATGGCGTCAGTGATGCTGAATCCATCCGCTCAGGCGTGGCAGCTTATCAAGCCGAATCCAGCTGGTCGCCATTTGTCTCTGCCACCGTCAATTATCAAGCCACACCACGCATCAGCGTGTTTATTAACCAAAACATCGAATGGCTATCTGACACCCAAAAGAACAGCCCGATGACCAGTGATGACATCGAAAGCAGAACGCGCGTTGGTTTTAATTATCAATTCTAATCGATGCGCTTCATGTATTGATGATCATCGAGCCAAAAAAAGCAGCCATATTCGGCTGCTTTATTCATTCAGGATCAGTAGATGCTCAATCTTCTTGGGCTTTAAGCTGAATGTAGTTTTGGATACCCATCGATGCGATCAGCTCGTTTTGGGTATCTAGCCAATCGATATGCTCTTCGTTGCCATCTTTTAGAGCGACCAGTAGCTCGCGTGAGACATAATCGCGGTTGGTTTCACAAGTATTGATGGCCTCCACCAAAAGATCGTGCTTGCGATTTTCAAGCTTTAGATCGCAGCTTAAAATCTCAGCGACATCTTCACCGATCAAAATCTTGCCATATTCTTGCAAATTTGGCAGACCCTCAAGCAATAAAATGCGTTCGATCAGCTGATCTGACCATTTCATCTCTTGGATCGATTGCTTATAAAAAGCTTCGTTTAGCTCACCGATGCCCCAGTTTTTGACGATGCGCGCATGCAAGAAATACTGGTTGATGGCGATTAGTGACTGTCCTAGTGCTGCATTGAGCGCGCGGATGACTTCTTTATTACCTTTCATATCATCTCCTTATCAGTGAGCTGCGTTGGCTTGAGATGGCTCACCTGCCATGCTTTGTAGGTAGTTTTCAAGACCCATCAACTCGATCAGACGCAGTTGCTGCTCTAGCCAATGTGCGTGGTCTTGCTCGGTGTCTTCTAGCTGACGCACCAACATATCGCGAGTCACATAGTCACGCTCAGCTTCACACAGCGCGATGCCCTCTTTAAGATGCTCTTGCACACTGTATTCAAGTTCAAGATCGCTTTTTAGCATACTTGGTACATCAGTACCGATGTTGATGGCAGATACTTGCATATTTGGCGTGCCGCCAAGCATCAAAATGCGAGAAATAATCAGCTGAGCGTGCAAGGTCTCATCGTCCATCTCGTGATGGATGCGATCATACAGCTTGCCCAGATGCCATTCAGCATACATTTGAGAGTGAATGAAATACTGATCACGCGCACCCAGTTCGCCGCCCAATAGGAAATTTAGATAATCAATGACTTTTTGAGAGGATTTCATCACTCGCTCCTGTGTAAAAGTTAAAAATTTGTAGGGATTATGGTAGCACATTTATGCCCAAAATCCAGCAATGGATTGTAATAGTTATGAACTGCGAACGCTTAGCACTCTGACAATCGCTCGCAACTGCAAGCAGTAGTCATTATTGCTTATCAGCGATGGCACCGATGCAGCATAATTTCATAAATATTTGAAAATTATAGCTATTTTTTAAAATACTAAGTCAAAATCCAAGTTATTCACACTTGATGATTATTTTCAAACTGATAATGCTTATCGATACAAAAAATCAATCATTGGGCAGTAGACAAAAACGAACCCGATCATCACAAGTTAGCAACAATCGGGTAACATAAAAACGCATATACAGCGATCGCATGATGCTATCTGATGTATGGTTGGTTAAAATATCACAACCAGTATCTAAAAGATCGTCCTATCAGGGCCAATCAGCTTGCCATCACATCGATGGCGACGGCATTTTGGTTATGCTCATCGAGCAAATCCTGCACCATTGGGATACAGCAGCCACAGCATGTGCCGACAGATAGCGTATCTTGCAGTCCTTTCATGCAGCAGACGCCAGCGGCGAGCGCGGTTTTAATTTGTGTGTCTTTGACATCATGACAGATACAGACATACATCTGATCACTCCTTTTCATGGCCGTTGGGTGTCACCCAAAATCTGATATAAAAAGAAACAGACAACAACTCTCTGTATTTGATGATTATAATAACAATAACTGTTCGCATTTGCAAATGTTTTTTGATTTTTTAGCTGATTTAAGTATGATTTTCCAACGCATGATGTTTTTATGATGGAATGCCATGTGCTAATTGAGCAGTTCATGGATAATAATCACAATGGCATCTATACAAATCACCTTTTGATGGGTAAAATGTCACTTCAGATCCGCCCAAAGATGCAGGCACTGACCATCGACAATTAAATAGAATACTTAGTATCTTAAATCTTAATATGCACAGCTTTATGATTAAAATTTCAATGACCAAAACCCTGATCGCAGCATCGCTTTTAGCAGCCAGTCTTGGCAGCGCATATGCCTGCACGCCACCAAAAAGCCATTTTAAAAATACCGCCTGCACAAGCCAAAGCGGTGTGTTTTTGGCCACCAAGGACAATGGACAGCCTGTGGCACTCTTGGATGCTCGCGGCAACAAAACCGCTGATTTATTCGCCTATCAAGCCGCCCTGCCCAGTCAGTTTGCCGCAGGGATCATGCCAGTACTCAAAAACGGCAAAGTCGGCTACATTAATGCACAAGGTAAAGTGGTCATCGGCTTTGAATATGATCGCATGCCATCTGGCATTTGGGCGCGTGGTGTTCGAGAGGATCGGCTTATCGCGTATGCCAATGGTCGCTTTGTGGTGCTTGCCAGCAATGGTCGCCTGATCCGCACCTTTGATCGCAGTGTCAGCCAAATCACCGACTATGTCAATGGCGTGGCAAGCGTCACCCAAAGCGGTCAGCGCTACGACATCGACAAACAAGGCAATCGCATCCATCCGCCAGTGGTCAGCTCAAGCGTATCAAATACAGCGGCCAGCCCTAACCAAACCCGCATCACAAGCCAAACCATCGCACCCACACAGCCGACAACCACCAGCCGCATCACAACTGTGCAGTCCAGCACTCAGGTAAGCAGCGCCCCGACTACAGCTCTGATTAAGCGCGAGCAAAACGGCAAATGGGGCTTTGTCGATGCCCAAGGCAATCTGCGTGTGCTGTATGCCTTTGATGAAGTGCGCGACTATGCCGAGGGCTTGGCTGCTGTGCGTCAGGGCAACTATTGGGGCTTTATTGATGAAAAAGCTGACTTGGTGATCCCTTTTCGATTTCACAAAGACGGCATTCACCCAAATAGCGCCACGCCCAATAAGCCTGCCCGCCCGTTGATCTTTGAAAATGGCAAAGCTTGGATTGGCAATCTGGGTGATGGCAGCAAAATGTGCATCACAAAAACTGGCATCAATAGCAGCTGCTCATAATCATCAACTGGTGTGATAGCAGCCAACTTTAACCTGAATAGATTATAATAAAAAAGGATGAAACATGATCAGTGTCTTTGAATTATTTAAAATCGGCATTGGGCCATCCAGTTCACACACCGTCGGCCCAATGGTCGCCGCCAATCGCTTTTTGGCAGATCTGGGCGATCGACTGACACAGGTTGATGAGATCACGATTGAGCTGTATGGATCATTGTCATCGACTGGCAAAGGACATGCTACCGATACCGCGATCTTGCTTGGGCTTTTGGGCCATGAGCCGCGCAGCATCGATACCACCGCCACGGATGAGTATCTACAGCCCATTTACCAAGAGCATAAACTCACCCTTGGCGGGCGTCATGAAGTGTTTTTTGATGGTGATCAGCATCTGTTATGGGATGATCAGCCGCTGCCCCAGCATCCCAACGGCATGCGCCTGACGGCAAAACTTGGCGATGGCTCGACAATATCGCGCACTTATTTTTCGATTGGTGGCGGCTTTATCAAAGACAGTGATGAGTTAGAATCAAGCGAAAATCATGATGAAAAACAGGCGTTTATCTATGATTTTAATAGTGCCGAGCAACTGGCCGAACTGTGCCAAAAGCACAACCTTAACATCGCTGAACTGATGCTTGAAAATGAAAAAACACTCAGATCAGAATCCGAGATCAAAGATTATTTGAATGAAGTCTGGGATACGATGCAGGCGTGTGTCACCCAAGGCTGCAAAGTCGATGGCATCTTGCCTGGTGGCCTGAATGTCAAACGCCGCGCCAAGGCATTATACGAACAGCTGTCCAAAGAGTATGGCTATTCGGGTAATGGCGGCCTATTGGCGATGGACTGGGTGAATCTGTACGCACTGGCTGTCAATGAAGAAAACGCTGCAGGCGGCAAAGTCGTCACCGCACCGACCAATGGCGCAGCAGGTATCATCCCTGCAGTGCTGCATTATTATCGCGGATTTATTCCCTCCTTTAATTATCAAGGGGTGCGCGAGTTTTTATTGGTGGCAGGCGCTGTCGGTGCTTTGATCAAACAAAATGCCTCAATCTCAGGCGCAGAGGTCGGCTGTCAAGGTGAGGTCGGATCTGCCTGTGCGATGGCAGCAGCAGGACTTGCGCATGTGCTTGGCGGCAGTGTCGCGCAGTGTCTAAACGCCGCGGAAATCGGGCTTGAGCATAATCTTGGTCTGACCTGTGATCCCATCGCAGGACTGGTGCAGGTGCCGTGCATCGAACGCAATGCCATGGCCTCCATCAAAGCCATCAACGCCGCCCGTCTGGCACTGCGTGGTGATGGCAGTCATCATGTATCACTGGATAAGGCCATCGCCACGATGAAAGCGACGGGCATGGATATGATGGATAAATATAAAGAAACTGCCAAAGGCGGACTTGCGGTACATGTCACCAATGCAGCCAGCAATCGCATTGAGCTTAGCAATGTTGGATCTGGCTTTAGTCAGTGTTAAGGCAACAAAAAAAACCAAATTCACGGGGAATTTGGTTTTTTGGTCAGTGCTGATTGATACTCAGCCGCTGTGTCACCTTATTCAGCTGTCTTTGAAATCACTTTATTCAAAGACCATTTTGGCACGACTTGGCCTGTTTCTTCGTTTAGCAGACGATCTTGTTTAAGATCAAGTACATAACGGAAACCTGGCTCATATTCAAAGCCTTCGATGCCACCGCTTAGGGTGTTAAAGTTACGATCGAAAGTACGGCGATATTGCAGGCATTCGGCTTGCACTTTTTCACCAGCGGTATTGGTCAGTTCGCAGACGGCTTTGCGTGGTGCGATCTCCACTTGAAAGCTGCGCAGTGCTTGTACTTGCACTTCTTGAGCTTGGCCTTCAACCATGACGACTTGCTTGTCATCCAGTTGATTTGATGCGCAGCCCACCAAAGCCACAGAAGCCAGCGCCACACCTGCAAATAATTTTTTCATATCAATCATCCTTATTAAAAATCTGTCAAAAAACTGTGTTTAAAACAATAGATTCAACACTTGGCGAAACACTTTTGTGCTGATCTAAATTCATGCTAACACAAAATATCGAACAGGTTAAGTAAAAATGATGGCACAATTTGTAAAAGTTGTGTAAATTTATTTCCCGCAGTTATCCCAAAATAACATCCAATGCGCTTTGGTGGGTTTGTCAATCCATCATCTTTAAGCCATCAATCAAAAAAGTCATCAATCACTCTTGATATTCTATCTTTTTTGCTACTCATCAATATTTGCAACTGATCAATAATAATCACATACATAGGCAGATGAGTTATAAATCTTAACACTTGGATCGACTAGGTTGATAATTAATGACTTAATCAATGGCTTGTCAGAGCCGATACTAAAATATGTATATGCTTTTTTAAATAAATTGCTTGCTTTTTAGCAAATTTTACACTATTGTAATAATGCAGCAGGATTGCGGTGATCGTGATGGCTGTGTCAGTTTTGACGATTTTTGTGTTTATTTAAAAAGGATTTCATATGTTTCAATTAAAACCGTTATCTTTTGGTTTGGCAATGGTTGCCGCTGTTGGCCTAAGCGCATGTAACAAGCCTGCAGAACAAACCGCCGCTGCAGATGCTGCCGCCGCAGCAGGCAGCACACAAGGCACATTGGATAAAATCAAGCAGTCAGGCACCATCGTGCTGGCGCATCGTGATTCCTCTATTCCGTTTTCTTATATCGCTGATAACCCAAATCAGCCTGTGGGCTATGCACACGACCTACAGCTTAAAGTCGTCGAAGCTGTCAAACAAAAGCTTCAAATGCCAGATCTAAAAGTACGCTATAATCTGGTCACCTCACAAACTCGCATCCCATTGGTGCAAAATGGCACGGTTGATCTTGAGTGTGGCTCTACCACCAACAACGAAGAGCGCGCGCAGCAAGTGGACTTTTCTGTGGGTTTCTTTGAGATCGGTACGCGCCTATTGACCGCTACTGACTCTGGCATCAATGGCTTTGATGACTTGGCTGGCAAAACCTTGGTAACCACCGCTGGTACGACATCAGAGCGCTACATTCGCCAGTTTAATGATGACAACAAGCTAAACATCAACATCATCTCAGCCAAAGATCACGGCGAATCTTTCTTGATGCTTGAAAATGGTCGCGCCCAAGCTTTCATGATGGATGATGTACTGCTGGCAGGCGAGAAAGCCAAAGCCAAAGATCCTGCCAAATGGCACATCGTTGGTGAGCCACAGTCATTTGAAATCTATGGCTGTATGATGCGCAAAGGCGATGCCGAATTTAAAGCTGTGGTTGATGATGCCCTCAAAGCCGTCTATGCCTCAGGCGAGATCAACAGCATCTACGACAAATGGTTCACCCAACCTATCCCACCAAAAAATGTCAACATGCAATTTGCCATGTCTGACAACCTAAAAGCTCTGTTGGCAACGCCAACCGACCAACCAACCCAAGCCAAGTAACCGCCAAGGTAACTTGATAAATCTACCCAAGTCAGCATCCTTTGATGTTGACTTGGCTTGCCATGTTTGAATTAAGGGGCATATCTTGAATTATCAATGGAATTGGAGCGTCCTTTGGCAATCCACAGGAATAGGCAATGAGCTGTATTGGCATTGGCTATTGACGGGGTTTAAATGGTTGCTCGTCATCGGCGGTAGCGCGTGGATTTTGGCGATGGCCATTGGCACCGTGCTTGGTATCATGCGCACCCTGCCCAATAAAACTGCACAAACGATCGCCAAAGTTTATGTCGATTTTTTTCGCAATGTGCCGCTATTGGTGCAGCTGTTTTTCTGGTTTTATGTGATGCCAAATCTGTTGACCGAAGGCTTTCGCACCTTTTGGTATCAGTCGCTTGATCCCACCACATCGGCTGCAATCTCAGCTGCCATAGGTTTGGGCTTATTCACCGCAGCACGCATCATCGAGCAAGTACGCACTGGCATCGAATCACTGCCAAAAGGCCAAGCCAATGCCGCTGCTGCCTTGGGTTTTAGCACCGCTCAAGCCTATCGCTATGTGATACTACCTCAAGCTTTTCGTACCATCTTACCGCCCTTAAGTTCTGAGCTGACCAACTGCTTTAAAAACGCCTCTGTCGCCTCATTGGTCGGTGTCACAGAACTGATTAGCCAGACCAAAACCATCAGTGAATACACTCAAAACAGCTTTGAGATTTATACTTATACCACGATCATTTATCTGATTTTTAATTTAACTTTGATTTATGGCATGACTTATCTTGAAAAAAAGCTGCGCATCAAAGGCCAAATCGATGGAGGTCAGCATGCTTAATGAATTACAAACCGCTGCCCCGATTTTGTTATCAGGTCTTAGCATCACCTTTAAAGTGCTAATTTGTGCAGTGATCGGCGGCCTTGCCTTAGGGACATTGCTTGCGCTGATGCGCTTATCTGGAAAGCCGATTTTGGCGATCCCTGCCAAACTGTATGTCAACTATTTTCGCTCAGTGCCGCTACTGTTGGTACTGCTGTGGTTTTATTTTGCTGTGCCGATGATGTACACCATGGTCACGGGCAATTATCTGACCGTCGATGCCAAATTCATGAGCTGTACCATTGCCTTTATCATGTTTGAGGCGGCGTATTTTGCTGAGATCGTTCGCGCTGGCATTCAGTCGATCGGCAAAGGTCAGGTGAATGCTGCCAAAGCGTTGGGCATGACTTATCCGCAGACCATGCGCTTGATCATCTTGCCGCAAGCCTTTCGCAAGATGCTGCCATTGGTGCTTCAGCAGTCGATCATCTTATTTCAAGATACGACGCTGGTGTTTGCAGTCGGCTTGGTTGACTTGTTCCGTGCAGCTTATGTGCGCGGTGAATTGATGGGCTTATTGGAATTTTATATTTTATCTGCCGGTGCTGTGTATTTTATCATCAGCTTAATCGCCTCAAAAGGCGTGGCACGACTTCAAAAGAATCTGCGTGTTTGACGCAACAAGGATCATAACATGGCAATCATTACCCAAATCGACGATAAATCTTATATTAATGAATTTGGTGGCCTTGTCACCGACAGCGGTCACAAATCCGATGAAATCATGATCAAAATCCGCGATGTCAGCAAATGGTATGGCGATTTTCAGGTGCTGACTGACTGCACCGCTCATGTCCACAAAGGTGATGTCACGGTGGTCTGTGGTCCATCAGGCTCAGGCAAATCCACCCTAATCAAGACTGTCAACGGCCTAGAACCCTTTCAAAAAGGGGAAATTTTAATCAATAGCACCAGTGTTGGCGATAAAAACACCAATCTACCAAAACTGCGCAGCCAAGTAGGTATGGTGTTTCAGCATTTTGAGTTGTTTCCGCATTTATCGATCATTGAAAACCTAACCATTGCCCAACAAAAAGTACTGGGCAGAGGCGCTGATGAGACCATCAAAAAAGGCATGGGCTATCTAGATCGCGTCGGTCTGGCAGCACACGCCAAAAAATATCCTGCCGAGATGTCAGGCGGTCAGCAGCAGCGTGTGGCGATCGCTCGCGCCCTATCGATGGATCCGATCGCCATGCTGTTCGATGAACCGACTTCCGCGCTCGATCCTGAGATGATCCAAGAGGTACTCGAGGTGATGGTGGATTTGGCCAATGAGGGCATGACCATGATGTGCGTGACACATGAGATGGGCTTTGCGCGCCAAGTCGCCAGCCGTATTATCTTTATGGATCAAGGGCATATCGTCGAAAACTGCAGCAAAGATGAGTTTTTCCAAAACGCCAAGTCTGAACGCGCGCAGGCATTTTTGGGCAAAATTTTGAATCATTGATCCGCATCAAAGGTTAATCTGACACCGCTTAGGCTGATTTGGCTCTAGACCATCATGGTAAAGACTGAATCGGCCTTTGTGATTGATGGCTTGATGGTTAGGTCATCTATTGATCAATGACATTGATCAGCTGTGCTGTGATCATCTCAGGCGCTGGAGTCACAATACAACTCATGCAAGCAGCCGATCAGCTGCACAAGCTTAGGATCGACCAACTGATAATACACAAATTTTCCACGCTTGTCCGTGCTTAGCACGCCATTTTTACGCAAAATGCCAAGCTGCTGCGACAAGGTGGGCTGTGTAATGTGTGTCAGCATCTCAATTTCACCCACATTCAAAGACCGCTCTGCCAGTACGCAGACGATCTTTAGCCGCTCAGGATTGGCCAAAAGTTTTAGCACAGACACCGCTTTGGGCAACTCGGTAAAATCAATATTACTCAACTTAATTCCCCAAAAAAAAGAAACCATCGTATCACAAAGCACAAAAAATTTCTATCATTATATAAAAATATATATTATAATAAAATATATTTTAATGGAGATCATTATGCATCCTTATTTATCGGCATGGCTTGGCGGGGTGTTGATTGGCATCGCCTGCGTCGCATATCTGTACACGACAGGTAAAGTGGTCGGCGTCAGCGGCATGATTGCAAGACTGCCTACTACCAAAGCCAGTCCTGCGCTTTGGTTTTTATTGGGTATTTTGCTCAGCGCCTTACTGGCGCGGCTATTTGGTTGGATAGATCATAATGCCATCAGCTTAACTGATAATCATGTTTTATTAGTCATCGCAGGCGTACTGGTCGGTGTCGGTACGCGTCTGGGGTCAGGCTGCACCAGCGGTCATGGGATATGTGGCATATCCAGACTTTCGCTGCGCTCGATGGTCGCAACTGTGACATTTATGGCAGCAGGCATGCTCATTGTCGCTGTGATGCGCGTACGGGGTCTTTTATGAATAAAGCACAGATTTATGCTCTGATGGCTGGGTTGTTATTTGGTGCAGGTTTGCTGATTTCAGGTATGGCAAATCCTGCCAAGGTCATCGGATTTTTGGATATTTTTGGGGCATTTGATGCTAGTCTGGCCTTTGTGATGATCGGCGCGATCAGCGTGGCGATTGTGCCATTTACACTTGCCAAGCGTCATATGGCAACGCATGACGACGGAAAATTTGATCTGCCGACTGCCACAAGCATCGATCGATCACTGATCACAGGTGCGCTGCTTTTTGGCATCGGTTGGGGTTTGGTGGGGATCTGCCCTGCCCCCGCGCTGTCATTGATGGGCTTGGGTAGGTTTGAGGTATTGTATTTTTTTATGCCAATGTTGGTCGCAATGTTTGGCTTTAATTGGATAAGAGGATATGGGAGTAAAGCATGAAAGTTCAACACTTTTTTGATAAAGACAGTCACACATTCAGCTATGTGGTGACTGACCCTGCAACGGATTATTGTGCCATTATCGACAGCGTGCTTGGCTTTGAGATGGCCAGCGCATCTACCAACACCAAGCTTGCCGATGAGATCATTGGCTATGTCCAAGATCACGGCCTAAAAGTACAATGGCATTTAGAAACCCACATCCACGCCGATCACCTAAGCGCCGCGAGTTATCTAAGGTCTCAATTGGGTGGTCAGATTGCCATTAGCCATCGCATCGAAGAGGTGCAAGCGGTATTTGGTAAGATCTATAATACAGATTTTAAGACAGTCAATGCACAGATGGGCTTTGATCATCTATTTGCCGATGACGACTCATTTGCCATCGGGTCGCTGTCTGCCATCGCACTTGCCACGCCGGGGCATACGCCTGCTTGCATGAGCTATGTGATCGGTGACGCAGTTTTTGTTGGTGATACTGTCTTTATGCCTGATTATGGCACCGCTCGATGTGATTTTCCCAAAGGCAGCAGTGAAGCGCTGTTTGATTCGGTACAAAAGCTCTACAGATTACCCTGTGATACCACAGTCTATTTGTGTCACGATTATCTACCGCCTGATCGACATACCTTTTGTCATAAGACCAGCATCGGCGAACAAAAGCAGCATAATATCCATCTTGCCGCCCAAACCGAGAAGGCCGATTTTGTCACTATGCGCGACGCCAAAGACAAAACACTGTCCATGCCAAAGCTGATATTACCCGCTATACAGGTAAACCTTTGCGCAGGCAGGCTGCCAGATGCTGAGGATAATGGCATCCGTTATCTAAAAATTCCGCTCAATCAATTCTAAAAAAACAGCATCGCTCACACAAGCGATGCTGGCATTGTCGGACTGTGATTTTATAGACCAGCTTCTTTTTCGGCAGCTTCGACAGTTTGGCGGATCAAAGTATTGATCGTCATCGGCCCCACACCACCTGGTACAGGTGTATAAGCTGAGGCGATGGCATCAATGCCGTCCAGCTCGATGTCACCGCAGCCGCCTTCATCAGTCGGGTGAAAGCCTGCATCAACGACGATGGCACCTGGCTTGATCCAGTCTTTTTTGATCAGCTCAGGCACACCGACAGCCCCGACGACGATGTCGGCAGAGGCCACATGCTCAGGCAAATTCTGGGTGCGTGAATGGCAAATGGTCACAGTACAGTTGGCATTTAATAGCATCATGGCCATCGGCTTGCCCAAAATCGCGCTACGACCGACCACCACAGCATGCTTGCCTTGTAGCTCGATGCCATAATCATTCAATAGATGCATGATCCCTTGAGGGGTGCAAGATCCATAAGCAGGCTCGCCCATCGCCATACGCCCAAAGCCCAAGCAAGTGACACCATCGACATCTTTGCTCAAGCTGATGCGATCAAAGCAGGCGCGCTCATCGATCTGTGATGGCACTGGATGCTGCAGCAAAATACCATGCACATCCGGATTGGCGTTTAGCTCATCGATCTTGGCTAACAGCTCATCGGTCGTCGTCTGCTCTGGCATCTCGACACGGATGCTGTCCATGCCCACACGGCGACAAGCATTGCCTTTCATGCGTACATAAGTGGCAGACGCTGGGTCATCGCCCACCAAGATGGTCGCCAAAATCGGGGTGCGGCCAGTTTTTTGTTTCAGGGCTTCTACACGCGCCAAAAGATCGCTCTCAACGCTTTTTGCCAATGCTTTACCGTCTAAAATTGTTGCCATAATCGCTCACCTAGATGCTTATAAATAAAAACCGCATTAATTATAGTCAATTTATGGCTTTTTTTCCAGTGACTTTTCGGGTTGCTAAAGCGTTGGTCTTAAGCTTTATCGCACCTTCTTGCATGACTGCTTCAACGCTGCCGCCTTCTGACAGTCCTTCAAATAAAATCAGCTGCGACAGAGGTTTTTTGAGGGTGTCTTGAATCAGTCGTGCCATCGGTCGCGCGCCCATCAATCGATCATAGCCTTTTAACGCCAAGTACGCTCGCACCTCATCATTGACAGTTAGGATGATATTTTTGTCGATGAGCTGGGCTTGTAGTTCGGTGATGAATTTATCAACCACGCCGTCAATGACTGCACTGGACAGCGGTGCAAAGTTAATGATGGCATCTAGGCGATTCCTAAATTCTGGGCTAAAAGTCTGCTCGATGGCTTTTTGGTTATCTGTGTGATGGCTTTGCTCGGTAAATCCCATCGAATTTCGGCTGATGCTTTGGGCGCCGACATTGGTTGTCATAATCAAAATGACTTGTTTAAAGGACACCGAACGGCCATTATTATCCGTCAGCGTGCCATGATCCATCACTTGTAAAAGCAGATTAAACACATCGCTGTGCGCCTTTTCTAGCTCATCAAGCAGCAGTACGCAGTGCGGATTTTGTTGGACTTTTTCGGTCAATAGACCGCCTTGATCATAGCCAACATAGCCTGGTGGCGCTCCGATCAGACGCGACGCGGTATGCGCCTCCATGTATTCACTCATATCAAATCTAAGCAGCGGCACGCCCAACTGATAAGCCAGCTGCTTGCTGATCTCAGTTTTGCCGACACCTGTCGGGCCAGCAAATAAGAAAGACCCGATTGGTTTATCAGGGTGCGTAAGACCTGAGCGCGCCAATAAAATAGCATCAGTCAGCACTTCCACTGCCGCATCTTGGCCGAAGATGACTTGCTTGAGATTTTTTTCAAGGTTTTTTAGTATCTGCTTGTCATCGCTGGTGACCGATTTGGGTGGGATGCGCGCGATCTTCGCGACCACTTTTTCGATATCACCAACATCAATCACCTCATCACCGTCATTGACACTGATTTCATCAGATGACGCCATCGGATCTTTGGCATCGGTATTGTCTTTGGTCTGAGTGGTCGCCTGTAAGCGGCGATATGCGCCCGCTTCATCGATGACATCGATGGCTTTGTCTGGCAAAAAGCGCTCATGAATGTGCTTGGCGGATAATTTGACAGCCGCTTCGATGGCCGATTCGCTGTATTTGACCTGATGAAAGGCTTCATAATAGCCTTTTAAGCCATCCAAAATGGCGATGGCATCACTGATCGATGGCTCTTTGATGTCGATTTTTTGGAATCGGCGGGATAATGCATGATCTTTTTCAAACACTTGGCGATATTCAATAAAAGTCGTCGAGCCGATGCAGCGGATCTCACCTTTTGCCAAAGCTGGCTTAATGAGATTGGAGACATCCATACTGCTGTCCATCGACGCGCCTGCTCCGATGATCATATGAATTTCATCGATGAACAAGATCGCCTCGGGCATGGTTTTTAAAACATCAATCAGCGATTTCATGCGCGCCTCAAACTCGCCACGAAACTTAGTACCAGCGATCAGTGCGCCCATATCCAGACTGTAAATCGTCGCATCAGCCAATGGCTTGGGTGCTTGACCGCTAGTGATCAGCCATGCCAACCCTTCTGCGATCGCTGTCTTGCCGACGCCGGGATCTCCGACCAGCAGTGGGTTGTTTTTGCGGCGGCGACACAGGATCTGTGCGCAGCGTTCGATCTCATCGGATCGCCCTACCAAAGGATCGATTTTGCCAGATTTGGCATGTTCGTTCAGATTTAGAGCATAAAGCTGTAATGGATCTTTGGCGCTTAAGCCTTCTTTACTGCTGTCATCCATAAGATCACTATCGGTGGCATACTGCCGATTCAGGCTTGAAATGGCACGCGTCACCGCCAAAATATCAATCCCGCTTGACTGGATCAACTCATTGGCATAGCTGTTATCTTCTTTAAAGATCGCTACCAGTGCATCGATGGGCGCAACCAGTTGATCGCTTTGACTGGCTTGCACCTGCCAAATTGCGCGCTGAAGCACTCGGTTTAGGCTTTTGGTGGGCATTGGCTCCACGCCATCACGCTTAGGGATAAAATCTTGAAGGTATTGCTTTAAGCTGGTCAAAAAATGCTGCGTGTCCGCACCGCACATCTCAAGCACTTTGATCGTCGTCTCATCTTTTAATAGGCCCAAAAACAAATGTTCGACAGTGATGAACTGATGCTGATGCTGCTTGGCATATGCTTGGATAAATTCTTGGATGCTAATAAATTCAGGACTTAACATGCTTATCCTTATCAAATGATTGGGTGGGCGCATCAAGCGCACCGTTAAAGATGGCAGTGATTTGGTAAAACCTGACAGTGATTTGGTAAAACCTGACAGTGACTTGGTAAAATCTTAGGCAGGCTCAATGGTGGTCAATAGCGGAAATTGCTCTTGTTCTGCCAGCATGGTCACCTCATCGACCTTCATCTCAGCAATGTCATAAGGCAATGTCGCCACGACCGCACGGCCTGCGTGATGAATCTGCATCATCAGCTCAAAAGCTTCATCCAACGAATGCTCAAACACCTCCATCAGCACAAATACCACAAAATCCATCGTCGTGTAATTGTCATTATGCATCACCACTGCGTACAGTTTGGGGTGCTGCACATGGGTCTGGCTTTTGGTGATGACATCGGTATCCAGATCGGTGCTAGAATCCATGTTAATTCCATGAGAAAGTTGGTTTTGGTATGATGCTCAATGATCTACAGCCATCTAAAAATCAAAAACAGGCGATGACTGAGCATTTCGCCTGCTTGATGATACGCCTTATTGAGCGTCAGATTTGACAATCGGGCGATGGCTGGTGTTCGACATCTCGGATAATGACGGCGGCGCATCAGTGATGATTTTGCCGATTTGCCAATTATACAGCTGCTGCACTTTTTGGGTGCCAGCGGCAAGCTCGATCTTCATTTGCTTAGGCTCAAAACCCTCAGGCATGATGAATCGACCGCGAATATTGGCGACACCGCGCACATCATAGCTGGCAGGATCCAATGGGATCTCAACCATACTGGTTTCGTTTAATAAGGTCAGTTTTGGGATCATGGTCACCGCCTTGCCTGAGATATCTAGCATCGCCACATCAAAGCGATATTCAAAGGTATTTTCGGGCAAAGAGATGATCTCTGAGGCGATGATATTAAGCGCCACACCACCTTGATCAGCCACCGAGGTCTTTAATAGCTCATTGACCTGCTCAAGCTGCAAATTGGTGGTTTTTAGATTTTCGATGTCGGTGCGCAGATTATCAAGGGTCGAGCGGCTGATGTCTCGTTCTTGAATGGCGGTGGCAATGTCTTGTTTTAGTTGAATATTTTCAGCAGACAACTGACTGACATTGGCGACAGCTTCGTTATTACTGGTGACCGCTCTATCAACGCTGTTTAGGCCTTGACGATAGCCAAATTTATAGCCGATCACCGCGACAATCAATGATGAAAAAATGAGCGCAATCAAGAACAGCGCCAAAATTTGGTTCGTCGAACCGCGCTGTGATTTTGATGTCAAATTTGTTGTCAAAGAGGAAACTTGCTTCACCGTAAGACCTTTGGATTGAGTGACGAATAAAATGTTTGGCTATTATAGCAAACATTGCAAAAATAAGAATATTTATTTTGGTTGACTACGAAATTTATACAAATAATTCTCATTTACCAAATCAAACTGCCGAAATTTCATCAACGACGCTATTTAGCCTCACGCGTTTTAGGCGCATGGCGTTCAATAATACCGACATCGAGCTCAGTGCCATCGCTGCGGCTGCCATCATCGGATTTAATAATCCCATCGCCGCCAGCGGAATGCCGATGCAGTTATACACCAAAGCAAAGAAAAAGTTTTGTTTGATGTTCGCAAGCGTCATCCGCGCGATGGTATAAGCATAATACACATGGCTTAATGAGTCACCAAGCAGCCTTGCAGAGGCACTGTGGCGCGCGATGTCTGTAGCACCGCCGACGGCAAAGCTGGCATTGGCTGCAGCCATCGCAGGTGCGTCGTTCACCCCATCTCCGATCATGGCGACGCGGTGGCCTTGCTGCTTGAGTGTCTCGATCGAAGCCAGTTTATCGCGCGGTGACATTTGACCCTTGGCGCGGTCAATGCCAAGATGCTTGGCCACTTCATCTACCACTGACTGTCGATCGCCACTGAGCAGCACAGTTTGGATATCGTCTTGATGGATCTGATGGACGATGCTGGCGGCTTCAGGTTTTAGCGTATCGCTTAGCCCAAAGATCGCCTTTGGCACGCCATCAATGGCTAGACCGACAATGCTGACATCCTGCCAATCCTCATCAGCCACCCAGCCATCGATACCGACAAAATCAGGCGTCCCCACTGTCAAGCGCCCCACAGCATCGATCGTACCTGACAGCCCTTGGCCTGTGGTACTGACGATGTCATCAGCTGGCAGTAGTGGCAGATTGGCGGCTTTGGCAGCATGGATGAGTGCATCAGCCAAGGGATGACTGGCGTACTGTTCGATGCTGGCGGTCAGCTGTAACGCGGTATCAGCATCCAGATCGCTGTCCATCAGCGCTATCTGACGCACGCTTGGCTTACCTGTGGTGAGCGTGCCTGTCTTGTCGAAGATAATGGTATCGATGCTGCCAGCAGACTCAAGGCTCACAGCATCTTTAAACCAGACACCGTGCCGAGCAGCAGTACCCATACCCGCCATGATGGCCGCTGGTGTCGCCAGTCCCAAAGCACACGGGCAAGCGATCACCAGTACCGCCACTGCACGCATCAGTGCCTGATCAAAACCCGTGCCTAGCATCCAATTAGCCACAAATGTCATAATCGAGATCGCAACCACCACAGGCACGAACACCGCTGCCACCCGATCGGCAAAGCGCGCGATATGAGCTTTGGTGCCTTGGGCATCTTTTAATGCTGTCATCATATCGCCCAGCTGAGTTTCCGCACCTGTGGCAGTGGCTTGATAAATCAGCGATCCATCCATCAAGGTGCTGCCTGCATAAATGGTGTCATTGCTCGTTTTTTGGATCAATAAACTCTCGCCTGTCAGATGTGATTCATCTGTCATCCCCACACCAGACAGCACCACGCCATCCACCGCGACCTTATCGCCTGTATTGACCAATAGCACATCTTTTGTTTGAATACTGTCGATGCCAACTTTGATCCATTGGCCATCGACTTGTTTGATGACTTCAGTGGGGATCAGTTTGCTGAGCAATCCCAAGCTGTCCAGACTTTGGGTTTTTGTGCGATGCTCAAGATATTTGCCCAAACACACAAAAGCAATCACCATCACCGATGCCTCAAAATACACCGCGTGCATCGCATGCGGATGGGTCAGCCAAACATAAGTCGAATACGCCCAAATCGCCGTCGTACCGAGCGCCACCAGCACATCCATATTGGCCAGTCCACCTCGGATGCTTGCCCAAGCGCCACGATAAAATCTGGCACCAAATACCAGCTGCACGATGCTGGCTAGCACAAATTGCAGCCACACAGGCACCATCAATGCATGGCTGCCGATCATCATGCCAATCATCCCCACCCAAAACGGCAACGACAGCAGCCACAGCAGCATCAGACCCCAAGGCGTCTGCGTGTCGGCCGTGGTATGCTCTGTCATCGGTGTGGCCTGAAAGCCTGTTTTTTCGACCCAAGCCATCACCTCATCAGCATCCGTACTGTCAGCATCATAAGTCACCGTCAGCGTCTCTGTGGCAAAGTTCACACAAGCCGATTCGATGGCTGGTTTTTTATTCAGCACTTTTTCGATGCGACTGGCGCAGGACTGGCAAGTCATACCAGCAATGGCAAACTGCTCGGTGTTGGTGGTTAACTGTGGATTTGGTGCGATTTGGTCAGGATGTGCAGGTTGATTCATGGGTACTCCTAGCGCCGTTGTATCATCACAAAACGGCCATGCTCATTATATGAGGCTGTGCGCCAAATTAACAAGCCGATTGATCATTTAAACAAGTTTAAAAATACTAAATCGATGACCGTGATGGCAGTGATTTGCACTTGATCCAAAAACCCACTACAATAAAAAGCCAAAGCTCATCTGCCGATGATGGCCGATGAATGATGAATGATGTATTTATTTTATTAAAAAAAGGATACCCCGAGCTATGAGCCAGACTTTGCCCACCCCAGCCGCCTTGGCAGATTATTGTGATACGCTGTTAAGCGCTAATGAATTTAAGGATTATTGCCCCAATGGTCTGCAGGTCGATACTGGCAAGCCGATTGAGCATCTGATCGCAGGCGTGACAGCCTGTCAGGCGCTGATTGATCAAGCCATCGAACATAAGGCGCAGGCGATCTTGGTGCATCATGGCTATTTTTGGAAAGGTGAAGCACAACCATTGACGGGCATGAAAGGCAAGCGCATCCAAAGCTTATACGAGCATGGCATCTCACTCATCGCTTATCATTTGCCACTCGATGCTCATCCCGAGCTTGGCAATAACCGCGCGCTTACCGATCTGTTGGATCTTACCATCACAGGCGCGCTGTATCCAGACCAAAAACATCCTGTGGGTAATATCGCCAGCACTGCGCCGATCGCCGCCGATGAACTTGCCCAAAAAATTGCCCACGCCCTAGGCCGCACACCGACGCACATCGCAGCCGATGATCCAAAGCGAACCTTAAAGAAGATCGCCATCTGCACAGGCGGCGCTCAGGATATGATCGAGCAAGCTGCGCTAATGGGCTGCGACGCCTTCATCTCTGGTGAGATCTCAGAGCGCACCACCCACATGGCGCGTGAGATGGGTGTTGATTATTTTGCTGCAGGTCATCATGCGACCGAGCGCGGTGGCGTGATGCGGCTGGCTGATCACATCGCTGATCAGTTCGGTATTAAGACGCAGTTTATTGACATTAATAACCCTGCATAAGCCATCACTTGTACAGGCCAAGCTAAGTCTTGGCTTGTTTTTTGGCGATGAGTAATGCCATTCTGCCAGTGGCTGATTTGCCTGCATGCGTCTGCGCGCGATAAGAGTATAAATTTGGCTCAAGATAACTACACGGCACGGACTGATTGACCACTTCAATGCCCAGATGCTCAAGCTCTAGCCGTGCAAGCTTGACAATATCAATATTTACTTTACCAGCATCATCCGATGGAATGACGATGCTATCATACAGATCTGATGCTGTCATATTGACAAGCGACTGCACTGCCACCTCATCGCAGATACGCTTGGCGAGTGCATCTGTGATTTGATATGAGCCTTGTGAGATACAAGCACCTATGATGGCTTTGGGCTTTTGCATCGCAGTATTCTTGGCACTTAGCTTGGCATGGCTTTTGGCGATGATGCCATTAACCAATCCCTGCCAACCTGCGTGAATACAGGCAATGCCATCATTGGCATCACCAAAAATTGCCACAGGCACACAGTCAGCTGTCATGATGGCAAGTGCATGATTAGATGACTTGGTGATGAGTGCATCAGCAGACACCGCGTGTAATGATGGCGGCATATCTGCATTAATATCAAGTACAGTATCGCCGTGTATTTGATTAAGCCAGTGGATGTCCTCGATCGCTGCATAGGCACTGATGGCATCTAACAGCATAGCGCGGCGCTGTAGCACGGATTTGGGATTATCATTGACATGCAAACCTAAGTTAAATTCACCGTACAAATCAGTATCATCAAACTTATCAAATGCCCCCGCTCGTGTCTGTACAACCAACACGCTATCATCTTGATAAAGTACGCCAACTGGCACGCCATCACTCATCATCGCATCCTTATTTTGCCAAATCAGTCGGTAAATACATCGATGAGCGCCCTAAAATCATCAGGCAGTGGCGCATGAAATTTCATCGATTCGCCAGTGACGGGATGCACAAAGCCAAGCGTATGTGCGTGCAGTGCCTGTCTTGGGAAATTTGCCACCACTTGACGCTGCTCATTTGTCAGCCCAGCTCGTGGCGATGTGCCATAGACCTTATCACCAATCAGCGGATGACCGACATGAGACAGATGCACCCGAATCTGATGTGTACGACCCGTCTCTAGCTGTACATCACACAGGCTGTAACGCTCATGTAACGCTTTTGCACTGACAATGTGCGTCACGGCAGGCTTGCCAGTATCTTTGACCGCCATCTTGGTGCGCTGTGTACTGTGTCTGCCGATGGGCGCATCGATGCGTGCATGACGCATGATTTCATGTGGTGCGCCCAGTGCGATACATTGGTATAGACGATACACGCTTTTATCTTTTAGCTGATCTATCAAATCAAGCTGTGCTGATTTTGTGCGAGCGACGACAAGTAGCCCTGTGGTGTCCTTATCGATACGATGCACAAGCCCTGCGCGTGGCAGATGCGCCACATCAGGATAATGATACAGCAGTGCATTGACAAGCGTGCCTGTGTGGTTGCCCGCCCCAGGATGCACCACAAGCCCAGCAGGTTTATTGATTACGATGACTTCATCATCTTCATAGATTACATCGATGGCGATATCCTCAGGCAAATCTTCAGAATGATTCTCAAGTACAGCGGTCAATATCAGCGCATCACTAGCCTTGACTGCGTATTTTGGCTTAACAATCGCACCATTGACAAGTAGCTCGCCATTTTCAATGAGCTTTTGGATATTAGCCCGTGAAAAGCCATCAAAGACCGTGCTAGCAAGCTTATCCAAGCGCACACCCACATCAGCTGCCTGCACAGTATAGCTCTGCACTGTGCTGTCCGCTTGGCCATCAGTCGTAACATCGTCTGCATCAAAGGCATCACCATCATCCATCATCGCATCAAATGGCGTATCGGTCAAAAGAGTGTCTTTCTGTGAAATATCATCAACTGTCATGATGGCTACTTATACTAAAAAATGGATAAACAAAAGGCGATACTTTAGCACATTTTTGGGATTGTCGCCACTTTTGGGTGCTAATTATGGGCATTGCTTGACTGAGGTTTGGCTGATTAAAGCATTGATATGAAATCGATATCAAATTGATTAATACTTGCCCATAATCAATCACCGCCAACATTTTTTCTAATCAATGTCAGCCATCACGGTCGATTAGTGCAAATCATTACCTTGCTCTAGCATTGCTTTTGGGTGTTAATTTATTGTGCCGTGATGATTTGACAGGCTTTGTGGTCTGGTTTCATTGTTTTGGTCATCAAATCATGCTAAACTAGCGAAAATTTGTCACACGACATCAAAATCGAGGATACAATGAAAGCAAATGCTCTAAAAATCGCCGTGATGGCTGTATTGTCAGGCAGTCTGATGACTGGTTGTGCCACTGTTGGTGGATTATTTGATCGTAAAGCAGAAACAATCGAAACTGCCGAAAAATCTGACGCTGCATATTATCAAGAAGCCGTCGAGGCATTGAACAAAAACCAAAACCGCACTGCGATTGAATCTTTAAATAACATTCGCACCTTTTATCCGACTGGTCAATATGCCCAACAAGCGCTACTGGATCTGATTTATGCTCAGTATCAGGCCAATGATTTTGAAGCTGTTCTAAAAAGCACTGAAGAGTTTATCCGATCTTATCCGAACAGCCGATCGGTGGATTATGCGCTGTATGTTCAGGGCGTGACCAATATGGGCGGCGCACCAAAAGCCTCGCGCCTTTTCCGCTTAGATCAGTCATCACGCGATGTGACTTATCTGCGCTTGGCGTTCCAAGATTTTCAAACTTTATTAAATAACTATCCAAACAGCGCCTATGCTGCCGATGCTGCACAACGCATGGTAGCGATTTATAATGATTTCGCTGAAAATGAGATGGTCGCCGCGCGTTGGTACATCAAGCGTGATGCCATGGTCGCTGCTGCCAACCGCGCCAAATGGGTATTTCAATATTACCCACAATCAACCGCAGTGCCTGAAGCCATTGCCATTTTGGCTCATGCCAATAGCGAACTTGGCCTGACAGACACCGCCAATCAATATAAAACCTTATTACAAATCAATTATCCGCAGTACTTAAATCGTGATGGCTCGGTCCGCCTAAACGATACAGGTGCCAAAACTCGCACCCAAAAAGTACTGTCAGCGATCAGCTTTGGTCGCCTAGGCCGTGCCAGTGATAACCAAGACAGCTATCAAGGCCAATATAATGGCGCCACGCGTGAGCAGATCATCCGCCAAGCAGGTGGCATCGTCCTACCAGCTGTTGACAGCCAAGCGCTTGAAGCGCCAGCCGCCAGTACGACGCGTCGCCCTGCCATCAGCTTAGGACTGCCCGACTCTGAGGCAGAAGCTGGGCATTTAAACGATGTGCCACGCTAATTCTAGGCTGTTTTCCAATGATCATCAGGCGGCATAAGTCGCCTGTTTTTGGTGGCATCATCGGCAAGCATAAATCATGCTGATAGACTGTGCCAGCAGTTGATGAACTGATCTTAACCATCATATGATTTGACCTTGAGCAGCGTCACCATGCAAATTCCCGAATCCCTTATCGAACAGCTAAACGCAGAAGCCGATTTGATGGAGATCATCGGCAAGCACACCACCCTTAAGCCTGCTGGGCGTGAATTTAAGGGTTGTTGTCCATTTCATGGTGAAAAAACGCCCTCTTTTTATGTCAATCCACAGACTAATCTCTACTACTGCTTTGGTTGTCACGCCAAAGGCAATGCCATTACTTTTTTAAAAGAATTTGAGCGGATGAATTTCATCGAATCGGTGAAATATCTCTCCGAGCAAACTGGCATTGAGCTGCCCAAAGATACCGCCGATCAACAAAAATTCAAATACAAAAAATCCATCAAAACCCAAGGCGCCAAACCCATTGCGCCACAACCCGACTTGCAGCCTCAGCACTCAGAGCTGGCAGTCGATAACACCAAGCCAGCTTATTTTGATCAGTCGCATCACTTAGGCTTTTATGATCATGATGCTGAGGTTATAGATCAGACCGATGATTATTTTGATGGCAATTTTGATTCATCAGCCACGACACAGCCTGATCCTCAAGGGGATTTATACAGTCTGTTAGAACAGGTGCATCGCTATTATCAATTCATGCTGCACAGCATCCCATTTGCCAAGCAGTATTTTTTGGATCGCGGGCTAAGTGATGAGACCATCGAGACTTTTGGGCTTGGTTATGCACCTGAGGGTTGGCAGCATTTGGAGCAAGTTTTTCCGCACGATGTCGAAGGGTTGAAGATTTTGGGCTTGGTGCGTGATTCCACCAAAACCGCTGGTCGCAGCTTTGATCTGCTGCGCCATCGAGTGATTTTCCCGATCAAAGACACCCAAGGGCGCATCGTTGGTTTTGCTGGCCGCAGTCTGGGCGATGAGATGCCAAAATACATCAACTCCAGCGAATCACCGGTATTCCAAAAACAGCACATCTTGTACGGTCTATACGAAGCCCGCCAACAAAAAGCCCGTGACTACCTGATGGTCGAGGGCTATATGGATGTCATCGCCTTGTATCAAGCAGGCATCTATGGCGCTGTCGCTCCGATGGGTACGGCCGCCAATGAAAAGCAAATCGATCGTTTGCTTAGATACAATCATAAGCTAACCTTGTGCTTTGATGGTGACAGCGCGGGTCAAAAAGCAGCATGGCGGACGCTTGAGATTGCAGCGCCCGTGCTTCACGATGGCCGCGAGCTGCGCTTTTTGACTTTGGCTGATGGCCATGATCCTGATACTTTTATTAAGGCGCATGGTATTGATGCCATGCAAACTGCCATCGATGGCGCGGTCAGTCTGTCGGATTATTTGTATGGGGTGCTGTCTTCTCAATTTGATTTGACCCGACCTGAACAAAAAGCACAGGCAATGGCAACGCTCAGAGCGCTCACCGAACTGTTGCCCAAAGGCTCAAGCCTAAGATGGTGGCTAAACAGCGACATTTATCAAAAATTAAAAGCCATCGGCAAAGATGGTAGGTTTACTGCACGCGTCGATACCATTAATTATAACAGCACCAATGACATCGATGCCATCACCGAAATTGCGCTGTCGATCGTACATACCCCAAGCTTGTTGACGCCCGATCCTTTGGCATACATCATTGACAGCTCACAGATGCAATCAGCGCACGAGCCTTTATTGGCGCACATGCAGCGTCAAGACTTGGCGTTGCCAGATTTGCCAACTTGGGCGAGTTTTGACAGTCCATTATTAAATGAGGTCATCGCCATCATCAAGCAGCTGCCTGAGGATGTTTTGAGTGATGATATCAGCCCCTATGCTCGCACGCATTTTATCAGTGCTGCTTTATCACACGATGCCAGACAGCAGATTCAGCAGCATTGGCAGCATTTTCAAAGCAAGTCACAGCATCCGATTGCAGATCAGCTGCCGATGTTTTTGGAGTTGTTGTCTGTTGCGCTTAAAGAAGTGCTGAACAAGCAACAAATTGCCAGTAAGAATTTGCTGCTGTCAGAGATTTATAAACGGCGTCTGCAAGCCTTGATTAACTGGGATAATGCTCATAATAAAGCCAAGCTGGCTGAGATGTTGGTGCATTAATTTTGCAGATTAGGGAGTTTGGCAAATCACCACGCTTTGGTCAACCACAAATGGCTGATTAAGGGATTTGCAATAATTCATCTGCCGTGACTGATGCGCATAAAAACCTGCCAAAAAACTGAGCAAACACAGTGCAGCCACCAAAAGCTTGACGCCCATATTTCGTAAAATCATAGGTTTTTGTAAGTTATCCATACGCATCACAGATCAAAAGCCAAAATCAAGACATGCTGCTTGACATAGACAAATGCCAAGCAGCAGCATCCAAAGCTGTTGATGACATCAGATGGCATCGATCAGCAGGCTGTGCTCATCTTTCATCATCAACAGCAATGATCATTTATGATCGTCGCAAGCTAAACAATCACGGATCCAAATCATCGACTGGCTGTGTTTGAGTCAAATCGGCCGCTTGCAGCTCGCCATTGCCAGTTTCCATATCAAAGATCGCCTCTTCAATTGCTTCTTCGATTGCTTCTTCGTGCTCGACACACGCCATACCAACGAGCACTTCTTCTTCAGCGATGCGAATCAGCTTGACGCCTTGCGCATTACGCCCTGCGGTGGCGATTTGGGCAACTGGAGTACGCACCAATGTGCCTTTGTCCGAGATCAAAATCACATCTTCATCACCAGTGACGGCAATTGCCTTGACCAACTGACCATTACGCTCAGAAGTCTTGATGGCAATGACGCCCTTACCGCCACGGCCTTTGGTTGGGTAATCGTCAATCGGGGTGCGTTTGCCAAAGCCATTTTCGCACGCACATAAGATCTCACCAGCGGTCGGTGCGACAACAAGCGACACCACACGGCTAACAGCAAAGCCATCGGTATCATCACTATCGTCTTCGACAATCTCTTCATCATCACCCAGTGCCAATAGATTGACACGCATACCACGCACACCCTTGGCAACACGGCTCATCGCACGGATGCTGTCTTCTTTAAAGCGAATCGCCTTACCTTCATTGCTAAATAGCATGATTTCTTGGTTGCCATCAGTGATTGCGACGCCAATCAGCGTATCACCTTCTGCCAAGTCAATCGCTCTTAGACCATTAGCACGCAAATTGGCAAATTGTGACAAGGCGACACGCTTAACCGTACCTGATGCGGTGGCAAAGAACACAAAGCTGTTCTCATCCTTAAGATCTGTGACAGGCAAGATGGCAGTCACTGATTCATCCGCTTCTAGATTGATTAGGTTGACAAGCGGGCGACCTTTTGAACCACGGCTTGCCAATGGAATCTCAAAACCACGCAAACCAAACACACGACCAGTATTGGTAAAGCACATGATGTGTGCATGAGTGCTAGTCACCAGTAGATGCTCAATCACATCATCTTCTTTCATAGCGGTGGCTGAACGGCCCTTGCCGCCACGCTTTTGGGCTTGATAGTCGCTGATTGGCTGCGTCTTGGCATAGCCTGTGTGCGATACGGTCAAGACAACAGTTTGTTCTGGAATCAGATCTTCACGGTTGAAGTCATGGCGCGCATCGACGATATCTGTGCGACGCCCGTCCCCAAATTCATCACGAATCTCAATCAGCTCGCTACGCACAACACCCATCAGTACATCAAAGTCATTCAAAATCAGCTCAAGACGAGCAATCTCGGCCAAGATTTCTTGATATTCGCCTGTCAGCTTATCCTGCTCTAGACCTGTCAAGCGATGTAGCTGCATATCCAAGATGGCATTGACCTGCTCAGGCGATAGGCGATAGCGTGTGTTATTGTCAATCAAGCCATAAGGCGCATTCAGATCCTCACCCTCGATATACTCAGGGCGAATCGAGCTGGCACCGGCTGCCTCAAGCATCGCCACCACACCACCTGACTGCCAGGTGCGCTCAAGTAATCTTTCGCGAGCTTCGGCTCTATTTGATGACTGCTTGATGGTCTCAATGACTTCATCAATGTTGGCAAGCGCGATGGTCAGACCTTCGAGCAAATGCCCACGAGCCAAGGCTTTATTTAATTCAAAAATGGTGCGACGAGTCACGACTTCTTGGCGATGACGGATGAATGCCGCCACCAAATCACGCAAAGTCATCAGCTTAGGCTGGCCATTATCCAGTGCCACCATATTGATGCTAAAGCTAGACTCTAGCGGTGTCTGGGTGAATAGATTGTTGACCATGACTTCTGAATTTTCGCCACGGCGTAAATCGATCACGACTCGCACGCCTTCTTTGTCCGATTCGTCACGAATCTCGCTGATGCCTTCGATTTTTTTGGCGTTGACCAAGTCGGCGATGTGCTTAATCAGATTTGCCTTATTGACCTGATAAGGAATCTCAGTAAAGACAATGCGTTCACGGTCTTTGTTTGCACCGCTATCGCTCATCGGCTCGATGTGATAGCGACCACGGATGTGCAGACGACCCTTGCCCGTGCGATACGCATCAATGATGCCGCTACGACCATAGATGATACCACCCGTCGGGAAATCAGGGCCTGAAATGTGAGTAATCAGCTCATCTGTCGAGATATTTGGGTTGTCAGCATAGGCAAGGCAGGCATTCAGCACTTCGGTGAGATTGTGCGGTGCCATATTGGTCGCCATACCCACGGCGATACCTGCCGCACCATTGACCAGTAGATTTGGGATGCGAGCAGGTAGAACGCTTGGCATCTTCATTGAGCCATCGTAGTTATCTTCCCAATCGACGGTATCTTTGTCCAAATCAGCAAGCATACGATGCGTCAGCTTCTGCATCTTCATCTCGGTATAACGCATCGCCGCTGGTGGATCACCATCCATCGAACCGAAGTTACCCTGTCCATTGACCAGCATATAGCGTAGGCTGAAATCCTGTGCCATACGCACGATGGCATCATAGACAGCGATGTCGCCGTGCGGGTGGTATTTACCGATGACATCACCGACCACACGGGCAGATTTTAGGTATTTTTTGTTATAATCGTTGCCCAGCTCATGCATGGCGTACAAAATACGGCGATGCACAGGCTTGAGTCCGTCACGCACATCTGGCAATGCACGAGAGACAATGACGCTCATGGCGTAGTCTAAATATGACCGCTTTAACTCATCGACAATACCAATCGGACTGACTGAATCACTCATAAAAATCCTTTGAAAATCACTGGGAAAGCACCCGAAAATTTAACGAGTTATTATAGCATAAATTGGCAAAAATTGTGAATTTTATTGAAATTGGCGAGCCAAAAAAAAGCCAAGCAATTAAGCTTGGCTAATACAGACGGCAACCATCAGGCAGCAGCCAAAAAAAGCAGTGCTGATACTACTGGCGGCAAATTTGCGCGGGCAGCTTTCTGGCCACCAGCCAGCGATCGCCATGCTGACCCTCACCTTCTTGATAGCTGGATGTCAATACATTGCTAAGCTTGATCATCTGCATATCTTCGATCTCCTCATCCCCAAAATCAAACATCACATAATGACCTGATGGCAGAATCTCAACACCTGCGATTTGATTAAACTGATTGTGCGTCCCAAATAATGCTGATGACACTAAGGGCATCCCCCATTTATAGTCATATCTGGCTTTGATGCACACTTCGATCTGCTGCGGCTCGGCATATGATGGCTGAGCCAGCACCAGTAGCGCGGTTAATAAGCCAAGCGATCTTCTTTTCATGACTGTCTCCTTGTATGTCATTTATCACCAAAAAACATTAACTATCAAATCTTTATGAGCCAATTAATAAGACTGTGCTTTATTTGGATTTTTTGGGTAGTCTATTTAAGGTTTTGATCATCTGTTCGTGCGTGATGATGGTTGCTTGATTTGGCGTGCGCAGCTGCGGCTGATGGTTATGCTCGTATGCCAGCAGTGCCATACAAGCAGCCACTTGTTCAGGCGTGAGCGCGCGTTTGCGCTTTAGGCGGATGGCTGTCAGCGCGCCTTGGATGCTCTGCACACCGATGCTGCCAAGTGACTTCAGCGACAGCTGCTGCTTGAGTGCGGTCAAACGATTTAAGCGAAAAATAGCCAAAGTATCAAAGCTTAGCGTGCGCAGATAATACTCCACATCCGCTTTGGCAGTCAGCTCCACATCGTGGTTTGGTGCATCAGCGCCGTCTTTTGATAGATAATAAAACTGCTGCACACCCTTTTGCTTGCAGGCTTTGGCAAATTCTAGATTATACAGCACATTGACCTGATAAAATTCATCATCGCTGGCCACCTGAGTGCGCGACACCCCCAAGCAGCTAAATGCATCAGTATCGGCACCGATCGCCATCGCCTCAATCGTCGTCGGCAATGATTGAAAATCTGGCACATGATAGACCTGCATATTGGCGCTGATGGCGCGCGGCTGAGTGCGCGTGATCAAAATCACCGTCTCATAAATGAGTGCCAGTTCGCGCGCGAGTGCTTGCCCGACTCGGCTTGAACCACCAATTATAATAGCTTTGGTTTTCATCGATCATTACTCATGCAGAACCTACCTATCGGCCAAAATCCGGGAGGATGCTTCTTTGCCCAAAAGCCTATTTTAGCATAAAATTTTTATAAATCACCCATCCAAGCGCAATTGTGAGATTTATCAATAAAAATTTTATTTTTATATTGTCGTATGTTCAATATTTTGGTATGATATGCCGTTATATTGTCCAAGTAATGCGCCTCCTCACACGCATTACACCCACTTTTTATTATTTAATTTTTTCATTTTTAAGGATTTATCCTATGGCAAACTCAGCACAAGCTCGCAAACGCGCTCGTCAAAACACCAAGCGTCGTCAGCACAATGCATCACAACGCTCAATGGTACGCACTTATATCAAGCGCGTTAATGCTGCAATCGAAGCCAAATCATACGAATTGGCGACCGAAGCTTATAACAAAGCTGTGCCAGTCATCGATCGTATGGCTGACAAAGGCATCATCCACAAAAATAAAGCTGCTCGTCATAAGAGCCGCCTAAATGCTGCTGTGAAAGCACTAAAAGGCTAATCTGTTACAGATGCCAGAGTCTAAGCATTGCTTAGGCTCTTTTTTTATGCTGTTAGCATTAAGACTTTATGCACAATCAGCATGACCATCGCCAATTTCTTATATATAATGAGCGACAGATGATTGATTATTTGTTACAATATGCACAGCTAAAAATATTCGAATAGGCAGCACATGAGCATAAAGGTTTTGGTCGCCGATGACCACGATTTGGTGAGAATGGGCATTACGCGCATGCTCGATGACGATCATGAAATCGAGGTGATCGGTGAGGCAGTTGATGGCGACAGCGCGGTGATGAAGGTGCGCGCACTGATGCCAGATGTGGTGCTTTTGGATGTCAATATGCCCAACATCGATGGCGTCGAAGCCACACGGCGCATCAAGCAGTTTAACCCTGCCATCAAAGTTTTGGCGGTATCAGGCTTATCCGCCCAGCCTTATCCCTCGATGCTGCTCAAAGCAGGCGTTAATGGCTATATCACCAAAGGCACACCGCTTGATGAGATGATCCGCGCCATCAAAAAAGTACACGCAGGCGCGCGCTATTTTAGCCACGATGTCGCCGCGCAACTGGCCGAGACAGTGCTTGGTGAGCAAGCCGAATCGCCCTTTGATGCGCTATCAGAGCGTGAAAAGCAAGTGGCGATGATGGTGGTTAATTGCCAAAGCACCCAGCAGATCGCCGATCAGCTGTTCGTTAGCGCTAAGACGGTGAATACTTATCGTTATAGGATTTTTGAGAAATTGGGCGTGGACAGCGATGTTAAGCTAACGCATCTGGCAATTCGACATGGGTTGGTACAAGCCAACTGATCTTGTTTGTTTCTTTAACCCCAAAAAGCGCATCATGCTGATAAGCTGTGCACTTTTTTTGGTTGTCATGATTTCTAATTGGTTTGACCAATAAAATTGACTCAAACTCAGCGATCTGTGCTGGATTTGGTCTGCTCCATCAAATTTAGGCTCATCTGCAGCCAGTTGGCGGTGCCTTTGTCATCTTCAGAATCCAATTTAACATCGGGTTCGACACCGATTTTATCAATCATCTCACCTTTGGGGGTCAGATAATATGCTGTGGTCAGTTTGATCCCTTGGTTGTTGCCAATTGGGATCACCGACTGCACCGAGCCTTTGCCATAACTGGTCTCACCGACAATCAGCGCTCGCTCGTGCGCTTGTAATGCACTGGCAAGCACTTCTGCTGCCGACGCCGAATAGCGATTTTGTAGGACGATGACAGGCACCGACTCCAAGAGTGGCGAACCTTGAGTTTCTAGGACGCGCTCAATGCCATTGCGGTTTTTTACTTGAGTGATGACCTGTTTTCGCATGAATAAGGATGCCACCTCAACCGCTGCATCAAGCACACCGCCTGGATTATTGCGCAGATCCAGCACCACGCCTTGAATCTGATTTTCAAAGCCGCTTAAATGATTGATGATGTCTTGGCGAGTGTTGTTCTGAAAAACAGGCAATTTGATGACTGCAATGCCATTTTGGACATACGCTTCGATATTACTTTTTTGGGGCTGGTTGCGTAGCAAATTGACCGTTTGTTTTGAGCGCCCTGCCTTGGAGAATGTGACATCGACACTGCTGCCCAAAATACCATTTAACAGCTGAGAAATGTCATTTGCGCTTTGTGCTTGGGTGACTTTGATCTCACCAATTTGATGCAAATAATCCCCGACTGCGATGCCTGCGGTTTTGGCAGGTGAGTCGCTTTGCACCTCTGTCACCACCCAGTGCGCATCTTTGGTCTCAAAGGATGCTTTTAGCCCGACGCCAGCGACGGTACCTGTAGTAAAAGAGCTCAGATTGGCAAAAGCTTCAGCATCCAAAAACTCAGCATTGCGATCGATACGACTGAGCATGCCATTGATCGCATGAAAAAACAGCATTTCATCATCCACAGGCTCAATGTACTCGCGACGCATCAGATCAACCGCCTGCACAAAGGTCTTTAGCGTGGTCGGACTGATGGTATTTAAAGGTACTCTGCCTGAGTGCAGACCATCAATGCCATACAGTGGATTCGGCTGCACCTCCAAGGCCTCTAGGGCGGGTGAGTCATGAGACTCAGCGATTTGGGTGTCTTGAGCAGGCAGCACAGGGGTATTGGCGAGCGCTGAGCTGCTCACCCCCATCACGATGGATGCGATCAAAATAAGTTTTATCATATCAATTTAATTCACCGAAATTCAATGATGGATCAATCAATCAACAGACTGCTGCCCGTCATCTCGCTTGGCTTATCAATACCCATCAGATGTAAAATGGTCGGCGATACATCGCACAGCTTGCCACCATCACGCACACTCACCGACTTATCACCGACATAGATAAATGGCACAAGTTCAGTGGTATGCTGCGTATGCACCTGACCACTGTCATAATCTTGCATCTGCTCACAGTTGCCATGATCGGCAGTGATGAGCAGATGGCCGCCCATCGCACGCACGCGCTTCACCACTTCACCGATGCAAGTATCCACCGCTTCGACGGCTTTGACCGCTGCATCAAACACCCCTGAATGCCCCACCATATCGCCATTAGCATAGTTGATAATCAGTACATCATATTTGCCTGAGTCAATGGCAGCGTTTAGTTTTTCGGTCACTTCAAAAGCACTCATCTCAGGTTTCAGATCATAAGTCTTGACATCAGGACTGTTCACCAAAATGCGATCTTCGCCATCAAACAGCGCTTCACGGCCACCACTAAAGAAGAAAGTGACATGTGCGTATTTTTCGGTTTCGGCGATGCGCAGCTGGGTTTTACCCAGTTTTTCTAAATATTCACCCAAAGTATTGGCTAGGCTTGTTGGCTCATAAGCAATGCTTGTTTTGGGGTTATTTTCAAGCTCATCTGAATATTTGGTCAACATGACAAATGCAGATAATTGGGGTGTGATGTGACGATCGAAGCCATCAAAATCAGCATCAACAAATGCCAAACTGATCTCACGCGCGCGATCAGCACGGAAATTCATAAAGACCACGCCATCATTATCACAAATCACGCCGTCTTCATCGATGAATGTCGCTTGGATAAATTCATCGGTTTCGCCAGCAGCGTAGGCCATCTCAATCGCTTGTAATGCGGTCTCTGCTGTGCGCTCCGATTTGCCCTCTGTCAATAGCTCAAAGCAGGCTTCGACCCGATCCCAACGCTTGTCACGATCCATCGCATAAAAGCGGCCAATGACGCTGGCAATTTTGGCATCGCCTTCGTATTCATTATTAATATCGGCTAAATAATTTTCAAGGTCTGCCACATAGCCTTCGGCGGATTTTGGTGGCGTATCACGGCCATCTAAGAAAGCATGGATAAAAACTTGCATCGCCCCTTCAGCCAAAGCAAGCTTAGCCATCGCCTTGATATGATCGATATGTGCATGCACACCGCCATCAGATAACAGACCCAAGATATGCACCGCACCTTCATTCTCAATCGTTGCCTGTACAGCTTCGGTTAGTGCAGGATTTTTAAAAAATTCACCCGTGTCAATCTCATTCATGATGCGAGTTGAATCTTGGAATAAAATACGCCCAGCACCCAAATTCATGTGGCCGACTTCTGAGTTGCCAAATTGGCCATCAGGCAAGCCCACATCCATACCAGAACCTGAAATTAGCCCATTTGGACAAGTGGCAATGAGCGTATCCAAATTCGGTGTATTAGCAGCAAGCACAGCATTATCTCGCGGATCTTCGCGATGGCCAATGCCGTCTAAGATCATCAGCACATGGGGGATTTTTTTATTATCAGACATTTCAAACTCCATATCAGCCAGTATATCCTTTATTGTACCATATTTTATAATTGGGTATTCCATCGATTGCAGATAAATTTACGCATCAAAAAATAAATACTTGCAAAATCGAGTTGATTTTAATAAAATACCGACCAGTTGGTTTTTATTTGAAAAATGATGAATACAACCCTAACTGCTTATGCCCTGCTTGCTTGTGCTATCGTGACCGAAGTCACAGGCTCGACTTTTTTGGCAAAATCCGATGGCTTTAGTAAGCCGATTCCGACCGCGGTGACGCTTGTATGCTTTGCCATCGCTTTTTATTTACTCTCCCAAGTGGTCAAGACCATTCCGCTAGGTATCACCTATGCCATCTGGTCAGGCGTGGGCATCGTACTGACAGCCATCATCGGCGTGACAGTACTTAAGCAATCACTGGATTTGCCAGCCATCATCGGCATCATTCTCATCATCACAGGCGTGGTGGTGATGAATGTGTTTTCAAATTCCACCCATTAATCCATCGAACTCAAGACTCCCTATGAACGATTTATTTGACATCACACACCTACAGACCGCTGACACAGACACCACCCCAAAAAAACGCAAAAACAACCCCGAACAGCTGCGTCATCAGCTCATCAGTGCCGCCAAAGATTTGATGATCAAGGATGGCATTGCCAATTTATCCATCCAAAAAGTCGCTGATGCAGCAGGCACCAGTAAAGGCGGATTGTTTCATCATTTTAAAAATAAAGATGAGCTGATTGCAGCAGTGATTGGGCTATTTATCGCACAGTTGAACACAGCGATTTTACAGCAGATTGAGCAGACAGGTCAGGTGGCAGGCTGTTTTAGCCGTGCTTATGTCAATGTGATGTTTGATAATGATGATATCGGGCTAAAAAGCGAGTGGGCAGGCTTGATTCGTGCGATCAATGGTGATGCTCAGATGCAATCACAGTGGAATGATTGGCTTGGCCAAAAACTGCGTCAATTTGCCCATACAGACAGTGATACCAAGCTTAGCATTGTGCGTTATGCGGTGGATGGTGCTTGGCTGGATACGACACTAACGGATGATGATGCCTATTATCAAGCAGTAAAGGCAGAATTGATTGGGATGATTGGTTAAGCATCACCCACTTTTATTTGGCTTAATCATCAGATAACCACAAAAAATCCCCACCGATTATTGAGTCGATGGGGATTTTGGCATTCAGGCTGATTAGATCGCATACCCAAGCGCATAAAACGCCACCAGTACAATGGCGATCAGCACCGTGCCGATATTAAGTTTATTAAACTCACCACTAATCACACGACCCAGCACCAAAGCGCCAAAGCCAAGCATAATTCCTGTCACGATATTCGCAGTCAAAACGATAAACACCGCACACACAAGACCACTCATCGCACCGACAAAGTCATCAAAGTCAAGCTTTGAGACATTGCTCAACATCAGCAGACCCACATACATCAGCGCAGGTGCTGTGGCATATCCTGGCACCAAGAACGCCAGCGGCTGGAAAAACAGCATGAGCAAGAACAGCACACCAACGACAATCGCTGTCAAGCCAGTCTTGCCACCGACAGCCGTACCTGCTGCCGACTCAATATACACCGCAGCAGGTGCAGTACCAAAGATACCTGATAGCATACTGCTCATCGAGTCAGAAGTCAGTGCCTTGCCGCCATTGATGATTTGACCATCTTTATCCAACAGATTTGCCTGACCTGCTACCGCACGAATCGTACCTGTCGCATCAAAAATCGCTGTCATCACCAGTGCAAATACCACAGGCAAAATCGCAGCGTTCAACGCACCCATCACATCCATCTGCATAAACAGTGACTCAGCGCCAAAGCTTGGCACTTTTAGGACATTGCCGTCAAATTTCACATTCGGATCAAAGATAAGACCAATGATGGTGATGGCGATGATTACCCATAGGATACTGCCTTTGATTTGCAACTTTTCAAGGCCAATGATCGCCGCCAAACCAACGAGCGACATCAGTACAGGCAATGAAGTAAATTCACCCATCTTGACAGGCAAGCCTGCATCATTACCAACGACCAAGCCCACGCCATTGGCAGCGATCAATAGCAAAAACAGACCGATACCAATCCCTGCACCATGCGCGATGGATGCTGGCAGATTCTTTAAAATCCACGCACGGATGCCCGTTACCGAAATCAAGGTAAACACCACACCCATCAAGAAAATCGCTCCAAGTGCCACAGGAATGCTCACACCCTGACCCAGCACCAAGCTAAACGCCGTAAACGCAGTCAAAGAAATCGCACAACCAATCGCCATCGGCACATTTGCCCACAGACCGATCAAAATCGAGCCCAAGCCTGCCACCAGACAGGTAGCGATAAATACCGATTCAGCAGGAAATCCTGCTTGCGACAGCATATTTGGCACGACGATGACAGAATACACCATTGCCAAAAATGTCGTCAGACCTGCGATGACTTCAGTGCGTACGCTTGAGCCACGCTCAGACAGTTGAAAAAATGAAGATAAAGACATAATCAATCCACGCAATAATCACCAATGCAGTTACCATGCGATTGGCGGTGCATTTTACCAATATTTATCAATATTGACTTTAGGTTTTATAAAAAAATAGATGTGATAATCGCTTAACACATCCTATGATAAAAATAGATAATTTTACCGTAAAATGGGTCAAAACAGCAAATAAAAGATAACAAATTTACAAAAATCTGTATCAATTATCAAAGAATTGCTCATAAATATGGCTTTTGATGGTATTTGTGGTGAAAATTTTGGTAAAATAACTGCCACTCTCATAAATTTATGATCAATGTCAAGGATATCAGATGCTAAAAAATTCCCAAGAACAAATCAACCTACCCAACGAATCGTTTGAGCTGGTCAGTGCCACAGGCGATGTGCAAAGTGTCAATCTATCCACGCTCATCAAAGATAATAATCAAGGCTTGGTGTTGTATTTTTATCCAAAAGACAGCACCGCAGGATGTACAGTACAAGCGACTGATTTTACGGCGAATTTTGATGAAATCGCCAAGCTTGGCTATCGAGTCATCGGTGTCTCACGAGATGGCGTCAAATCGCATCAAAACTTTATTCATAAGCAATCTTTGGCGATTGATCTGATCAGCGATACTGATGAGCGTTTGTGTCAGCACTTTGATGTCATCCAAGAAAAAATGATGTACGGCAAGACGCATCTGGGCGTGGTGCGTTCGACTTTTGTTTATGATAAAAACGGCGCAATGATTGGTAGTTTTCGTAATGTCAAAGCCAAAGAACATGTGGCAAATTTATTAGAATTTTTGAAAAATCAATAAGATAAGCCAATGAAAGTACTGCAGCTGTCATCATCGCTTAAGCACGATGAATCCGAACGGGGGATTTATCCGATTTCGCACGCCCTGATCAAAGCAGGTCATGAATCCATCATCATCGGTAGTGCAAATGAAGACAGCAAGCTTGTCACTCGGCTGGTGCGTGATGGTGCCAAATATTATCAGCTGCCGATGCCCAAAAAAAGCTGGTGGGCGCTTTTGCAAGTCCCAGCCCTAAGGCGGCTGATCAATAAACATCAGCCAGACATCATCCATGTGCATTCTCGCACGCCAGCTTGGGTGCTACATTGGGCGCTGCGTCCTTATCCAAAAGATAAAAGACCCAAGATCGTCTCAAGCTTATACGGGTTTTATCCACTCAATTCTTATGCCAAAGCACTGTTTGAGGCAGATTTATTCATCAGCGCCTCAAATAGCATTCACAAGCATTTTGAAAAAATATTTTTAAAATATGCAGATGAAAAAAACTTAAAAGCTGGCAGCCTACCTAAGCTGATTTGCGTACCTCGTGGCGTCGATGTGCGCAAGTATCCCTACCGCCATCACTCATCGGTACATTGGCTGCATCAGAGTTTTGCGCAGCATCCTGAGCTTGAGCATAAAAAATGGCTTGTTTTTCCCACACCCATCGGCCCTGAATACGGTCAAGAATGGCTAGTAGATATATTAGGCAATCTGCAAGAAAAATTCCCAAAACTACATGCCATCATCATGGATGATGATCCCAATTCACGCACCCAACACTGCGTAGCTTATGAAGAATTTGTCCAAAGATTGCATGCGTTATCTTTACAAGACAGGGTGTCTTTTGTTGGCAAAAATCCACCCGACATGCGCGAATGGCTGTCCTCGGCCAATGTGGTGTTGGCGCTCGCCAATCGCCCCGAAAGTATCGGGATGACCGTCCTTCAAGCCATCCACCTTGGGGCACCTGTGGTGGGCTGGGCTAAGGGAGCGTATGCGGATATCTTGGGCGATCTGTATCCTCAAGGTCTGGTCAAAGAGCAGACCGCCCTCGCCTTGTGTAAATCCGTGAAGTTTTTATTATCGAACCAAATACCGCCTGCGATGACACGCGCTTATGAAATCGATGATATGGTGAGTGGCACGCTTGCCGCTTATCAGGCATTAATCGATGGCAGTTTGTACCATCAATGATCGCTGATGTGCTTGGGTTCAATATTTAGCAGTTGAACTTCGCCCATCTCATGCCACAGCTGATGCGTTGAAATCATTAAAATACCGATTTGTCCAGAGCGCTGGGCATCCACAAGACTTTGCCAGACCTTTTGTCTGCTGAGCGCATCCAATCCTGCAAAGGGCTCATCAAGCAGTAATACAGCCTTAGGTGACAACAACAGCCGAGCCAACGCAATGCGCCGCGCCTGACCACCAGATACCGCCATGCCATACTCGCCAAGCGCGGTTGCCAGACCCTTTGGCTGAGCTTGCAGCCAGCTTGATAAATTCACGCGCTCTAGCACCGCGTACAACTCATCATCACTGGCATCGGGCTTGGCGATGCGCAGATTATCCGCCAAAGTCTGATCAAAAATATCCACCGTCTGACCCAGAAACCCCAGTCGGTTACCAAAATCCACCGTCTGCCAATCGACAGCCGCGCCATCGTTGATCAACTGCATCGAGCCTGATATCAATGCATGCTCACCTGCCAATGTCTGCAGCAGTGTTGATTTGCCAGCGCCAGAAGGCCCCACCACCAAGCATGGACGATCTGAGCCAATATGCGCCGTCAGTCCGCTGGCGCCGATCAGAGCATTTGGTGCCTTGACGCTGACTTCATCAAGCTTTAGGGCGAGGTTTTTTTCGCCAGCCAAGGGAAGCTGCACCTTGGCAGCAGATTGCTGCAACATGTCATTAAGCCGCTGTTTGGCCACCTGACTGCGACCCAATGCCAATGGCTCTGCCACAAGATTTTGGATAAATTCTGACAATCCAACCATCCCCAAAAATACCGCCAAAATCACCGCCGAACTCATTATCGGCTGATTAAGCGTATCAATGGCAAATGGCGTAATCTGACTGTGCTGCAAAAATAATCCTGCCGCCCATAATAACAGCACCAGTGACAAAGACAAACAAATCTGAATCAACAGCGCACTGACATGGCGAAGACGATGTGCAGATTCTGTCAGTGCAGACTGCGTCTCATCGAGTGTCTTAAGATGATCTGCCTGTGCATCCCAGCGATGCCAAATCAGCAAAGAAGTCAGCGCAGGTAAAGTATCTAAAAGCTTGGCTTTTCGCGTCTCAATCAGCTGGCTTTCGCTTTCGGCAAGTTTTTTGCCGCGATGGATGGCAGTGGCCGCTATCAGTAAACAGAGCATCACCAAACCCAAGCTGTACCAAGCCTGAGGCAGCACCCAAAGCACGACCGATGACACCAAGAGCAGCGACCCAACTGCCATCACCCAAGGGCTGATAAAGCGCAATACAAATTCATTTAGCACATCAATGTCTTTGACCAAGCGATGCATTTTTTGGCTGCTCGATTGGCCTTGGCTGTTGCGATCTACAAAATCAAGCCGCGCCCACGACTCAAAAAATCGCACGCGCAACTGCTTTAGCAGCCCAAAGACGGCATGATGAGACACCATCAGATCGCCATAACGCGACAAAGTACGAATGATGGCAAAGGTTCGGATTACCGCTGCTGGCACCATATAGTTGAAGGCATGACTGCCAGCCGCGACCAGTCCTGCCACCGCTGACATGGTCACAAACCAGCCTGACACCATCGACAGTCCCAGCACTGACCAAACGGTCAGCAGTCCAAGCAGCCATGCCACCATCCATACCCAAAGCTGAGGGCTGATCAGCTGCCAAAGTTTAAATGGCTCATTGGTTTTCATTGCTTACTCCCAGCTGATACACAGCGTCAAATTTGGCCTCCATGCCCTCTTCATGACTGATCCAGATCACAGTTTTATCCTGTGATAATTCAAATAATAACGCAGTGATGGCAGCGGCTGTATCTGCATCTAAATGTTCGGTTGGCTCATCAAGCAGCCAAACTTTGGCATCTTGGAGCAACAGCTGTGCGATCGCCAAACGATGTGCCTGACCGCCTGATAGTCCACTGCCGCGCTCACCAAGTACCGCCTGCATTTGTGCTGGCAGCTGCTTGATCAATGGCCATAGACCGACAGCTTGCAGCACATCGATCAGTTCATCTTCACTGGCATCAGGCTTAGCCAAGCGCAGATTATCAGCAATACTGATTGGCAATAGCGCTGGGGTTTGCGCCAAATAACCAAATTGGCGACGCAGATAGGTCAAATCCAGTGTGTGATAATCATGGCAGCCAGCAGCATCTTTGATGGCGATGGTGCCAGTGTATTGACCAAATCCGAGCAAAATCTGCAGCACAGTGGATTTGCCAGAGCCGCTTTCGCCTCGCAGCAGCGTAGATTTGCCCGCAGCAAATGAAAGTGTCGTCGGTGCCAAGCGGATGCGACCATCTTCACCAAATGCAGCAACTTTTTGCAACTCAAAACCTGCAGCACCCGTGATATCCAGCTGCTTTGTACCGCTTTGAGGCTGTTTAAAATCTAGCATCGCGACCATCGCTTTGGCAGCGCCAACGGCTTGGCCTTTGATGTGATATTCCGCACCCAACCGACGCAGCGGCGCATAAAACTCAGGTACCAAAAGCAATATCATCAGTGCAGCACCATAGTTTGTGATGACCTCGCCTGCACGCCATGGCAAAATGCCAATCAAGCCAAAGCCCAAATACACCGCAACCAAAGCGATCGACAATGCTGAGAAAAACTCCAATACCGCACTGTTTAAAAATGCGATGCGCAGTACCGCCATGGTTTTTTTGCGATAATTTTCACTGCTGTTTGCGATGTCCGACACCGCAATATCGACAGCACCCACTCGCGATAGAGTATTGATGCCGCGAATCCAATCAAAAAACCGCCCGCCAAGCTGTGCCATCGCATCCATCTGCTCGCGGCTTTTTCGTGAAGTCGCCACCCCAATCAGCGCCATAAAGATCGGCACCAAAGGCGCGGTCATGAGCAAAATCAGTGCCGCAGTGCCATTAAAAAAAGCAATACAAATCGCCAATAAAATCGGTGTGAGTACCGCCGTGGTTTTTTGAACCTCAAAACGAGCATAGCCCACCAAATGCTCAGGCTCATCAATGATCTTGCTAGCCAGCGCGCCATCAGGCCCAAAAAATCTTCGAGCCAAACCCATTTCACCCAGCTTAGTCAGCAATAACGATCGCGCACGACCAGCAGCATGCACGCCGACGCGACTTAGCTGCACATCTTTAATATAAGCGACAAACGCCCGCAGCGCCATCACCCCAACGAGTGCTACCAAATACACTGGCAATATAGATGTCGCCATCGCATCATGATTGGCAAACTGTGGCAAAAACGGCAGCAACCAGCCATCAAAAATCAACACCAAAATCCACGCCTGCACCATCAAGAGCAATACCATAATGACATCACACACTCGTGCCAGATTCAGCCTATTTTTATAGGGTTTAAAAAATGATTTTAAAAATTGGTTGGCAGCGATGTCTTCTTGGGATTGCCGTGGTTTTTTGGCTTTGGTGGCTTTGCTCTTGACAGCTTTTGGCTGGGTGGCGTGGGTCTGAGCTACCTGATTTTGGATTTTGGGCGGATGGGTTTTGGCAGTCATGATGGTTATTTCATCAACAAATAGGCTATTATCGCCAAAATGCGGTTTTTTTTCAACCTTGATATAAGCTGCGATGTGATCTGGCATCAGATCGCAGCTTATTTTCAGCGTGGTGCAGTCATCTGCTCGGGGCGAACAATGGCATCAAACTGCGCCTCATCCAATAACCCAAGCGCCAGCGCTGCTTGCTTAAGTGATTGATCATTTTGATACGCAGTTTTGGCGATCTTGGCAGCGTTTTCATAACCAATATGGCGATTGAGCGCGGTCACGAGCATCAATGAGTTTTGTAGATAATCAGCGATTTTATCAAGATTTGGGCGAATGCCGATGGCACAATGTTCATTAAAGCTATTGATGCCATCAGCCAACAGACGGATCGACTGCAGCAGATTGTAGGCGATCACAGGCATATAGACATTTAATTGAAAATTACCCGATGCGCCTGCCATCGCGATCGTGGCATCGTTGCCATACACCTGAGCGACCACCATCGTTAAGGCCTCGCACTGAGTGGGATTGACCTTACCAGGCATGATCGATGAGCCAGGCTCATTTTCAGGAATAAAAATCTCGCCAATACCACAGCGCGGCCCTGACGCCAGCCAGCGGATGTCATTGGCGATCTTATTTAGGCTGGCTGCCAAAGTTTTTAGCGCGCCCGAGGCAAACACCTCGGCATCACGCGCCGCCAAAGCCTCAAATTTATTCGGCGCAGTCTGAAAGTCAAATCCAGTCAGCTTAGCCAAAGTCTGTGCAGATAGCTTGGCATAATCAGGATGGCTGTTCAAGCCCGTCCCCACCGCCGTACCACCCAATGGCAGCTGATACAGCCCCTGTAACGCCATATGGATGCGTTCTATACCATAATCCAGCTGCATCACAAAGCCACTAAACTCCTGACCTAGCGTCAAAGGTGTGGCGTCTTGTAGGTGTGTGCGACCGACTTTAACGATGTCATCAAAAGCGTCGGCATGAGTGCACAGCATCTGTCTGAGCGATTCGATCGCGGGCAATAGATGCCGATGAATCTCAATCACCGCTGCCACACGGATGGCGGTAGGAAAGCTGTCATTGGTTGATTGCGCGTGATTGACATGATCGTTGGGATGGATGGGCTGGTAGCTGCCTTTGGGCTGACCTTGGCGCTCATTGGCCAGATTGGCGATGACTTCATTGATGTTCATGTTTGATTGAGTGCCTGAGCCTGTCTGCCACACTTTGAGTGGAAATTGGTCATCATAATCACCCGTCAGCAGCGCATCGACAGCATCGATGATCATAGCAGATTCTGCATTGGTAATGCGTCCAAGCTTGGCATTGGTGATGGCTGCGGCTTTTTTGACCAGTGCCATCGCATGGATCAAAGCGATGGGCAGTGTCTCATCACCGATTTTAAAATTCATTAAGCTGCGCTGAGTCTGTGCGCCCCAATAGGCCTCATCTGGCACCAAAACCTCGCCCATGGTGTCTTTTTCTTGGCGCATGATTCCTCCTTGTTGTCTGTGTGTTTATTATGGTTATTAACCTTAGATTATCAGCATCAGTAGTCTTTGTTGGTATGATCCTGCCTAGCCATCACCTTACTTGCGGCTGTGATGCGACTGTGGTACTCTATTCACCATCAATTAAGCCTGTGGCTGCTCGGCGGCTTATGCTATTGTGTTTAGCATAACATCCCTGCCATTAACATTCAATATCAACAGACGCTGTATTTTTCATGGAAAATTCTATCAAACCTGCGCCCAGCCCAAGTGACTATCGCAAACTGATGCGTCGCACACGCCGCGCATTGAGTGATCGGCAGCGCCATCAGGCAGCCCAAGCAGCGATGAGACAATTAATCAAACTGGATGATCTATTACCCAAAGGCGCAAACATTGGCTTTTATTTGGCTGGATTTGGAGAGCTGCCGACTGATGGGATTGTTAGTTTTTGCCAAAGACGCGGCCATCAGGCGTATTTGCCGATCACCACTTCAGAGCAGCCGCTAAGCTTTGCGCCGATTCATGGAAATCTTAACCAAACACCGCTAAAAAAACACCGCTTGGGCATGTACGAGCCTGTCACCAAGCCTATCTTGGCGGCTGCACAAATGGATGCCATCATTTGTCCTGTGGTGGTGGCGGATTTGACAGGCGTACGCTTAGGCATGGGCGGTGGCTATTATGATCGCACTTTTGCGCGCACCACCGACTGCCTAAAAGTGGCATGGTGCTATGATTTTCAAATTGTGCCAAGCCTGCCCAGACAGCCATGGGATATGGCGGTTGATGTCATTATCAGTGATCAGCGATTTATCAGGCGATAGCCCATACAGGCAAGTTCATTGATAATTTGAAAAAATGATCGCAACCAACAAAAAAGCCGCCATCACGACGACTTTTGCAAACTTTAAAATATCAGATAAATGGCCCAGCTGAAACTTGAGCTAACTCAGACTGGCAACCGATGGCATCATTAGCCAGCTAATCATACTGGCTTTATCGCAAGATTAGCTGCAAACATATACCGTCAATTTAGCACCTCGATCAGCTATAGTGCGCAGGTTCTTCATCATAGACATGCGCATGCCAAAAATTCGACTGGCGCTGCACAACGCTACTGATCGCTGCATGAATCATCGCCTGTCCCACCATGCGCACATCGTCGCCGAGCATGTCTTTGACTTGAGCAGAAAATGCGATGCTCACCAGCGGCTCATCATTGCCCACTTCGCGCAGGGTCATCGCACCCGACGGCTCTTCGATGAACTCCAGTAGAGTTTCTTGGACGAACTCACCTTGCTTGGCAGCTTTGCTTTTTGGCTTACGGCGGCGTTTGGGCTGATCGATCTTTTCTTCATCTGTCGTGGCACTTTTACGGATGCGACGTTTTTTGGGGGGATTGGTCGCAGGTTCAAACTCATCGGTGGATGAGGTCTTGTGGCCAGTGATGCGCTTGGCCAGTCCATCGCTTAACTCTTCAGACAACTCAAATCCCAGCGTCTGACCAATCTGCTCAGCCAACTGCGCCACCATCTGTGGATCCATGCACTGAGAAATGGCCACTGCCAATGCATCGATGACCTCTTCATCGGCGCGGCTATTCACCTCTTTAAAGAACAGCTCATGCAACACGCTCAGCGTCTCATCGTCGTCAGAGGCATGATACATCAAGTCATCGACAAACGACAGGCGCTCAGCGATGCTCATCGTTTGCCAGTTTTCAAGCGCATGGGAAATTTGATCGGTCATTGTGCGTACTACTCATTATTATGGTTATGCTATGTATATGGCATCATGTGGCTGATTTTCAAGTCATAAGCCATCAACGCCAGTAGCGCAGCTTTGCCATCATAAATAAAAATGCCACAAACATCCCCAAATAATACGCCATGCGCATATCAAAGCTGCGATCTCGCCACTTGATGGGCGCCGCCACGAGCGCCGTACACGCAGGAATGATGACAAGACTAATCAGCCAATTCTCCAGCACATGCAGCCAGCCCTCAAGACCGCCATAGCGCAGCCCAGACAGACCGATGAGTAAGCAGCAGACGATCAAAATAAAAATCAGCCCCTTTGGAATGTCCTTGGGTGTGATGGCATCGGGTATTAAGTTCTGGATCATCAGCTGTACACTCCCATGATTGACAATAACGCCACGGTGGACAGCAGCCAGCCCAGCGTCAGGGCATTTCTGGGATGAATATGCGCCTTGCCCATTTTATTAAGCAGCATCGCCCCAAGCCAAATTAGCACAGGGATGCCGATGATAAAAGCGGGCATCACCACCGCAGCATGGCGCAGCACCTCGGCTGGCGCATCACCGAATGCCAAGCGAAACACATAGCCTGCACCGCTCAGCACGATCGAGGCGATGCACAGTCCAATGGTCACCGCCATTGGCACGACACCAGATGGCTTGGCCGATGACTTAGTTGACGGGGTGTGGCTGTTGGGATCAATGACGGTCATCAGCGTGCCACCTTGGCCAATTCAGCACGCATGGCATCGATTACTGTCTGATAATCTGGCTGATTAAAGATCGCACTGCCTGCCACGAACATATCAGCACCAGCCTCGGCAATGGCACGAATGTTCGCCACATTGACACCGCCATCGACTTCTAGGCGAATATCACGACCGCTGTCATCGATCAGTTTGCGCACGGCTGTTAGCTTATCTAATGTGCTATCGATGAATTTTTGGCCACCAAATCCAGGGTTGACACTCATCAAGAGGATCTGATCCACCTTATCCAAGGTATAATCCAAATAATGCAGCGGGGTTGCAGGATTAAACACCAAGCCGCACTTAGCGCCGCCGTCTTTGATCAGCTGCAGACTGCGATCAATGTGGTCGCTCGCCTCAGGATGGAATGTGATGATGTCCGCGCCTGCCTTTAAAAACTCTTCAATCATCCGATCCACTGGCGACACCATCAAATGCACATCAATCGGCGCTTTGATGCCATAGTCCTTTAAGGCTTGGCAAATCATCGCGCCAAAAGTTAGATTTGGGACATAGTGATTGTCCATGACATCAAAATGCACCACATCAGCACCAGCATCGATGACCGCCTGCACCTCTTCGCCAAGTCGCGCAAAATCTGCCGACAAAATCGACGGTGCAATCAAAAAAGGTTTATTCATAATCAAGTCTCAAGGCCATAAGATGCGTCTATGATACCAAAAAACAGGCACAACGAAAAGCCAAGCCTGTACAATCAGGCTGATCGCAATCAATAAAACATAAAAAACCGAACGCTACCCATACGGCAACATTCGGTCTGATCCATCGCCCAATTCAGCGGTGATGGCCAAAGCTAGGTGAATTATTTACAGCATCACCGCGATGATTGGCCAGTTAAGGAATCTGATAGCAACTTGTTTATTCTTCATCAGAGGCCATCGCCATGATTTGCTCACTGATGGCGACAGTATTAAAGCCTGCATCAACGAACAAAATCTCGCCTGTCACACCGCTCGCCCAAGGTGATAACAAGAATAAGGCAGCGTTGCCCACTTCTTCTTGGCTGACATTGCGTTGTAGCGGTGCGATTTTTTCGCTGACATCGAGCATACGGCGGAATGACTTGATACCGCTGGCTGCTAAGGTGCGGATTGGGCCTGCACTGATGGCATTGACACGGATGCCTTCACCACCGAGTGATGATGCTAGGTAGCGTACTGATGCTTCTAGGCTGGCTTTTGCCATACCCATGACATTGTAGTTCGGCAGTACTGAGATGCTGCCCTCATAAGTCAGGGTCAATAGCGAACCTTGACGAGCAGCAAGCAGCTCACGACCCGCCTTGGCAAGCGCCACAAAGCTGTAGCTTGAGATGTCGTGGGCGATCTGGCTGCCTTCACGCGTGGTCGCATTGGTAAAATCACCATCCAGCTGATCTGCTGGTGCAAAGCCAATGGCGTGTACGATACCATTGACACCGCGATCATCGCCATTACCCCAGTGTTTAGCGACCTCTTCAAAGCACGCTGCGATAGAGGCATCTGATGCGACATCACACTCAATCACTGCAGTGGCATTGAACGCTTCGGCGGCCATATCGACACGCTTTTTGATTTTGTCATTTGGATAAGTCAAAATCAGCTCTGCGCCTTCGCGGTGCAAGCTCTCAGCAATCGCCCAAGCGATAGATAGTTTACTGGCGATACCAGTGACAACAAAACGCTGACCTTTAAGTAGCATGGGTATGATCCTTTATCGATGAAAAATTGGCTCATTATAACACGGAAAATCCAATTATGCGATAAAAAAGTACAAATGTAAACTTATCAATCGTCAAAGCCCATCAAAAGCACAAAAGTGATAAATTTTTCCAAAATTTATCGATTTGACTTAAGTATTGTCCAAAATTATGGTAAAGTATGCGTTTTTTACCTTTGGACAATACGGCAATACCATTCTCATGTCAAACTCCGATACCCTAAATTTTACGCCTGATTATGACGCCTTAGCTGCACACTACGCCGACATCATCGCTGCATCCGGTGAGGATTTGAGCCGTGATGGCTTGCTTGATACGCCGATGCGCGCTGCCAAAGCATTTGGCTATTTGACTCGTGGCTATCATCAAGACCTAGTGACTGTCGCCAACGATGCGGTGTTTGACTCAGATAATCCTGAATTAGTCTTGGTGCAAAATATCGAATTTTATTCACTGTGCGAACATCATCTGTTGCCATTTTATGGCGTGGCTCATGTCGGCTATTTGCCTAATGGTAAAGTGCTTGGACTATCAAAAGTCGCACGCATCGTCGATATGTACGCTCGCCGCCTACAAATCCAAGAAAACTTGACCAAACAAATCGCCACCGCCATCGAAGAGCTGACAGGCTGCCGAGGTGTCGCTGTGGTGATGGATGCCAGCCATATGTGCATGATGATGCGTGGTGTCGGTAAGCAACAATCCACCACCCGTACGACGAGTATGCTGGGTGAATTTGTCAGCAATCATGATGCGCGCCGTGAGTTTTTGGATGCCATTCCCAGACGCTCGCCTGCATTCGGCTAATGCTCGCGCTGATGCTGATTTTGGTTTTTAATGCTTTTATATCGTGATAACAGATGCTTTGATTTAGGCATCTGTTTTTTAAAGCTGGCTTATAATATCTGTGCCAATGCTTTAAATGCACTTAAAGCCTGCTATTCATAATCGATCTGTCAGCACTGAGCATCGGATGGATAATATACCGATCCGTTCATTGGCCATCAGCTTGTACCAAAAGCATTTTTAGAATTTTGATTAATTTTCATAAATCATACAGTTTTTAGCTACTAAAATTTGCTATGATATGGCAATTTTTTATTTTATTATTGGCCACCCACATATGATGATTCATGTTCGTTTCACCGTGATGATTTGCGCCTTTGCCACCATGATGGCAATGTCTGGCTGCCAAAGCCTGCCAAATAATCCACATCTACCAAAAAGTCAGGCACTGACCGAAGAAGTCCAAAAACGCCATCAAGCGCTCAAACAAGGCACAAGCTCCAACGGGCTAATCTCAGCCATCAATGCCCAAAGCAGCGACCATCCCGAGCTGTCAGGTTACTACCCCATCGCCACTGGCGCCAATGCTTTTGCTGCGCGCAGTACCTTGAGCGACATGGCCAATCAAAGCATCGACATCCAATACTACATCTGGCATAACGACGAAGCTGGCCAGCTGATGCTAAAAGACCTGTGGGAGGCGGCCGATCGCGGCGTCATCGTGCGATTGTTATTGGATGATTTCAACAGTTCACCCGATCTTGATCAGCTCTTGCTGCGCGTGGCCAAACACCCTAATATCGCCATTCGACTGATGAATCCGATGGCATATCGCAACATCCGCAGCGTCAACTATCTGCTACACCCTGTGCGCAGCAACAAACGCATGCACAATAAAAGCATGACTTTTGATAATAAAATCAGCGTCATCGGCGGCAGAAACATCGGCAATGAGTACCTAAATAACGCCCCTGTCAATAACTTTGCTGATCTGGATGTCATGCTCATCGGCCGCGTGGTGTCAGAGATTACAGACAGTTTCGAGAGTTATTGGTCATCACCACTGTCTTATGACATCGAAACCTTGGTGGTTGACGATAAAAAACATGCCCTAAATGGCGTCAAATTCGCTGTATTTAATGAAGTCAAAGCCAGCAAAAACAGCTCAGAAAGTGAGCGCGCGCTGCGCACTTATCGTCAAGCGATGCAAAACTCCACCATCGGGCAGGATCTTTTGGCCAGTCGCGTGCCGTTTTTTTGGACAAATATCGATCTGATGGTTGATGATGTCATCAAACTAAAAGGACTGTCGCATCCTAATGATTATTTAGTGTCACAACTTCAAAATAAACTCGGTCAGCCACACGATAAATTAAGCATCATCTCATCGTATTTTGTACCCACTAAAGATGGCGTCAAGACCTTAAGCGCCCTATCCAAGATGGGCGTCAAAGTAAGCATCTTGACCAATTCCTTTGATGCCACTGATGTCGGCATCGTACATGCAGGCTATGCCCATTGGCGCAAAGAGCTGCTCAAATCTGGGGTTAAGCTCTTTGAAATCAAATCCAGCGCTCAAAGCGCTAAGGACAACGAAAATCGTTTTTGGCGGACGCGCCATCACACCACCACAAGCCTACACGCCAAAGCCTTTGCTGTCGATGACAGCCAAGTTTTTATCGGCTCTTATAATGTCGATCCGCGCTCAGCCAACATCAATACCGAGCTTGGCGTTTTGATCGAAGACAAAAAGCTGGCACAGCAGCTGCACAGCGCATTAAGTAACAGCGAGGCACTGTCACATCAAGCTTATGAGCTAAAACTCAATGATGCTGGCAACATCGAATGGCATACCATCGAAGATGGTCAAGCCGTCATCCACACCAAAGAACCACGGATGGATACCAAAGATCGCTTGGTTATCGGTATCGTTGGTTGGATGCCTATTGATTGGCTGCTTTAACTGATTCACCCTATCATCTGGCGCATGCTTGCCAAGTCTTGCATGCGTTTTTTTAGCTTGTCAACATATCCTATGGTCAATCCCCTGTTTGACATAGCCATCAATTAATCCACAATTTTTGTAATGTTTTGTAGCCTTAATACTGGTTTTTTGTATAAATTATATGTAAAATAACCATCAGGCACAGTTGACCCATTGCTGCTTAGCTTGCATATCGGCAAGCAGACTGCGCTCAGTTAAGCGCTTATAGGCACTGCTATGCGCACGAGCATGGTTTTTAATGTTAAACGAGTTTATCATGCCATCGAGTGAAATTTTTACCAAGCAGCATCGAGATACCACCATCGTTAGCAGTTTGATCGCTGCTGTTGGCTTCTTTGATTTTGCCATATTTTTGTATCTGTCAGAGCTGCTCTTGCACATCTTTTTTGGCGACACACAGCATATGTGGCTGGCACGCTTACAGCTGTTTGGGCTGTTTGCCGCAGGCTATGTGGCGCGTCCTTTGGGCGGCTTGGTCATTGGTCGTTACGGAGATGTTCGTGGGCGCAAGCCTGCACTGATGATCAGTTTGTGCGGTTTGGCCTTGATGACGCTGTTGATGGCTTTTTTGCCGCAGTATGGACAAGTGGGAATCTTAGCGCCTGTGTTGTTCGTGATCGTACGCGTAGTACAGATCATCGCCATCGGCGGCATCATGCCAAGTGTCTGGGTCTATGTCACAGAACATCTGCCGACACGGCATTTGGGCATCGGCTGCGGCGCGATCTTCGCTGGTTGTGTGTCTGCATTATTGGTCTTAATGCCGATCGTTGATTGGCTTGATCACACGCTCAGCTACGAGCAGATGATCGCTTATGGATGGCGCATTCCGTTTTTGATCGGCGGCGTGTTAAGCATCGCACTTTTAATAAAAATCCACGCTTCTTTGACTGAGACGCCGATTTTCTTAGAATCCCAGCACAGTCGCCTGTCAGCTGATGAGGATCAGAGCATGATCGGCGCGCTTGGCTTGTCTGGACTTGATGATAAGCAAGAGGCGGCACTCGATCGCATTTCTCATAGCAAACAACAAACCGAGCTGCCAGATCTGATTAACACACTGCCTTTGCAGACACCAAACTCAGATACTCACTCTGTCCCACCAAAGGTCAGCGGTATCGATCAGACCACGGTCACACCGATGATGCGTCTGGCCAATGCCATCTTAAATTTCGGCAAATCCTCGCTGTCTTTGCTGCGTTTGATTATAAGCCGTAACATGTTGGCCAGTATCATACCTGCCACTTTACTGATCAGCGTGGTGGTCAGTCTGCTGCTGTTCACGCCAGTGCTTTTGACGCCGCTTATTGATATTAATTTTGCGCTATCGCATGAGGTGCTGTGGCGTTGTAGCTTGATTACCATCTTTTTTATGGCGATCGGCTGCTTGCTGTTTGGCTTTTTTGTGGATCGTATCAATCCAGGGCTTGTGCTGACTTTTGGCAGCTTGTTTTTGGCGATGGTGACGGCATTGTTATTTAATCATTTGCGCGCAGGCGGCGATTATTTTTTGGTGTTATTTGCTTTGATGGGTCTGGCATCTGGCATCATCGGCGCCATCCCATCTGTCATCGTGCGACTGTTTTCGGTTAGGATTCGTTTGACCAGCATCGGCATCATTCATAATTTGGTCGTGGTGGTTATTGGTGGATTTTTGCCCTTTACCTTAGGCACAGCGACCATGCATTTGTCCTTTGCGCCTGCGATATTCATTGCCATCTTGTCATTGATGACGATGTTCATGAGTTTTTATATTTATTACATTCCGCGCACGGATTTTGACTTGCGTCGATGAGTGATCAAAAAAGCTGCATTGATTGCAGCTTTTATTTGGATTGATATCAGCGAAATTTCACTGTCTGCACGCCATCAGCACCTGCTTTTAGCATGAGATGTGCAGACTGTGCAGCAAAAATGCCGTTACACACCACACCAACAATGTTATTTAATCGCGTCTCAAAAGCAGCAGCATCCTCGATGATCAAATCATAAGTATCCAAAATCACATTGCCATAATCGGTGACAAAGCCCTCGCGATACACAGGTTCTCCGCCCAATTTGACAAGCTCGCGTGCCACATAAGAGCGCGCCTGCGGCAACACCTCGATGGCCACAGGGAATCTACCCAAGCGATCGACGATCTTGGAGTCATCGACCATACAGATAAACTCATCTGAGGCCGCGGCGACAATTTTTTCGCGGGTCAAAGCACCGCCACCGCCTTTGATCATATTGCCATGAGCGTCGATCTCATCGGCACCATCGATGTACAGATCCAAGCTGCCAACTTGATTTAGATCAAAAATCTCAATCCCAAGCTTGCGCAGCTGATCTTCGGTGACTTGTGAGCTTGCGACCGCGCCCTTGATGCGCACCTGTGGCAGAAGCTCGATGAGGCAGTTAACCGTACTGCCAGTACCAACACCTAAGATGATCCCTGAATCGATGTGGGAAAGTGCAGCTTTGGCGGCGGCTTGTTTTTGGGCTAATTTTGGATCTGTTGTCATAAATCACTCTTGGCTAAATCTTGGCTAATTAAGGCTAAATGATGACTGATGTCAGCTGCTGCCATTTTACGCCAAACCACTTTAAAACAAAACCATTTTTTGATAATTTTTAGTATTTTATCCTGCCAACGATGGATGCCCGCTGTCATCAGCGTACCATCTCAAGGTGGCGCTCTGACCAAAAATCAGCTCTGGCGGCTGGCACTCTGGCGTGTAAAATGTTAGAATATCACCTTTTAAATCAGCCAAGCTGTCATACAGGAGGTCAGATGCAAGGCATCATCACATTGCTGTTGATTTTAAGTCCGATGTTTGTGGGATTTGCTCTGCCGACCTCTGCGCGCATGGTAGCGATCAGTGAGCGCTTGCTTAATTATTTGGTGTATTTGATTTTGATTGTCATCGGCATTGAGCTTGGTTTGGTCGATGATCTGGCCAAAAAAGTCGGCGACATCGCCAAATACCTTTCGACACTGATGGCACTGACTTTGGGGGCGGGCTTGATCAGTTTGGCTGTCTATGATCGCTTGTATGGCAATCCCAAAGCCGACAGCGCCAAGACCCCTGCCAATCAGCCCAAAATCAGCTTGCGCGGCAGTCTTACCCAGCTGGTGTGTTTGGCGGTGGGTTTTTTTGTGGCAAAAATCTTACCAAGCCATCTGCTACCACCCGACAAGACCACAACTGTGCTGCTGATGGCGTTGCTGCTGCTCGTCGGCATCAGCCTCAAAGGCTCTGGCGTCACCCTAAAGCAGGCTTTGGTAAATAAAGCTGGCCTACAAATCAGCGCGATTTTTATGCTTTTTACCACGCTGTCAGGCGCGGTATTTGCCATGATCTTTGATGAGGTAAGTCTTTTTCAAGGTTTGGCACTGGCATCGGGCTATGGCTGGTATTCGCTGTCTGGCACCATCATGACCGACGCTTATGGCGCTGTTTGGGGCAGTGTGGCACTGCTCAATGATCTGTCTCGCGAGGTGATCGCGCTTATTTTTATTCCGCTGGTGATGCGCCATTCGAGATCTGCGGCAGTTGGCTTAGGTGGTGTGACCAGTTTGGATTTTACCTTGCCCACCATCATACAGTCTGCTGGCACGCATATCATGCCTATGGTGATTAGCTTTGGCTTTATCACCAATGTTGTCTCACCTGTTTTGATGGTACTTTTTAGCTCATTTAATTAACCGGTTTCAGCGGTTTGCTTGCTTGATGAGCAGCTGCATCAACGGTGCAGAGCGAGCGATGGCATGAACCACTTCACTGCGAGCATAGCGCACCATGCCCAAATCTGCAATGCCTGATGCGTAGGCAAAATTTATCATCGAAAAACTGTGCATCATCAGCGCATTATGTGAGCGCACCGCACGAGCGTATTTTTGTAATGATCGAGGATGCAGCTGCTTGCCCTTAGCGGTATCAAGCACCGCCAATAGCGCAGCCACATCCGACAGTCCCAAGTTCAGCCCCTGCCCTGCCAAAGGATGCACGCCATGCGCGGCATCACCGATCAGCGCCATGCGTCCGCGCGCATAGTGTTCTGTGACCTGTGCAGACAGATCAAAGCTTGCCACCGACTCAATCTCATGCACCTCACCGAGCACATAACCGCTGGCAAATGCCAATCTGCGCTGCAGCGTCTGTGGATCGCGGTGATAATCCGCCAAATAGTCATCCGCCAGCGCGCAAGGCAGCGTCCAGACGATCGATTGCCATCGTCCATCATCGCCCTGTTGTAGGTCGGCCATCGGCAGCAGCGCCAAAGTACCCGTTGGCAGCATCACCTGGCGCGCGATCTGTCGATGCGGCAGATCAGTACGAATGGCGCAGCAGATGGCCTTTTGATGATAATTCAGCTGACTGATGTCGGCACCCATCGCTTGACGCACCATGGATTTTCGGCCATCAGCCCCCAACAAAAGCCGACAGAACACTTGACGCGCCACGCCCTGACCATGGTAGCGTATGGTGATGCCATCGGATGACTCATCAAAAGCCATACCATCCTCCATAAGCTTCGCCTCATACACCACTGTCAGATTTGAGCAATAATGAGAGCGCTGCCATAAAGCTGCATCAAGTACCGATGGCTCTACCATTGAACCCAAGATCTCATGGTTTTGTGAGCCGTCAAATAACAGCTCACCATAATCATCCCTCGCCCAGACCTGCATCGTTTGATAATCAGCACGGCGTACGATATCAGACCACACACCGATCTCATCAAGCAATCGGATACTGCCTTGGCTTAGCGCATAAACACGCGCATCGCGCACTGCCAATCTATCGGCGAAACTCTTGGCGCTGGGCATGGGTTTATTATCCAAGATCACTACCTGATATCCTTTGGATGCCAGTTCGATGCCTGCCACCATCCCAACGGTGCCAGCGCCGATAATGGCAATATCACAATGCATCAAAGTATCCGACTGATCAAAATCTGCATGCCAAGTATTCATAAATTCCACAAACCAAAAAATATCATTGTAGCGCAAAACCGTATTTTTTGCGCCATTTTTTTATGCGTTAATTTTGGCCTATCAATAAGAAACAAACCCCAAGACTTCCACCAATCTTGAGGTTTGTTTCAACTGATTTTAAGTCAAGCTATATTACCTGACACAAAGCCATTAGCAGCGATAGTACAGATCAAACTCTAGTGGATGCACTGCTTCGTTTAGCTTATGCACTTCTTGCATTTTTAGATCGATGTAGGCATCAATCATCTCTTTACTAAAGACATCGCCCTTAAGTAGGAATGTATGATCTTCTTTGAGTGCTTTTAGGGCAGCTTCTAGGTTTTCTGCCACGGTTGGGATCAATGCTTCTTCTTCTGGCGGCAAGTCGTATAGGTTCTTATCTGCAGCCTCACCTGGATCGATCTTATTCTCGATGCCATCGATACCCGCCATCAATAGTGCAGCAAAGCATAGGTATGGGTTTGATGCAGGATCCGGGAAGCGAGCTTCGATACGCACCGCTTTCGGGCTTGACACATGCGGAATACGGATCGATGCTGAGCGGTTTGATGCTGAATAAGCAAGTTTAATCGGTGCTTCAAAGTGTGGTACTAGACGCTTATAGCTGTTCACTGTTGGGTTGGTGATGGCATTCAATGCACGAGCGTGCTTGATGATACCGCCAATGAAATGTAGTGCGGTGGTTGATAGACCTGCATATTCATCACCTGAGAAGGTATTTACGCCATCTTTTGAGATTGACATATGTACGTGCATACCTGAGCCGTTATCACCGACGATTGGTTTTGGCATAAAGGTGGCAGTTTTGCCAAATTGGTTGGCAACATTTTGCACCACATATTTGAACTGCTGTACTTCGTCCGCTTTTTTGACCAAAGTATTGAACGATACGCCAATCTCAAGCTGACTTGATGCAACTTCATGATGGTGCACTTCCACGCGACCCTCGCCCATGATGTCTTCGATGCGATCACACATCACCGCACGCATATCATGGTAATGATCCACAGGTGCAGTCACTGCATAGCCGCCTTTGACGTGTGGACGCTGACCGTTGTTGCCCCATGGATAGTCATTGTTGGTTGACCATGCAGCAGCTTCTGATACGATGGTGTTGCGAGCACCTGATTGGTCGATGTCCCATTTGACTTCGTCAAATACAAAGAACTCTGGCTCTGGACCAAAGAATGCAGTATCACCGATGCCAGTTGATTTTAGATAAGTTTCGGCACGACGAGCGATAGAACGTGGGTCTTTTTCATAGCCTTGCAGGGTTGCAGGTTCGATGACATCACAAGTCACCACGACAGTTGGTGCTTCAAAGAATGGATCAACATAAGCAGTCTCTGGATCAGGTAGCAAGATCATGTCAGATGCTTCGATGCCTTTCCAGCCAGCGACTGACGAGCCGTCGAACATTTTACCATCTTCTAGGGTATCTTCATCCACAGTCGATGCTGGGAAAGTCAGGTGCAGCTCCTTGCCGTGTGTGTCGGTGAAACGAAAATCTACCCACTTAGCACCAGATGATTCGATCAAGTCAAATAGTTTGTTTGACATAACTTACTCCTATTTGTTAGGGACATTATTTATCAGTCGTCAGCCAATCGCAAATTTAATCTCGAAGCTTAAAACCTTGCTTGCTAACTTGAACACTATCATACGCTAAAATTTTTGGTCGGTAAAGTATCAATTAGCAATAATTATGCTATTATCATAAAATACGATAAATATATGATGACTTATTATAAATGTCATTAAATTTAGCAAATTCCGTCATTCTTATTATATAAATCATTGATTTTAATTATTTTATATTCAGGTTGAAATTTTTATGCGTGATTTATATTGAATTTTTTATAATTTCACTCATAAAATTAATTTGATTTATAAGATTTAAATATATTAATATCATATATATTGATTAATATGGTATAAAAAACCATCGATATTAGCCATCCATAATGAACAATTTGCTAAAAATCGATGGTTTCATTTATCACAAAAAATTCAGATAAAATCGTAAATACTGATATATTGAGTTGATTGATGTCAAAATCTCAGCCAATCACCATCAGTCTGGCAAATTCATCTGCGAGGTATCTGGATTGAGCCCAAAATAAAACACGACGGTCGCCACTAGGCTATTGACCACGATAAACGCCCAATCAAAGCCATCATGATCCAGCACAAATTGCCCAAGTAGTGCCGATACGCCAAGCATGATGACAAAGCAGGCAGCAAGCCATGACAAAATAATCGGATGCGTCGCTGAATCAATCACGCCCGCTTTACGCTTGGGGCGAAGTAGCTTCATATTCACCATAAAAGCAATGACATAAACGATGCTGCCCATCAATAAATAACCCAAAAATCCCATCGCACTTCCTCTACTTATATACGCATTGCATTATTGACTGCCAAATTCCACGCGCGTCTCATCGCACGGCACCTGATAGATGGTATTCACCGCACCCATCAGCGCAACCGCATAGCCGCTGTCGATCATCGGATTGGTATTGGCTGTCGTCTCTTGCAATTTGGCCAATGCCAACACCTCATCGGGACGCACCAAAATATCAGCGCTGACATCGGCATCGGTTAGGTTGATGCTGTTGGTGGAAAAATGTTTCCAGCCCTGTGCTTTGGGCAACTGCTCAAGTCTTTCAGGCGCATCCCATACTTGTTCTTTATCTGCACCCTCTTTCATCTGCATCAGATACTGCGTGCCATCATGGCTGATCTGAATGGTGGCAGGCGCGCCCTGCTCGATGGTATAACAACCCACATACGCATCAGGTGTCGAGGCTGAGGCTGTGTCGTTGGTGTTGGTCGTGGCCACAGGCTGATCGCCACAAGCTGCAAGCACCGCAGCCAATGACAGACAGCCGATTTTAAAGGATCGTTTCATGATATGCTCTTATACTGCTTAAAATGACTATTGTACTTATAAATGAGCGTTTTGGCTAGCATCAACGCAACAAGCCATTTAATAACAATGGTATAAAATCCACTGGTAAAGCGATGAAAAGTTCAGTAAAATGAGCTGTTAATATAGATGAATGATTGCAAACATGACAACGCACACTCCCCACCGTCTCTCGGTCGTGATGATCGTCAAAAACGAAGCCCATAATTTGGCGATTTCGTTGCCGCCGCTTGTCGGACTTGCAGATGAGATTATCATCTTGGACAGTGGCAGCACTGATAATAGCAGACAGATTGCCGGGCAATACGGCGCCAAATGGTTTGTCAATACCGACTGGCAAGGCTTTGGTCGCCAGCGTCAAATCGCCCAAAGCTATGCGACAGGCGATTGGATCTTGGCACTTGATGCCGATGAAGAGATTACCGACGAATTAAAACAAAGCATTTTGAAGGTCATTCAAAATCAGCCTGACAATACGGTGTATGGCCTAAAGCGGCTGGATTTTATCTTTGGTCATCAGATCGACAACGCCCATTGGGGTGTCAAAGCCTATTGGCGACTTTATCCAAAAAGCTTTGATTTTAACAATTTAACTGTGCATGAATCTTTGGACATCACAGGCGCCAAGACCGTCAAGCTGTCTGGTTTTTTACACCATCACACCGCACCAGACCCGCTGTTTTTGTTACAAAAGCGGCTCAGCTATGCCCAAACTTGGGCGATCGAAAATGCCCAAAAAGGTAAAAAATCCAATTTATTCAAAGTCATCAGCAATCCGATTTGGCAGTTCATTAGGCAGTATTTTTTGGATGGTCGGTTCTTGCAAGGCAAATACGGTTTGATTTATTCTATTATTTTTAGTCAATATACGTTTAATAAATATTTGCTTTTATGGCAGTATAATCATCAAAAAGGTCGCCAATCATGAAAGTACTCATCATTAACTTGGCACAGTCCACTGATCGGCTTGAGTTACAAAAACAACAATTTGACCGACTGGGCATGACATTTGAGCGACTGCCGGCCACAAGCGTTGGTGACGTCAGCGAACGATTTTATCTTGATAATATCAAGCACGGCCAAAGACTGATCAAACAGACCGAGATGGCTTGCTTTTTAAGTCATAAGTCCGCTTGGGAGAAAGTGGTATTGGAGAATCAACCATGCGCCATCTTGGAAGATGATGCGGTGCTGGTCTATGATTTTAAACAAGTTTTGGATGAAATCACCAAGCTCAACGATCCTGATATTGATCTGATCAATCTTGAGGTGCAGCCTCGTAATAAGGTCGTGGCAAGCAGTCCATCGCACAGCATCTTATCGGATGAATATGCCATTTACCGACTATTATTAGAAAAAAATGGCACAGGCGGCTATGTCTTATTCCCATCTGGTGCCAAAAAGTTATTGGCAGAGGCCAAACATCGTTTGGCGCTGGCTGATGCATTCATCTTTAGCTGTCCAAATCTAAATTTATATCAGATCGAACCTGCCGCGCTGCTTCAAGATGTAATCTGCCCTGCTTATGATGTGCCGATTGAGATGCCGCCAGTGTCTTTGATTGGTGCCATCAAAAACATTGTGCCGTTTGAGCCGACATTGGCTCATCGGATGCAGTTTAAGAAAAATCGTATCATCACCCAGTTGCATCTGGGCATTCGTACACTGATCGCCCTATCCAAAGGGGTTAAAAGACAAATCGCCGTCGATCGCCAGAAGTTTATTCATCAACAAGAAGACTAATATGACCATACAAAATTTGACGCAGCAAGACCTGCCAAGCATTAACGCGCTATGGATTGGAGAGAGGCTAAATGCCATGTCCATCGCCTGCCTTACATCATTTGTCAAGCATGGGCATCAAGTCAATCTGTACACTTATGGCGAGATCAGCAATTTGCCGCCAGGCGTCAACGCGCTAGATGGATCTGCAATACTAGACAGCTCCAAGATTATCAAGCATCAAAAAAGTGGTAGCTTTGCGCTGTTTTCAGACATCTTTCGTTATGCTTTATTAAAAAAAATTAAAAATGGCATCTATGTGGACTGCGATGTATATTGTCTAAAACCGCTCACCATTCCAGAACACGGATATCTGCTCGGCTACGAAAATGACAGCTATATCAATGGTGCTGTGTTGGCTCTGCCTACTGACAGCGATATGCTAAATACCTTGATAGAGCTAAGCAATCAGCCTTATTTTACCCCTGAGTGGTATTCTGGCTACGATAAAATGCGCCTGAAAATCAAACGCCTATTTGGTTATGCCAATACGCTATCGACAATGGGCTGGGGTGTCATCGGGCCCAGCGCCATCACCCATTATGCAAAAAAACTGAATATTACACATTTGGTTCAACCTGTGGATGTGCTTTACCCAATCCAACATCATGAAACGCATAAGCTAATGGATGCTAATCTGAGTATTGACGATGTCATCACCGAAAATAGCGTGTGCGTGCATCTGTACAACGAGACCATGCGACATGTGGACTTAACCAAAATAGACCCAAATTGCATCTTGGCCAAGATGCTACGCAATGAGATATAGTGACACACTTATGAAATGTAAAGTAATCAGTTTACAGTCCAAACCTGAACGCCGCGCACACATCACCCAAGAGTTCGGCAAACAAGGCATTGACTTTGAGTTTTTTGATGCCATCACACCAGATCAAGTCACCCGATTGGCCAAGCAACATGGCTTGGCATTGGATGGTGCTTTTTTGACCGAGGGTGAGAAGGCGTGCTTTATGAGTCATGTGTGCCTATGGCAGCAGATGATTGATGAGAATCTGTCATATCTGGCAGTGTTTGAAGATGATGTTTATTTGGGTGAAAATGCGCACTTGTTTTTTGGTGATGATGGATGGCTAAAAGACAATGATTTGGATTTTGTGAAGACTGAGACTTTTTTACAGGAGCGTAAGCTTGAAAACGATGCCATTATATTAATGGATAATCGACAAGCGGCACGACTTAAAGAGCAGCACTTAGGTACAGCAGGTTATATTATTGGCTTAAAAGCTGCCACATCTCTCATAAAATATGCACAAAGCCTGCCATCTCAAGAAATATCAGCCATTGATCAATTAATGTTTAATCATTATTTGGATGTTTTAGATGGATTGCCGATTTATCAAATTTATCCTGCTTTATGCGCTCAAGAATTTGTCTTATTTCCGAATCAAAACAGCATGCCAAGCAGTATTGAGATTGCGCGCAAACAAAATAAGCAAAATAAGCCCAAGCGTTCGCTATCTGAGAAAATCAAAGGCGAGCTGTCCAATGCTGTGCGCAAAAGTTTTGGGAAATTTTATAGGACTAAAATTGATTTTCGGTAATTGATATATTATACATTTTTTTGCAACCAATCAAAAAGAGTATTTAACAATGAAAAAATATGATTATTTAATTGTTGGCAGCGGCTTATTCGGTGCAGTCTTCGCCCACGAAATGAGCAAGCAGAACAAAAAATGTCTCATAATTGAAAAAAGAAATCATATCGCAGGAAATGTATATACTAGAAACGAAGCAGGCATCAATGTACATGAATACGGCGCTCATATTTTTCATACAAATAACAAAGAAATTTGGGATTATGTGAATAGTTTTGTAGAATTTAACCGCTATACAAACACTCCTGTAGCAAGACATGGAGATAATTTATACAATCTTCCTTTTAACATGAATACATTTTATCAGCTTTGGGGTGTAAAAACGCCTGATGAAGCTAGAAAAAAAATCAATGAGCAGCGCTCACAGTATGCTCACATTACAACGCCAAAAAACCTTGAAGAGCAAGCCTTGGTTTTAGTAGGTAGAGATATTTATGAAAAACTCATTAAAGGATACACCGAAAAACAATGGGGAAGATCTGCTACTCAAATCCCTGCATTTATTATTAAAAGACTTCCTTTAAGATTTACTTTTGACAATAACTATTTTAATGATCAATACCAAGGTATCCCAAAAGGAGGTTACACTAGGCTTGTTGAGAAGATGCTTGACGGTATTGAAATACGGCTGAATACAAACTACCTCGACAATAAAGATTATTGGGACGATCAGGCTCACAAAGTAGTGTATACTGGAAAAATTGATGAGTTTTTTGGTTGCCAATTTGGAAAACTAGATTATCGAAGTCTAAAATTTGAACACGAACTCTTGGATATAGACAATTATCAAGGCAATGCGGTTGTCAATTATACAGAGTCACACATTCCTTTTACCAGAATTATCGAACATAAACATTTTGAATTTGGCACCCAAGATAAAACTATCATTACGCGTGAATATCCATTGGAAGCTGATGAATCCAATGAAGCATACTATCCAATTAATGATGATAAAAATCAGGCAATATACCAAAAATACCAACAACTAGCAGATCAGTTGGATAACTTTATTTTTGGTGGACGACTGGCAGAATATAAATATTATGATATGCATCAAGTTATTGAGAGTTCACTTGAAAGTGTTAATAAAGAATTAAAGAGTGTATTATGAAAGACAAGGTTTTAGTTTTCTTCCCTAGATCGGTTAATATTAATGCTGGTGGTCCCGCTGGATTTTTAGCACATAATCTTGCAGATAAGCCAAAAGATGATTTTGTTTTATCATCCGATTTTTTACAACCAATGAGTTTTATCAAAAAAACCCCGTATAGAATTAAGCGATTTTTCAATAAATTACAAAATGGCAATCAAGTTGATCACAAAGCTTATTTTCAAGCCAGAGAGCATTTTTTTCATGTGAAAGCAAATACATATAAATATATCTACTTCCATGAGGATGTGGATTATTTTCGTGTTAAAGATCTTATTTCCGACAATCAGTGTGTCATTTTCCAACCTCACTGTCCGCAAAAACATTCCGAGGAGTATAAGGAGTATTCCCCTAATGATGTGACTATGCATCATTACATACAGCAAGCAGAGAAAGCAGTCTTTGAGCGAGCAGATATAGTTGTGCTGCCAAATGCAGATTGTTTACCAATCTACCAAGATCTATACACCTCAAGAAATAAGTTTTATTTCATTTTAAGCGGTGCAAAATCTTCATACAACAATCAAAGCCAAACAAAATTTGACTTACCTCAAAATCAAATTAATTTAATGTATATTGGACGCAGAAATCATGTGAAAGGTTTTGATATTGTTATCAATAGCTTTAGGCGCGCTCGACACCATCGCAAAGATATCCATCTTTATGTTATTGGTCATGGTGATTTAATAAATGAGGACGGCATTACTGATATTGGTTTTTCAAACAATCCTATTGCTTGGTATAATTCGGTTGATTATCTCATCAATGCCAATCGCCAAAGCTATTTTGATTTATCTATCATTGAAGCAATTTCAACAGGCGTGCCTATCATTATGTCAGAAAATTTAGGACATAAATATTATAAAAACACTTCCGCATTAATTAAGATGTTTGAAATTGAAAATAGCGATGCATTGGTTAATATTTTAATACATGACTTAAAAAAGCGTGATTTTCAAGATTTAAGCAATATAAATTTGTATCAAAATTATCTGACTGACACTCATTATTACCACAGATTTATAGATTTTATCAAATATCTACATGAAAACTCTATAAATCAATGAGTTTTTTTGACATCTACATTTGCGGATGCATACTAATATGAGCAAAATAACAATCGTTACAGCCTTTTTTGATATTGGGCGTGGAGAGATTTCCACACAAGATGGGCTACCAGATTATCTAATGCGGACAACAGACACATACTTTGACTATTTTGCCAATCTTGCCAAATTGGAAAATGACATGGTGGTATTTGTTGCCAAACCTCATGTTGAGAAAGTCCTAGTCCTAAGAAATGGCAGACCGACACAAATTATTGAATTTGACTTTGCCAACAAACTCAACTATGTCAAAAAACTAATTCATAACGTGCAAACTGATGTGCAATTTATCTCAAAGATCAATCCAGAACAAATCAAGAATATTGAATATTGGTCAGCTGATTATGTTTTGGTTAACAATCTTAAAGCCTATTTTGTCAACAAAGCGATAAAACAAGGTGTTGTCAACACAGATATGGTTGCATGGGTTGATTTTGGCTATTGTCGAGCAGCCGAAACTTTGAATGAGCTTAGATATTGGGCTTATGATTTTGATCCAAATTTTGTTCATATGTTTACTATCCGTAAAAATAGAAAGATTCAACACCATGGCGATGTCATGAAATTTATTTTTAATAACGAAGTCTATATCATCGGTGGCTGCATTGTAGCATCGCAATATAAATGGCGAGAGTTTTTAAAATTGCTTACCAAAAATCAAAAATCTTTGCTTCAAAATCGAATTATTGATGATGATCAGGGTATGTATTTAATGTGCTTATTGCAAAACAGACACTTATTCAAGCTAAACTATCTTGGCAAAAAACAATGGTTTGCATTATTTAGAAAATATGATAAGACCGCAAAAGTTTCCATTATTGAAAAAATAAAAGATTCTTTTATATAGGGAGTAGTCTATGAATCAATTTATTTTTAGTGACAGTAAAGAAATGATTTCTCTTAAAAAACTATACCAGCATCCTTATCGAATTTTTTATTACGCTTTTACACCTAGAAGAATTCGCAAACAAAAAGAATTGAGAGCCAATCTGGCACAACAGTCTCAAGTAGCCCAAGATTGGCAGCGCTTAATATCGGCCTATTTTAACAATCAGCTAGATAGCTTTCAATTAAAGCCAAAACAAAACCTAGGTACCAATAAGGTTATTTGGCAGTACTGGGGGCAAGGACTCGATAACCTACCTGCAATGGTAAAACTGTGCTTCAATAGTGTTGATAAAAACAAAGGTGATTATCAGGTCATTCGCTTGACTGATGAGACACTTAGCCAGTATTTAGAACTCCCCGACTTTATTGCCCGAAAGCGACTTAATCCCGAATTCAAACATGTCTTTTTTTCTGATTTGCTAAGACTAGCTTTGCTTTCTGCCTATGGAGGTATATGGGTTGATGCTACAATATTATTAACATCGCCGATTAACAAAACTATTAGCGAACAGGACTTTTTTGTATTCGAAAGAGTAAATACTGTTAAAAATAAAGAATTTTGGACACGCTTTAATCCAAGCTACTTCAGCTGGGAAGAAAGCCATCGCGTTAACATGCTCACCAGTTTTATTATTGCAAAAAAAGAAAGCAAGCTATTGAATCACTGCTTGCAACTCATGCTAAATTTTTGGCATACTCAAAATCACATTCCACACTACTTTTTCTTTCAAACCATGTATGATGTATTAACCAAAGAATTTATGCAAAATCAGCAGCTGTCCATTGATGACACACTACCACATCAGCTGATCAGCATTATTAATGATCCCTTTGATGCAGATAAATACGGGCAGATTACTGAAAATATCAACATTCACAAAATGACCTATATCGACAATGTGCAGCCAGGTTCATATTACGAATATCTATTAAATATTTATAAATAAAATAAGATTTGAACATGATTAACAAACTTACTTTCGGACTATTTACAGAGCAAGACACCAAAAGCTTTATGCGTCTGATGGCGTATGTCAAGCCGTATAAATTCCGCATCATCGTCGCCCTGCTTGCGATCATTGGTGTCGCTATTACCGAAAGTTATCTGGCAGCCTTTATCGCCCCATTGGTTAACCAAGGATTTGTCATCCCTGATGGCGTACCGCCTATCAAAGACGGTGAAGGATTGGTTGCAAGCATAATCCATCTTAAAGATCGGTTTATGTTTACAATCTGGGGGACTGAAAGTAAAGTGTGGATCGTGCCCATTTTTTTTATGGCATTGGTCATTTTTCGAGGGATTTGTCGTTTTGTCAGCCAGTACTTGATGAGTTGGGTTGCGATTATGGCGATTAGCCATCTGCGTCGTGATATGTTCGATAAGATGCTAAGCTTGCCATCTGAATATTATCAAGCCAATACATCAGGTCATGTTTTGATGAATATCGTTCAGATGGCAGACACCTCGATTAATAACGCCAGCAATGTATTTATCACCCTCACTCGTGATACGCTCATTGTGATTGGCTTGGTATGCGTATTATTTTATTTGAATTGGCAATTGGCGCTCGCCATCATGGTGATGTTTCCGATATTGTCCGCTCTATCTAAGTATTACCGAAACCGTTTGAAACATGTACTCAGTGATTCGCAGCTATCAATCGGTACACTCAATACCACCATTGGTGAAACCCATCAAGGCCAGCGGATCATCAAGCTATTCGGTGGTCAGATACAAGCATCAAAGCGCTTTGATGGCGTCAATAGCACCATTGTTCGCCTTACTAAGAAAATCACACAGGCTACTGCTGCTCGCTCTCCGATCAGTGAGGCCATTGGCTCATTGGCTTTGGCTGCGGTGATTTTTATTGCCCTATGGCAAAGTCAGGCGGGCGTTACCACCATCGGTGAATTTATGGCGTTTATCGTGGCGATGATGCAGATGTTTGGGCCGATTAAAAACTTAGCAAATATCAGCATCCCTATGCAGGCCATGTTTCTGGCGGCCGATTCGGTCTGTGAGTTTATGGACACCAAGCCCGAAGCTGATCATGGCAAAGTGATGCTGGATAATATCTCTGGCAATATTTACTTTAAAAATATTGAGGTGCGATATGGCCAAGACAAAACTGCCTTAAATAAGTTTAATCTCAACATAAAAGCAGGTGAAAAAGTTGCACTTGTTGGCCGTTCAGGATCGGGTAAAACCACTGCCATCAATCTATTGCCACGATTTATCACGCCAAGCAGCGGAGAGATCTTATTGGATGGCATTGACATCAACACCATCAAACTTGAAAATCTACGCGCTCAATTTGCACTGGTCACTCAAGAGATCTTTTTATTCGATGACACTTTGTTTGAGAATGTCCGCTATTCTCGACCGAGCGCCACAGAAGCTGATGTGATGGCAGCACTAGAGGCGGCAAATTTGACTGAATTGGTCAATAAACACCCACTTGGTCTGCACCAACCAATCGGTGCTAATGGCAGTCAGCTGTCTGGCGGTCAGCGTCAGCGTGTGTCTATCGCCCGAGCGATTTTAAAGGACGCACCGATTCTGCTGCTTGATGAAGCAACCAGCGCTCTGGATAATGAATCTGAACGCCTTGTGCAGCAGGCACTTGAACGCCTAATGCAGGGTCGCACCAGTATCATCGTCGCTCATCGGCTAAGCACCATCGAACAAGCGGATCGTATCATCGTGATGGATGAGGGCAAGATCATTGAGGAAGGTTCTCATCATGAGCTGATGGCAAAAGGTGGGTATTATGCTAAGCTTCAGAATCTAACAGAACGAGCGTAGTTTGGATTGGATTACGCTTGTTCAAATCATCATCCGCGACACTCTTTCATGGCAAATTATTAAGGCCGTTTAGCGCTGCCTGACGGTCATCCCGATCCATCCAAGCCATCACCCTTCGATCACTTGGATGGTCTGACGCACATCACACACGCCCAGCCCACCAGATACTGGCGCGGCGAACCAGTCTCCTTGCATGTGGCGGCGTGCATTGACAAATTGCGCAAAAGACTGAGAATTGGTATCGAGCGCTTTAAAACGAAGCTGTGCGCTTTTTGGCAGATCTGATCCCAAGCGGATCGATTGGATATCAAGCGGATGCCCTCCTGCCTCAAAAAACCCCATCGCACCCGTACCTCTTGGCAGTGAACTTAACTGCTCGATACCATGCACCACGCGTCCCACCACGCTGATCTGTCGATCAATATGGCGCGCTGGCTGCCCGATCATCACATACAGCTCGGTGGCATTTGAGCTGTCTGGTGCATCATCGCGCGCAGCACCCACCATGCCATAGCAGTGCACCAAAAACGCCTGATCACCTTTGATGCCAGTAGGATACCCGTTCACAAATCCAACACGGTCTGCATGCGCGTCCATATCCTCTAGAGCCATCATTTGCAGCGAATGAGCAGGTATGGTAAATTCTGCAGGCAACTTAACAGCATCAGGCGGCAGTGGCTTCATGAGTGTATTGGTCACATAATCAAGCGCGCCAAATTGCACGACATAATTATCCTGCACCCGATATACAGGTACACCATCCCAATACGCCGCTTTGGCCAGTCGCCTGATCTGATCAGAATGCTGCGGGGCAAAGGTGTCATTCAGCTCCATTATCACCAGTCGCCCATTGTTCAAGGTGATGTAGATTAAGTTATCTTGCTTAAGCTCATACCACTCAGCATCACTGCTGGCAGCCAAGACCTCAGCGCTACTTCGATAGCTGTGTGTGATGGGGTGAATGCTATGAGAGATGGCGGTGCTGACATGCTCGGCGGCATGAGCGGTCATCATCATTGCAATCAATGAGCCCAGCATCAGCTTACAAGTTAGTGATAAGGTCATGGCGTCTTCCTTGTCAAAAAATACATCATATCTTCTAAATGATTATCATCCGAAGCCTAACAATTATTGTAGCACATTTTGCAATAAATAAAACGATTCATCAATCCTGCGTGCGTCTTAATAGACCACCAAAATAAACCAACAAGATCGCTTAACAAAATTTGACTTTAAAATGGCTGTATTTACGCTTATACTGCTACTATCTTTACTGATCTAATTGTATCAATATTCTTTTGACCAGTGATGACCAATCAGTTATTAACTCATCAATAATTAAGGAAATCTTATGAGCGTGGATAAATTTAATGCCAAAACCAAAGATGTTGGCGGCATTCCTGTGTCGCGTTTTTTACCCCAAAGACACAGAAAAACTATCGGAGCTTGGTGCTTTTTGGACCATGCAGGTTCAGATGATCTTTCATTAGCCGACGATGAGGCAGGATTGCAGGTTGGCTTACATCCACACCTAAATTTACAGACCTTTACTTGGATGCTATCAGGCGAAGTATGGCATCAAGACAGCCTTGGCCATCGCCAATTGATCCGCCCCAAACAAGTCAATCTGATGACTGCAGGCACTGGCAATCAAACTGGCATCAGCCACACCGAGCAAACCCCTGATGGCGTTAAGGACTTGCATGCTGTGCAGCTATGGATCGCCCTACCCACCGATCAAGCCATCGCCCCAAATTTCGAGCATTATCCAGAGCTGCCGACTTGGAGCCGTGATGGTGTGAATTATATCTTAACAACGGGCAGTTATCACGGTCATACTGCGCCGACCACCCAGTACAGTCCTCTGGTCGGTGTAGATATGCAATTCACCCAAGATGCTCAGTTTGAGATCGAGGCGGTGGATGGCTTTGAATATGGTTTTTTAATTATCGATGGCGAGCTGAATGTGAATGGCGAGACCTACCATCAAGATGAACTTGTGGTACTCTCCGACTGTGTTGATGCTACAGAATCCGTACAATTATCCGCCAAAAAAGGCACGCATCTGATGCTGCTTGGCGGCAAGCCACTTTCGCACCCGACCATCATTTGGTGGAATTTTGTTGCAGATAATGTTGACGATCTAAAGCAAGCGGTTGCTGATTGGAATGCAGGTCATCCGCGGTTTGGTGATATTTCGCTAGATGGCACCGATCTGCGCAGACTGCCAGCTCCAGAAGTGCCTGATGGCATCTTACAAAGCTGATCGAAAAATAAAAAAAACGGCAATGTACATCTTTTGCCGTTTTTATTTGCTTATTGGTTAGCTTGATGGTTCGCTGTCAGCTTAGCACCTTGCCAAGCTACTGGCAAATCATAGCTTAACCACTTCTTCAGCTTGCAGGCCTTTATCGCCCTCAGTCACCACAAACTCAACAGACTGACCCTCTTTAAGTGAGCGATAGCCTTCACTTTGGATAGCGCGAAAATGTACAAACACATCCTCACCTGTGGCACGCTGAATGAAGCCAAAACCCTTGGCATCATTGAACCATTTCACAATACCTTGTTCTTTAGACATAACAAATTTTCCTTGAATACCTCATCATTTTGATGGGTTAAATTATTATCAGCTTGACGATCAGATCATCTAGCACGCCAAAAATCATTAATTGATTTTGATGAAATCTTACCATCATTTTGGCTAATTACAAATACTTACAATACCGAAAATTCAGAATATTCAACATTTATTTATAAAATACCTAGCCAATATCCAGATAACTCACCGCTATAACATGAAAGATGCTGGCTAAGGTCTTGCTATAAAACCACAAACCATTTCCCTTTATTTGGCATTGTGCAAATATTTGCCAAACGCCGATAAATTCGATACAATGATTTTTTGCAACACGGACAGTATCCGATGATTACTCAACATCCCACCCAAACCTCCAAAAAGATCGCCCTCATTAATGGGCCGAATTTGCATCTCTTAGGCAAGCGCGAACCTGAGATTTACGGATATACGACGCTAAAAGATATTGAAGATAGACTTATCAATAAATCTTGTGAGCATCACATTGAGCTGATTTGCTTTCAATCCAACCACGAAGGCGCCATCGTTGATTTTATCAGTGAGCAAGGCTTATTATCCAATAAACCCGTCGATGCGGTCATTATCAATCCGGCTGCCCATACCCATACCTCAGTCGCCATTCGTGATGCACTTGCCGCATTAAACAAGCCGTTTATTGAGGTTCATCTATCAAACATTCATGCTCGCGAACCCTTTCGCAGCCATTCTTATTTCTCAGATAAAGCAGTCGGCGTCATCTGCGGCTTAGGCGACAGCGGCTATGATATGGCATTGGACTGGTTTATCAAGAATTTATAAACAAACCTTAATGAAAATGGAGACTCTCATGACCAAAACAGAACAACTGATCGCCCAAAATGACAAATACGGCACCAAAAACTACCTACCCTTGCCCATTGTCATCAGCCAAGCCTCTGGCATTTGGGTTGAAGATCCTGAAGGCAGGCGCTATATGGACATGCTAAGCGCCTATTCAGCCGTCAATCAAGGCCACTGTCATCCGCGCATCATTCAGACGCTCAAATCACAAGCCGAGAAAGTTACCCTGACCAGTCGCGCCTTTCATAATGACCAGTTGGCACCTTGGAGCGAGAAAATCTGTAAACTGTCTGGCAAAAGTCGTGTCCTGCCGATGAATACAGGCGCCGAAGCTGTCGAAACCGCCCTAAAAACCGCGCGTCGATGGGGCTATGATGTCAAGGGTATTGCTGATAATCAAGCCGAAATTATCGCTTGCGTGGGCAATTTCCACGGTCGGACATTGGGCGCGGTATCACTGTCGTCCGATCCTGATTATCAGCGTGGCTTTGGCCCGTTATTGACAGGCATTAAGCTTGTGCCTTATGGAGATCTACAGGCGCTCAAAGATGCCATCACGCCCAATACTGCCGCCTTTATCATTGAGCCGATTCAAGGTGAAGCTGGCATCAATATCCCACCAAAAGGCTATATGAAACAAGCCTTTGATCTGTGCCGCGAAAACCGCGTATTGTTCATTGCTGATGAGATTCAGGCAGGCTTGGGTCGTACTGGCAAGATGTTTGCATGTGAGCATGAAGACATCGTACCAGACATGTACATTCTTGGCAAAGCTTTGGGCGGTGGCGTGTTCCCGATCTCATGCGTGGTGGCTGATGATGAGATCCTAGGGGTCTTTGAACCTGGCTCGCACGGTTCGACCTTTGGCGGCAATCCACTGGCTTGTGCGGTATCGATGACAGCTTTGGATGTATTGGTTGAAGATAAATTGGTTGAAAATTCAGCAGAATTGGGCGATTATTTTTTATCAGAGCTAAAAAATATCAACAATCCCATCATCAAAGAAGTGCGTGGCCGCGGCTTGTTTATCGGTGTTGAGCTGACACAAGCGGCTCGACCATATTGCGAAAAACTCAAAGAGCTTGGGCTTTTGTGCAAAGAAACGCACGATACCGTGATCCGCTTTGCACCGCCTTTGATCATCACCAAAGAAGAGATCGATCTGGCGCTCTCAAAAATCCGCCAAGTGCTATAATTCCCAAACAACAGCCCCAGTGCCGTGACACTGGGGTTTTTATCAGATCAAAGGATTGATGACTGGAATTTTAAAAGCCGATGACTTCTCATTTTGCTCAGTATGTGATTGAGCTGATGTCACTTGCTGGGTCTGATCTTCTTGTTGGCTTAGATTGTCGTGATGCTTTGGGCTAAATGTCTGCACCAAAGGATTGATCGGTAAGCCCATCTTGTCCAGCTCTTCGGTCACACCCACCTGAATATTATCCCCTTCAAACAATCGCTCATCATCCGTACGCTCAAGGCTAAGATTCTCAAAATCAAACAAATTACGGTCGGCAAGCTGACTTGGCGCGACATTTTGCAGCGCTTTGAACATACTTGCTAGGCGTTTTGGATGTGCATGATCCCATTCACGGAGCATCTCATTAATCATCGCACGCTGCAGATTTTCTTGGCTGCCACATAGATTGCATGGAATGATGGGAAATTTTTTGTAATTGGCGTATTTGATGATGTCCTTTTCGGCAACATAAGCAAGCGGACGAATCAGCACATTTTGTTTATCATCGCTTAATAGCTTTGGCGGCATGGCTTTTAGGCTACCACCATGGAATAGGTTTAGGAAAAAGGTTGCCAAAATATCATCACGATGATGACCCAGTGCCACTTTGGTCGCACCGATTTGTTTAGCAAATCCATACAATGAGCCGCGACGCAGACGAGAGCAAGCCGAGCAGTAGGTCTTACCTTCAGGGACGACTTGCTTGACGATGCTATAGGTGTCTTTTTCTAGGATATAATACGGAATACCCTGTTCTGACAAGTATTTTGGCAAGACATCTTCAGGGAAACCGGGTTGTTTTTGGTCAAGGTTTACCGCCACGACATCAAAGTGAATCGGTGCGATACGCTTTAGGAATAATAAAATATCCAGCAAGGTAAAACTATCTTTACCGCCCGAAATGCACACCATCACCACATCGCCATCTTCAATCATCTTAAAGTCGCGAATCGCCCATGAGACTTCTTTGCGGAGTTTCTTTTGTAGCTTTTTGAAGCGGCTTGATTTGATACCGTCGTCAAATTCATGACGCTCATCATCAAGATTTTCTTCATCATAGGTTTCGATAGAGCTATCTAGACCCGTGAGTACATCGCTCAATTCTTGTTGTTCTTGGCTATCAATTTCGTGAGTATGACTTGTCATGTGTTACCTATCATTTCAATGCTTAATTTGATGAATCTTTACGCTTAATGCGATAACGCGATGTCGTTTGTGCATCATTGCTTTTATCAGTGAGTTTTTGCGTCAAGCTTTGGGCAAGTCTTTCACCATCGGCAAGCTTTGGATTGACATAGACACGCTTGATACTTGGTTTGTCGCTTGTTGGCTTGTCGCTTGCACGAGCGACATCTGCTTGCCGATCAAATCGCTTGCCTTGTGATTTGGCTTGAAATTTATCTTGTGGTTTAGCCTGTGATTTGGCAAATGATCCATCTTGGTATTTAGACTGATTAAAGTCTTTTTTACCCGAGTGTTTTTTGTCGCTACGATCAAAGGCTTTACGCTCAGCTTTGGCAGACTGATCAAACGCCCTACTTGACGCTCTGTCTGATAGCTTATCTGAAGATTTCGCAAATGGCTTGTTATCCGTTTTATTCTGTGTTTGATATGAGTGGCTACGGTCATTTAGCATATCATCACGGACATCAATTTCGGCGGTTTTGATGGCGTTTTTGTGACGGATTTCAAAGCTTTGATGAATTGGTTTTTTGATGTCAAAATCAAAGCCGATGGTTTTGTGTGTAATGTCAATGACTTCGTAGCGATTTTTTAGGCTATCATCTAGCTCAAAGCGAGTGTAGTTATTACTAAAATACAGTACGCCAGCGGCTGATAGGCGGTTCATCGCACGGTTAATCAGCGCCACATGGTCACGCTGTACATCAAATGTACCTTTGAATTTTTTGGAATTTGAAAAAGTTGGCGGATCGATAAAAATCACATCATACTGCTCGGTATTATGTTTAATCCACTCAAAAGTATCTTCACTAATGAACTGATATTTTAATTCATCTTCATAGGCAGCGTCGAGCACCAAGCCATTTAGGGCGAAGTTTTGCTTACCCCAGTCCAAATAATTCCCCGATAAATCTACACTGGTCACGCGCTTAGCCCCACCGATGGCAGCGTGCACGCTTGCTGAGCAGGTGTATGAAAATAAGTTCAGCACTCGCTTGCCACGGCTTGCCGCCTTGACCAATCCACGCATATTGCGATGGTCGATAAACAAGCCCGTATCGAGATAATCGGTGAAGTTGACATAAAAATAGGCATGGTCTTCGCCGACAACCCACATTTTTTTGCGTTTGCTGGTTTCATTCTTGGTGTATTGTTCATTGCCTGATTGGCGAGCGCGCGTCTTGATAAAGATAGACTCACGAGATACGCCAAACACCTCACGCACCGAATGCAGCACCAAATTAAAACGAGCCTTAGCAACATCAGCAGGGATTTGCTTTGGTGGTGCATATTCTTGGACATGGATTTTGTCGCCATAGACATCGATGGCGACATTGAAATTTGGCAAATCTGCGTCATAAACTCGCAGATTGGTCACGCCTTGTTTGAGTGCTTGTTTTTTTAGATTGGCTAAATTTTTTTGTAGGCGATTGATAAATTCTTGAGCCTCATCGATCTGCACATCTTGACGCTCAAAATCACGAATCAAGCTTGGCAATGGCGATAGGTTAAGCTTGCCATGACGGAAATACACCGTCAGTGCACCGTTATGACAACGCAAAGTATTCGGCTCTACGATTGGTAGCGTATCGGCGTGCTCCACATGACTTGCCAGCACCGCCATATAAGCATCTTCCACGCCTGCATCACGCAGACCATCGACACATTTTAGCCCCAAGCCGTGATACAAGGGCTTGATAAAATCACTGTCGCCCAGTCGTTCGCCATATGGCGGGTTGGTGATGACGAGTGGTGATTTGGCAGTGATGCCAGTCAGCACATCTGTCAATGTCGCAAGCGGACGCTGCTCAAGTCGCACTTTGGATAATATCGGCGATAAGCCAGATGCCATCAAGTTCTTATGACACGCCTGCACCGCATGAGCATCGGCATCACAGGCGATGATGGTCAAGTTTTCATTTTGTAATTTATCTAAATTATTATGAAACTGATCTTGGGCGGCTTGCACCATCTCATCCCACAGCTCTTCATCATGATGCTGCCAACAATAAAAGCCAAATTCATCACTCACCTTTTCTAGCCCCACAGGATAATTGGCACGCATGAGTAGTGCTTCGGTGATAAAAGTGCCTGATCCGCACATCGGGTCAATGATGGCATCAAACTCGCCATGATGCCAACCACATTCATACAGCAAAGCCGATGCCAAGTTTTCCTTCAGTGGTGCTGCGGTATTGGCGACACGATAGCCACGGCGGTGCAAGCTAGTGCCTGATAAATCAAGGAACAGCTCGGCAAATTTATTATTCGCTGCTGCAAAAATCTGAAAATCTGGCGCTTTGGCATCGACATCAGGGCGCGCGCCAAACGCACGGTTGAAGGTATCGGCGATGGCATCTTTGATACGCAGCGTAGCAAACTGCTGATTGACTGTCAATCGCTTATCCGTGCTCAGACGGATGGCAAAGCGATGCTCAAGCCCGAACAGCTTCGTCCAATCGATGCGGGTGGCGAACTGATACAATGCTTCTGGCACATCTTCATTCAGTACTTCTGTGCCATTATCAATTTTTTGTTTAAAATGATATTCGCCAAGCGGCAGCAGAACACGACTGGCCACACGGCTAAATAGACAGATATGATACAGCTGACGCAAATTCAGCGACACCAGCACACGCCCTGCACGCAGTATTTGCGGCACAAGCCCAAAGCTTTCAAGCTCAATCACCAGCGCCTGTTCAAGTCCATCAGCACAGGTGATGACACCATGAAAGTCATCGGCATTAAAATTCGCCAAATCAGCAAAATAAGTCGGGGTGTGCGTGGTCATACTATCCAATCAATTACAAGAATAAAAACTGATTATTATAGCATATATCAATATTAAAATCCGCTCGTTTATTCATAAAATAAAACCGCCTTAAGCCAAAGATGGCATGAAAGCGGTTTAGCATCAAAGATCACCGTGTGGCTTTAGATGGTGTCTGATGGCTTCTCCAAAATCACTTTTTTAATATCATCCACACCATCATTCATAATCAGCTTCATATATGGATATGGCACTTCGATGCCAGCTTCATCCAACGCTCGTTTGATTTTTTCATTAATGTTTTCTTTGATGACAGGAATGCGAGCCACAGACAGCGGCGCAACCCAAAATCGCACAATCAGATTAATCCCAGATTCACCAATGCTATCAACTGTCGCAAGTGGCGCAGGATGCTTGAGCACAACTTCATCTTTTTGCAGCGTCTTGATGATGGCACTGCGCGCTGCCGTGATGTCGGCGTGTAGTCCGATACGAGTTTTGACATCAAAGCGAATCATCTTTTTGGATGTCAAATTTACCACCTCAGATGATGCCACGGCAGAGTTTGGGATGATGATAATGATGTTATCACGGTCAAGGATTTGGGTCGCGCGCAATGAAATCTTGACCACTCGCCCTTCTTTGTCACCCAAGCGAATCCAGTCACCCACCTGAAACGACTGCTCTACCAAAATCACGATGCCTGCAATAAAGTTGGCAAGTGTGCTTTGGGATGCCCAACCCACCGCAAGACCTGCAATACCCAGACCTGCGACGATGGAGAAAATATCAAATCCGAACTTCGCCATCACCGTGGCAAATGCCAACACCAAGATCAGCACAAGCAGCAAATTTTTGAGTAGCTGCTCAATCGATGCGTTCAGCTCATAGTGCTTTAGAACACCACTGACCATCTGCCCACTGACCGCCCACAGCACATAATAAAACCCCGCCCAAGTCGCCGCTTTGGCAGTTGCGGTAACCGTCTCGGCTCGAATGCCAATCTGTGACATGATCGCCAATAAGCTTGTCATAAACCATAAATAGCGCAAAGTCGCTCGCACGATGCGCGCATAGCGATGTGGCAAGCCAAACAATTTACGCACGGTTTTGGTTAAATACACCAAAAACCAATAAATAAACCCCACCAATACCAACAAAATAATGATCTTAATGCTGGTGGTTAACATCTTAAAGCCGATATTGGCTAAAGTCAGAGTTTGATCATCCAGACTGCCACCGAACAGATGGTAAATATTTTGATACAGATCTCTTAAAATATTTCTAAAAAAATCGGTGATGGTGGAATTATTCATGAAAAGTCATTAAAGCAATTAATTTTAAGCGCAAAACCCCTAAGGCGCTGGCCTTAAGGGTTTTATGAATATCAAAGCTTAAGATTTGTTATTATCGTCAGCCAAGAAGAACCAAGTATCCAGCACAGAGTCTGGGTTTAGCGACACCGAGCTGATGCCTTGTTCCATCAGCCAATAAGCCAAATCTGGATGGTCGGATGGGCCTTGGCCGCAGATACCGACATATTTTCCAGCATCGCGACATGCTTGGATGGCCATACCGAGCAATTTTTTGACCGCAGGATCACGCTCATCAAATAGATGCGATACGATACCCGAGTCACGGTCTAGACCAAGGGTTAGCTGTGTCAAATCGTTTGAACCGATTGAGAAACCGTCAAAATATTGTAAGAACTCATCTGCCAAGATAGCATTGGTTGGAAGCTCGCACATCATGATGATTTCTAGGCCATTTTCGCCACGCTTCAAGCCATTTTTCTCAAGTAATTCAATAACTTGCTTAGCTTCACCAGTGGTACGCACAAATGGAATCATGATTTTGACATTGGTCAATCCCATATCATCACGCACATATTTTAGTGCACGGCACTCAAGCTCGAAGCAGTCACGGAAATTATTCGACACATAGCGAGATGCACCACGGAAGCCCAGCATTGGGTTTTCTTCTGATGGCTCATATAGCTTACCGCCGATTAGATTGGCATATTCGTTTGACTTAAAGTCAGACATACGCACAATCACAGGCTTGTTGCGGAACGCCACTGCCAAGGTTGAGATGCCTTCAATCAATTTATTGATATAAAACTCAACTGGTGAGTTGTAGCCTGCCATGCGCTCTTGCACCGCTTGTACGGTTTCTTGTGGTAGGCTATCGATGTTTAGTAGTGCTTTTGGATGCACGCCAATCATACGGTTGATGATGAATTCCAGACGAGCCAAGCCCACGCCTTCATTTGGGATTTGGGCAAAGTCAAAGGCACGGTCAGGGTTACCCACGTTCATCATCACCTTGAATGCAAGCTCTGGCATAGTGCTGATTGAGTTACGCTGTACTTCAAAGTCAAGTAAGCCTTCATAGATAAAGCCAGTATCACCTTCGGCACACGATACAGTGACTTCTTGGCCATCAACCAACACTTCGGTCGCATTGCCCGAGCCAACGATGGCAGGCACGCCCAGTTCACGGGCGATAATCGCTGCATGGCAGGTACGACCGCCACGGTTGGTGATGATCGCCGATGCACGCTTCATCACTGGCTCCCAATCTGGGTCAGTCATGTCAGAGACAAGCACATCGCCATCTTGGACTTTGCTCATTTCGTTCAAATTGGTGACGATACGCACTTTACCACTGCCCACACGCTGACCGATTGAGCGGCCTTCGGTGAGTACTTTAGCGCCTTTTGAGTTGATGATATAGCGCTCCATATGGTTCTTATCTTGGCGAGATTTGACCGTTTCTGGACGTGCTTGTACGATGAAAATTTCGCCTGTATCACCATCTTTTGCCCACTCGATATCCATCGGCTGACCATAATGTTTCTCAATGATCAATGCTTGCTTAGCAAGGCGAGTTAGCTCATCGGTGGTTAGGGCAAATTGGTTGCGGTCTGCTTTATCAACATCAACGATTTTGGTTGATTTGGTAGTACTACCTTCATCGCCATAAACCATTTTCTTTTGTTTTGAGCCAAGATTACGGCGTACTACAGCTGGACGGTTTTGTTCTAGCAGTGCTTTTGATAGATAAAATTCATCAGGATTCACCGCGCCTTGGACGACCATCTCACCTAGGCCATAGCTTGCGGTGATGAACACCACTTCATCAAAGCCAGACTCGGTATCTAGCGTAAACATCACGCCTGAAGTACCCGTTTCTGAGCGTACCATACGCTGAATACCTGCTGACAGAGCCACACCTGCGTGCTCAAAACCCTTATGCACACGATACGCGATCGCACGATCATTATATAAAGACGCGAACACTTCTTTGATAGCAATCAGCACATTATCGATACCACGGATGTTCAAAAATGTCTCTTGCTGACCTGCAAATGACGCATCTGGCAAGTCTTCTGCTGTCGCTGATGAACGCACCGCTACAGCGATGTCTTGACCACCTGATAGCTCGTTGAACGCCGCACGGATTTCATCTTCTAGGTCTTTTGGCAATTCTTGATCAATCACCCAGCCACGAATCTTAGCACCAGTTTGTGCCAGTAATTCAACATCATCAACATCCAAGCCTTTTAGCTCAGCATTGATTTTGTCAAGCAAACCAGTTTCGTTCAAAAAGCGGTTAAAGGCATCGGATGTCGTGGCAAAGCCATTCGGTACATTCACGCCCAGATTACCCAAGTGGCTAATCATCTCACCTAATGATGAGTTTTTACCGCCGACAAGTTCGACATCGTGCTTGCCCAGTTGATTAAATGCAATGACCTGCTGGCTCATAAGTAGCTCCCAAAATGCTAAACAAAATCTCAAAGATGAAAACTGCCGACTTATCCATCATCTTAGAAATTCGATCGGATGTTGCAATGATTTTAGGCGATTATAGCGACAAATTTTATAATTAACAATCAATTTATCCTTTTATTTATAAATTAAATATAGCCATAAATTTATAAAATGATAAAAAGCAATAAATGACTGATTTTAACGCATTTTACCAATCTTAACCAAAATCACGCCATCGTAAGTTGGGTGAAATTTGTGCGCGGTGCTGTTCGTAAGTTAATTTTGTGCTATAATTAAAGCGCTAATTTATCTTAGGTCAAATGAAGTAGAACAGACATGTATGTCCATACCCCCTTACATTCCGATCAAGACGATCGCCCCGCCATTCGCAGCGCTTTTTTCATTTCTGACGGCACTGCGATCACCGCTGAGACACTTGGTAAATCGCTGCTGAGTCAGTTTAGTGATGTTGAGTTTGACATTCAGGTGATCCCCTATGTCGATACCATACAGCTGGCGCACGAAGCGGTTAAGCGCATTAATACTGCTTATGAAAAGACCCAGCTGCGTCCTTTGGTATTTGACACCATCGTCAGTGACGAAATCCGAGAGATCATCAATTCGGCCAATGCTCACAATCTGGATATCTATGAGGGCTTGATCAATCGTATCGCCACCGAGATCAATCATAAGCCAAACCCACATGCAGGCATGGCGCACAGCAATGTTGATTCGGATGATTATAAAGCGCGTATCGATGCGGTACATTTTGCACTGGATAATGACGATGGCGCCCGCACCAATCACTATGATGGCGCTGACATCATCTTGGTCGGTCTGTCTCGTTCTGGCAAAACACCGACCTCACTGTATCTGGCGCTCCAATACGGCATCCGTGCCGCCAACTATCCATTAACCGAAGAAGATCTAGACACCAGTCAGCTGCCGCGTGCGCTCAAACCTTATCATAATAAGCTATTTGGTCTGACGATCGATACCGAGCGTCTTGTACGCATTCGCCAAGAGCGCAAAGCAGGCAGTCGTTATGCCAGCCTTGCTCAATGCCAAGCCGAACAGCAAGCGATTCAGGCCATTTATAGCACCCAAAAAATCCCCAATCTGAATGTCTCTGAAATGTCAGTTGAAGAAATTGCTACGCGTATTTTGCAGATCACAGGCCTAAAACGCCGCATTGGTGTTTAAGTTGATTTGGCTATCGTACAGCTGATGGGCGGATACAGTAACAGATAAAGTTAAACATTAGAGAAATGCTATGACAAAAAAATATGTTTTAAGCGCATTATTGGCACCCATATTTTTGATGGCTTGTCAAACCACACCTCCCAAGCCTGCGCCTTATATTGCCCCTGTACTGACCACCAAAAACAGCCAAGTGCTGGAGGTACTGCCGACGCGCATGCCGTGTGACTCAGCCACGCCCATGCAGTGTTTATTGGTCAAGCCTGTCAATGGTGCAGACAGCGAGATTTTTGGCATCGGTTTTGGTGATATTAAGGGCTTTGAGCCGAAAACTGGCGTGCATTACAAGATCCGTGCCAGTCAAGAATTTGATCAAGCAACCAATGAACCTACTGGCAAATGGCAGCTACAAGAGGTGCTTTTTCAAGGCCTGCCAAATTTATGACGCTGCGCTTTGAGCAAAAGTCAGATTAAAGATTATCTAAAAAATCCATCATAATTTTTCTAAGGAATTGATATGTCAAAAAACAAAAAAGCCAATAACGAACCAGACAGCGTAGAACCACAAGACACCCCTACCGCCATCAAAGCAACTGCGCCCACATTTCAGCATGTCGATCACGACCACCCTAGCTTGATCAGCCCGCTGGATGGCAATCGCATTGATTTGGGTCGCTATAAAACCCGTCTGAACAAAAACCGCCTAAAGCACAATTATGAATATGATGCCATCGTGTTAGGCGCAGGCCCTGCAGGTGAAGCAGCTGCGATGAAACTTGCCAAATCTGGCCTACGCGTGGCGGTCATCGACCCGCGCGAGCAAGTCGGTGGTAACTGTGCCCATGTCGGCACCATCCCTAGCAAAGCCCTTAGACAGTCGGTATTTAATATCATTAACTTCCGCCGAGATCCATTGTTCAATAAGGCCAAAGATAGCTATCAAGTCCCGCTTAATAAAGTACTAAGCCGTGCGCGTGAAGTGATTCGCAATCAAGTCAATACTCATAAGCTGTTTTATGAGCGTAACCAAATCGAAGTCATTCACGGCTGGGGCAGCTTTATTGATGCACACACTCTGGAGATTTATTCAGGTGAGCTTGAACCAACCAAGACCATTACCTTTAATGAAGCAGTGATCGCTGTCGGCTCGCGCCCTTATCGTCCTGACATCCTAGACTTCGATCACCCTCGCGTCTTTGATTCAGACAAGATCCTACAAATGGATTATATGGCGCGCAAAATCATCATCTATGGCGCTGGGGTCATCGGTTGTGAGTATGCATCCATCTTTACAGGCTTAGGCTATGTGGTTGATTTGATTAACAATAAAGAGCAGCTGCTTAGCTATTTGGATGAAGAGATCTCAGATGCCCTAAGCCACGACTTTCGTCAATTTGGCGTGCGCATCCGTAATAACGAAGAAATCGACCATCTTGAAACACATGACGACTGTGTCATCCTACACCTAAAAAGCGGTAAAAAAATCAAATCAGATGCGATTCTTTGGTGTAATGGTCGCTCGGGAAATACCGACAGTCTAAATCTTGAAGCTGTGGGGTTGAGCGCCAATAATCGCGGTCAATTGGAGGTCGATCAAACTTATCGCACCAGCGTTCCACACATCTACGCTGTCGGTGATGTCATCGGTTGGCCATCATTGGCATCGGCTGCCTATGATCAAGGCCGAAATGCGGCAGGCTTTATGGTTGGTGATGAAGATGCAGAGTTCATTAACAGCGTGCCGACGGGTATTTATACCATCCCTGAGATCTCAAGCATTGGCAAGACCGAAGCTGAGCTGACGGCCGAGCAAATCCCGTACGAAGTCGGCCAAGCTTTCTTCCGCCATCTGGCTCGCGCACAGATTATCGGTGAGCGCTCAGGCGTCCTAAAGATTTTGTTCCATCGTGAGACCTTGGAGCTGCTAGGCATCCATTGCTACGGCAACCACGCCTCTGAGATCATTCACATCGGTCAGGCGGTGATGAAGTGTGGCCATACGCTGGAGTACTTTATCAACACCACCTTCAACTACCCGACGATGGCAGAGGCTTATCGTGTCGCTGCCCTAAATGGTATGAACCGAATCTTTTAATCGTCTTTCATTTTATCATCGAATGAGCTGATGGCTGCCATCGGCTCATTTTTTTGGCCTATGATTTGTGATACATCCTACTGATGACCAATTAAATAACCGCCACGCTTTTGATAATACGCAAAAAAACCGAGCGATATCAACCGCTCGGTCATCGAATCATTCAATAGCTGAGTGATTCGTTTTGTTTATACCAAAAAGACATACGCCCAAATAGTGACGATGGCAATGGCGACCAAGTTCAGCCACCAGCCGACTTTCATCATATCGCGCTGTTTGACATGTCCTGTACCCATCACGATGGCGTTCGGCGGAGTCGCCACAGGCATCATAAAAGCACAAGATGCACCAATACCGATGACCATAATCAGCACTTCAGGCGGCAGGCCAAGCTGTACACCGATTGGCGCAAACAGTGGCACAAGTAGCGCAGCCGATGCAGTATTACTGGTGAACTCAGTCAAGAAAATGATAAAGGCTGCGATCACTAGGATCACCAGCAGTGGTGAAGCACCTGCCAAAGCAGCAGAGATGCTCTCACCCAGTACCGCCGATGCACCTGTATCTTTCATGATATTTGACAGAGCAATACCACCACCAAACAGCATCAATACGCCCCAGTCGGTGTTGTCCGAGACTTGTTTCCAGCTGACCAAACCAAACAGCAGCACCGCCACCGCAGCAAACAGCGCGATCACAGTATCAGGCTGTGCAAAGCCAAAAGTCTCGCCCAGCTGCTTACCAAAAATCCAGCTCACCGCAGTGATGGCAAAAATGACCAAAGTCAAAATGCGTGGCAAGGTCATCGGGATATGCTCTTGCTCGACCATTTGGATTTTTTGATTAAGATTTGGGCGTAGCACCAGATACATAGCACCTAGCAAAAATGGCATCAGTACCAGCATCACTGGCAGACCAAAGCTCATCCACTCGCTAAAACCAATGCCAAGTTCTTTGGCGGCAATCGCGTTCGGCGGTGAACCCACCAAAGTACCCAAGCCACCGATCGACGCTGAGTATGCAATGCCTAGCAGCACGAAGATAAAGGTATTGCGGTCTTTGGTCTCATCCACCGAGGTCAATAGACCAATGGCAAGTGGCAGCATCATCGCTGCTGTTGCTGTATTACTGATCCACATCGATAAGCCTGCGGTCACCGCAAACATCATCACCACAGCGCGACCCAGATGACCGCCCGCCATGCCAATTAAGCCAAAGGCGATCTTACGATCCAGCTTTTGGACATGCATGGTAGCAGCCAGCGCAAAGCCACCAAAGAAAACAAAAATAATCGGATCGGCGAAGCTTGACAAGGCTTTTTTGGTATCAAATTCAGGAATGCCGATAAACAGTGCTAACAGCGGCACCAAGATGGCTGTCGCAGTCACATGAATGGCTTCTGTTAGCCACAAAATGCCAATGAATGCTGCCAATGCCAAGCCTTTATTGGCCAGTGGTTCAAAAGGTAAAATATTGTTCAGCACAAAAGCAACGACAGCTGCGATCGCAGTAATTACAATGCCGCGAATGGCATCGCTACGCAGCGTACCTGAGGGTGGCGTGCTATTATCATCGTGCTGAAAATCGGTTCTAAGAGTAAAATCTGTCTCTTGTTGGGTATTTTTCGTCATAATTCATCCTTAATGTAAAGACCTTTTTTGAGGATGTATTTTGGCAAGTTGGCACATCACAGTGATCCTCGGCCGATCCACCACTCATCAAGGCAAAACGATGCAAAAATTACAGGTACAGCAAAACTGCTTATGGCAGCAAGCTCCCATAAGCAGTTTATCCATTGCAAATCGTCCATCGCTTTGGTGTTATGATAACAAATTAGTAAGAATTTGCAACAGATTTGTCATTTTAATCTTACGCGATTGATACAAAGTGCATCAAAAATAAATTATCTTTGATAAATCCGCCATTTATCAATTAACAAATTCCCAAAATTTGGTTAAAATAAACATCAAGACAAACCTCTCACCGACCTATTACATACGGATTATTTATGACTGACACAACCACCACGCCTGATAATTTTAAAGATGCCTATCAAATCTTAAAATCCAATGCCGATCGACTTGAACAATCTGATGCGCTTGACATCGATAATTTGGTCGCCATCGTCGAAGAATCTTTGGCGGCTTATAAAGTTTGTCAATCCAGAATTGATGCGGTCGAATCTGCTTTGACCTCGGCATTTGCCAAGGCAGATGTGACAACAGAAGACGCCTAAGCGCTCATCACTTAGCATCACATAAAAATTAGCATCACATAAAAAAGGCGCCGATGACGCCTTTTTTGGTTGATCTGTTTGGGTTGATGAGACTGCCATCACTCTTTGATCTCAAACACTTGCTTAAGATACGCCAAATAAGTATCATCCTCGATCATGGTCTTGCCTGGACTGTCGGAGAGCTTGGCGACTGGCTGACCATTACAGGCCACCAGTTTTAGCACGATGTTGAGCTGCGTTGCGCCCATGTCATTGGTCAGATTGGTGCCGATACCAAAGCCTGTCTTAATTCTTCCTTTAAAATACTGATGCAGATCCCACGCTTTTTGGAGCGTTAGACCATCACTAAAAGTCAGACTTTTGGTGATTGGATCAATTTTTAGTTTATGATAATGCTTGATTGCTTTATCGCCCCACTCATACGGGTCGCCACTGTCATGTCTTAGACCATCAAACAGCTTGGCAAAATACAAATCAAAATCGCGCAAAAACGCATCCATCCCCACCACATCGGTCAAGGCAATGCCCAAATCGCCACGATACTCACGCACCCAGCATTCCAGTGCCGCCTTTTGGCTATCTCTTAGGCGCACATCCAGCGCCTGAAATGCCTGCATAAATTCATGTGCCATCGTGCCAATCGGCGTGATGCCAAGTTTTTTGGCAAGATAGACATTGGAAGTGCCACGCACGATCTCAGGACACGCCTTGGACAGCGTCTCGACCACATGATACTGCCAAGCTTTGCTAAACCTGCGACGCGTACCAAAGTCCGCCACCGTAAATGGTGCTGACTCATGGCTGCCATCGGCGGTTTGTTTGGCGTGATATTCATGCAGCCAAGCAACTTTCTCATCCAAGCGTCGTTGCCCCTCGATCAGCAATGCCTTGGTATCAAGGCGTGCATAATACAGCTCACTGACGATGCACAGCACAAAAATCTCAAAGAACATCGCCTGAATCATCGGGCCTTCGATGTCGATGTTCAGATGATTTTCCTCATCGACAGATACCGTGATAAAGCGGCGTTTTAGCGCAAATAATTCTAAATAATCGACAAAATCAGATTTAATAAATCTTAGACTGCGCAGATAATCCAGCTCATCTTGAGCAAAACGCAGCTGACACAAATAATCCAGCTGCGTCTCAAGATCATCCTTAATTTGACTGAGCGGATAGACGGTTTCGTCATGATTGCGGCAGCGAAAGCGATACACGCCATGCGTCTGGGGGAATTGATGCAACATCGCTTGTAGCATGGTGAATTTATATAAATCATTATCCAATAGCGATGTGATGATCGGCTGTGCTGATGAATTGCTCATAAACATATCCATGATTATTGTTGTTAGTCAAATGCTTATCATACACAAAAATCACGCCATTTGCACTCATTTTCCCACTGGTTTTTCAATTTTTTTAAGTAATTTTCCAATTATTATTAAATTGTATATACCTTGATGCGACTGCTTGTATGACTTAAGATGCCATCAATCTTACAGCAAAGCGCTGAAATTTGGTGTATAATGCACTCCCTACCCCAAAAACTTAAAATCACTCGAAAACTGCTTATGAGCAACCAAATTTTCCCCAGTCAGTTGACACAGTTATCAGCCTTATCGACAGATAATTTTCAAGTGCGTCTGCTTGATGATGCTGAATATAACGCCACACACGATGCCATGCTGACACGCACTTTAGCGCGTATCGAAGATAAAAAATCAGGCATCACTCACCCTGATGAGCTGTGGATTGTCGAGCATCAAGATGTCTATACGCTTGGTCAAGCAGGCAAGCCTGAGCATATTTTATATCAAACAGATACGCCGATTATCAAGACCGACCGTGGCGGTCAAGTCACTTGGCATGGACGTGGGCAGCTCGTCGTATATTGGCTGTTTGATTTACGCGCACTCGACATGGGCGTGCGTGATTTGGTCAGTCATGCTGAGCAAGCCATCGAAGACGTGGTCAGCGACTATTTGCCCGACTCACTCATCGCCAAGGCTCGCCGTGATGCCCCAGGGGTGTATATTTATAATCATGATGGAGATATGCTTGGCAAAATCGCAAGTCTTGGCTTTAAGATTAAGCATGGCTTTAGCTATCATGGCGTGGCGATTAATCTTGTCAATGATTTATCCGCCTTCAATGCCATCAATCCGTGTGGCTATGCAGGGATGCCGATGGCAAAATTGGCAAGCTATGGGCTATTTGATAACACCAAAGTTGCTGAATTTATCGAAAAATTCATCAAAAATATTCGCGCACGCCATCAAGGATTGGTTGCACTTCGAGCGATAGGCGAGTAAAATAGCTCAAATTTCTTTTTTTAATCGGAGTATAGTATGGCAGATTTTAACCAAATCCTAGATGCAGGCGATGTTGATGGCGGTATCATCAATGTAGTTGTTGAGATTCCAACGGGTTCAAACCACAAAATCGAATGGAACCGCAAATTGGCTTGCTTTGAGCTTGACCGCGTTGAGCCTGTTGCATTTGCCAAGCCTTGCAACTATGGCTTTATCCCACAGACACTGGATGAAGATGGCGATGAGCTGGATGCGCTGATCATCACCGAGCAGCCGCTGACCACTGGTATTTTCCTACAAGCCAAAGTCATCGGCGTGATGAAGTTTGTTGATGATGGCGAAGTCGATGACAAAATCATCGTTGTCCCTGCTGACGATCGCAACAATGGCAATGCCTATAACAGCCTAGAAGATTTGCCTGCACAGCTGATCAAGCAGCTTGATTTCCACTTCAACCACTACAAAGACCTAAAAAAACCAGGCACCACCAAAGTTGAAGGTTTCTTTGGTGTGGATGTCGCCAAAGAAGTCATCAAAGAGAGCCAAAAACGCTGGAAAGAGATGTGATCTTTGACCAACATCGATCGCCCTAAAAAAAGCCAAGTTGTGTAAACTTGGCTTTTTATTTTGATATGGATAGGGCTTGGCACATCCTTTGGCAAAATAAGTAGGTCTTATCACTGCGACGGTGGGATGATATCAATCTCGATGATATAATCCATCACAGCGGGTCTGCGCCCAAAAGCATCGTATTCCAGACGGATGACATGACGACCATTTTTGGTCACCACAAAGCTACCATTGGCAAAATCATGGGTGTCAGGACGCACCAAACTTAAGTGAATCCGATCATCAGAGATGCTGGCTTGGATGGTATCGCCGATATAAGGATAGATGAAATAATCACAAGTATTGCCCGCCATGCTATCTTGGCGCAGCACTTGGTTGCTATCAACCTTTTTTTGTACCAATCGAGGGCAGTTGTCTTGGGCATTGGCCTTTCTTTGGGCGATGGGCGTTGTGTTTACGATGGTCTGATTCGTGGTTTGATTTGGCATGTTAGATGCTTGTGGCTCGACTTTATCTTGGTTGCATGCGGTTAATAACACCACAGATAAGGCGCTGATAACGGCGCAAAATTTACAGCTTTGTACCATGATGCCATATCCTTTATCAAACATTCTCAAATCGCCAAACCCATCAGTCAACGCTCAAGCCATGCCAATGAGCAGCACTACAGGATCGATGAGCATTTAACCGCCAAGCCAGATATTAGCCAAAATCTTGGCAAAACCGCGTTGGCAGCGCATATAAATTCTCGCTGACAGCAACTATAGCACAAAAATTACAAAAAATAAACAAAATACAGCAAAACTTTACTAAGCTCATCACTCGACGATATCGGAAAATGTCGCTGATAATACATTTGCCAAGTCTTTGGGATCGATGCCGATATCACAGCCTCGCTTGCCGCCACTGACATACATTTGATCCAGCACTTCGGCACTGCTGTGAATCACTGTTTTTAGACGCTTTTTCTGAGCCAATGGGCTGATGCCACCGACGATGTAGCCTGTGACGCGTTCAGCATCGGCAGCGGCTGCCATTTGTAGTTTTTTGCTGCCGACCGCTGCTGCCAATTTTTTTAGATTTAGGCGATGATCCACCGGTAAAATCGCGACAAAGTACGACTGTCCATCAAAAGCCAATAATGTCTTGAACACCAGATCGGCTTGTAGTCCAAGTTTTTCGGCAGCCTCAAGCCCAAAGCTCTCGGCAGATGGATCATGCTCATAGCTTAGCACTTGATGGCGGATCTTTTGTTTTTCAAGCAATTTGATGGCAGGTGTCACAGCTCATACCTCATTTGGGTTGACGGTATCAACCTTAGGATCGCGGCTGGTGCAGATCGCCATTGCTTTTGCCACTTTATCGATGATCACTTGACTGTCGATGCTGCCTTGTTTTACGATCGACAATAAAGCTTCGGACGACAGTGTGGTTTTGATTTCGTCGCCCGTACATTGGCACAGATTGGCCTTTTGTTCGGCTGTTAAGATCAGATCGGTGAAGGCGGCATTATTATTCAGCTGATTTTCACACTCGGTTCTTAGTGTCGTCAGCAGCATTTCACTGCCCAGATTACCCACTTCATCGATGCCAAGGTTTTTGGCGGTTTGTTGGATGTGGGGGTTATCACAGCCCACCAAAAATACAGCACCAATGATGAGCGCAAAAAGCTTATTTGTAGAGAACATCATACACCTCCATCAAGCGATCGGCTTAAGCGGCGGTACGACATCGGCATTTTGGGCGCGATGACGCAGATAATGATCCATCAACACGATCGCCAGCATCGCCTCAGCGATCGGGGTTGCGCGCACACCGACACAAGGATCATGACGGCCTTTGGTGATGACATCGACCGCCTCGCCATCAAGATTGATGGTCTTGCCTGCGGTGGTGATGCTGGCTGTCGGCTTTAAAGCGATGGCGACGCGGATGGTTTGGCCGCTTGAAATACCACCCAAGATACCGCCTGCGTGATTGGCATTAAAACCCTCGGGCGTCAGCTCATCACGGCTGTCATGACCAAACTGCTCAGCCACAGCAAAGCCATCGCCAATCTCAACACCCTTAACAGCATTGATGCTCATCATCGCATGGGCAATGTCAGCATCAAGCCGATCAAAGACAGGTTCACCCAGACCCACAGGCACGTTTTCAGCAAAAATCTCAAGCTTGGCGCCGCAGCTGGTACCCTCTTCGCGCAATGAAGTCACCAACTTTTCAAAGCGAGCCACTGCCTCAATATCGCCACAAAAAAACGGATTGTTATTCACCTCATTCCAATCGAGCTGATGTGCCTTTTCATTGCCGATCTGCGTGACATGACCACGGATGACGATGCCAAGGCGTTCGGCCAAGTACTTTTTGGCGATCGCGCCTGCTGCCACACGCATCGCTGTCTCACGCGCTGACGAACGGCCGCCACCGCGATAATCCCGAAACCCATATTTCATGGTGTATGTATAATCGGCGTGATTTGGGCGAAAGGTAGCAGCGATGTTGCCATAGTCTTTGGATTTTTGGTCGGTATTGCGAATCAAAAGACCAATGGGCGTACCGGTAGTCTTACCCTCAAAGACCCCTGAGATAATCTCGACGATGTCATCTTCTTTTCGCTGAGTGGCGAATTTGGAGGTGCCAGGTTTGCGGCGGTCTAGTTCGATTTGCAGATCTTCGCTGCTCAATGCCATACCTGGCGGCACACCATCAACGATGGCCATCAGGCCTACGCCATGTGATTCGCCACAAGTGGTGACGGTGAAAAGTTGTCCTATCGTATTGCCTGCCATGTTGCCGCCTTAGAATGTATTTTTGGATGAAATGTATTTTTTGGATGATAAAAGTAATAAACTGGATAAAATTGTCATTTTATCATAATTTTAGATGACAAACAGCTTATCATGGCCAATCTATTGATTTAAAAAACTCAATTTAGCCCAAAAATTTACCACAACAGGCCTTGAATCGTTCATTAGAGCCGCACAGGCATGGCATTTTGCCAGTATGGGTGCATGGCACAGTTGGATCCAAAAAATACCAACGCTCACCCTCGCCATCATCAACTCGTACGAACGCCGAGCGCTCTTCGTGGCACTGTTCACCGTCTGTCGCCATAAAATACGCACGAAAATGCACCTGTGCATGCCTTTTGCCGATCTTTGGGTTGTGGCTTAAAATCATCAATCGCTGCCAGTTGGTTTGGGCTGCCCATGCTCTGATGGCATCCACCGCCAACAGTGGCTGCTGAATGGGCAGCGTGGTATCGATGATATAATCAATATCCTTTCGCACATAAGCACAGTAACGCGAACGCATCAAAGCCTCAGCATTTGGGGCTGCAAGACCTTGGTGATATAGCGCGCAGCAGTCATCATAGGCCAATGCTGATCCGCATGGACACAGATGGATGCTCATGAGGCAATCTTTTCAAGTAGGTATCTTTGGGCATCGTGCGTGCCGCCTGTGGTCGATAATGGATACCACTCGCCTGTGCCTGACAGCTGCCAAGCTTGGACATCATCTTTTAGATAATTAATCAATCCATCTTCATAGATTTTTTTGAATAATTTAGGCTCAAGGATCGGGAAAGCCACCTCGACACGGTGCAATAGGTTGCGATCCATCAAATCGGCCGAGCTGCAATACAGTCGCTCACTGCCGCCATTTTCGACATCATTTGAAAAATAATACACCCGCGTGTGTTCCAAAAACCGTCCCACCACTGAACGCACACGAATATTTTCGGATAAACCCACCACCTGTGGGCGCAAACAGCAGATCGATCGCACGATCAAATCAATCTGCACGCCTGCCATGCTGGCCTCATACAGCTTATTGATGATCTTGCGCTCGGTCAAGGCATTAAACTTCATGATGATGCGCGCTTTTTTGCCAGCTTTGGCATGGTTAATCTCATCATCAATCAAGCTTAATAAAGTCTCATGCAGGGTAAATGGCGCATGTAAAATCTGCTTCGATGGCAACGGTCTGCCCATGCCTGTCAGCTGCTGGAATACGCCTGCGACATCCTCGGTCACCTCCGTGTTGGCGGTAAACAATCCATAATCGGTATAAGCTTTGGCATTGCCTGCATGATAGTTGCCAGTGCCTAAGTGCGCATAGCGGCGGATTTTGCCATTTTCGCGGCGAACGATCAGCATCATCTTGGCATGCGTCTTGTAGCCGACGATCCCGTACACGACCACCGCGCCTGCTTCTTGGAGCATATTGGCCACAGCGATGTTTGAAGCTTCATCAAAACGCGCGCGCAGCTCAATCACTGCGGTGACTTCTTTGCCATTACGCGCTGCTTCTGCCAATGCTTGCACGATCTCTGAGTTTACCCCAGAGCGATAAATGGTCTGTTTGATGGCCAAGACATTTGGATCATTGGCCGCTTGCCAGAGCAGATTCACCACAGGACTAAAGGCATGAAATGGATGATGTACCAAGACATCTTGTTTGGCGATCGCTGCAAACATCGCGCCAGTATCGCCTTTTTCGATATCGCGGAATGCTTTTGGGATCGCTGCGGTAAATGGCGCAAATTTCAACTCAGGACGATCAAAGCTGGTTAATAATCTGGTCAAATTCACCGGTCCATTAACACGGTACAGCTGATATTCATTGAGTTCAAATTCATCAAGCAAAAAGTCACTGATCTCTTGTGGGCAATTTGTGGTCACCTCCAAGCGCACTTCTTGGCCAAAACGGCGATTATCCAGCTCCCCTTCGAGTGCTTTGGCAATGTCATCAACATCATCAGCCAGTGCCAAATCAGCGTTTCGCGTCAAGCGGAACTGATAGCAACCTGTGACCTGCATGCCCAAAAATAGTTCGCCAACATTTTCATGAATCACTGCCGAGAGCATCACATGGTGTTCTTTGCCATCAGTCAACTCATCAGGCAAGCGAATGACGCGCGGCAATGAGCGCGGCGCAGGCACGATCGCAAGATTAATATCGCGTCCAAACGCATCTTTACCCTCTAAGCTTACGATGAAGTTCAGCGATTTATTGACCAAGCGGGGAAATGGATGCGCAGGATCGATACTGATCGGTGTCAAGACTGGCATCACTTGGCTCAAAAAATACTCTCGCACCCAAGCGCGCTGCTCATCGTTCAGCTCATCGCGTCGTAGATAGCGGATCTCATGCTTGGCAAGCTCAGGCAAGATGTCTTCATTGAGCATTCGATACTGCTCGCGCACGGCACGATGAGCGATGGTACTGATGATTTGCAAAATTTCGCTTGGCTTTCGACCATCTAGGCTGCTGACCTGATCACCTTGTTTCATTTTTTGGAGCAAGCCTGCCACACGGATCTCAAAAAATTCATCCAAATTTGATGAAAAAATCGTCAAAAAAAACATGCGCTCCAACAGTGGGTGATGCACATTGGCCGCCTGCGCCAGAACTCGCAGCTGAAATCTGAGTGCTGACAAATCGCGATTGATGTAGCAGTTGGGCATGAAATTACCCGACGCATCAAACAGATTTTCAATCTCTGTAAGTGGCAGCGCAGCAGGACTACTTGGGTTGGCTGAGACTTCGTTGGCGGTGTTAATCATGGTGGAATTCCTAAAACTTGCGATAATCAAAGCGATGCTCAAGCTGAGCGGTCGTCGCTGCAGGTGATGTTTGGTTGGTGTAATTGGTTTGATCGGTCGTCTATTCATAAGCTCAGTTTACAAAAATTTGCCAGCAGATTCAATGAATCTTTGATGACAAATTTGATCAATCAGCACATCATCACGGTATCGCTGCTGTATTCATGCGCCGCAAAATGATGCGCTGCTTATTGCGCAGGCGCTTGGCGTTCATATTTTTGCCGTAGTATTTGGGATTGGGCAGCATACTGATCAACAGCGCCGCTTGCTCGCGGTTGAGCTTAGCAGCAGAACGGTTGAAATAATGCTGCGCCGCCGCCTCGATGCCATAAATCCCCTCGCCAAATTCAGCGACATTCAAATACACCTCCAAAATGCGCTGCTTGGTCCACATCGACTCCATCATCACCGTGATGATGGCTTCCTCACCCTTGCGCAGATAAGATCGGTGTGAGGTCAAAAACAGATTTTTGGCCAGTTGCTGACTGATGGTCGAGCCACCTGCTGAGATCGCGCCTTCAGCTTCATTGGCTGCGATCGCTGCTTGAATGCTATCAAAATCAAAGCCGTGATGGCTGACGAATTTGGCATCTTCGCTGACGATGGCGGCTTGCTTGGCTGACTTGGCGATGCGATCATAATCCACCCACGACTGAGTGACACCCCCTCCAGACAAGCGATGCCAAAGCATGAATGCTGAATTTTCGACAGGCGTATTTCCCCATAAGACCAAAAAGCCTGCCACCATCAAATGAAAGCTCAAAAACAGCACCAATAAGGGTGCAATTATCCATTTAAAAATCCAGCGAAACACGCTACAATACCTTTATATACCAAAAACAGTTGTCTATCATAACTCATCCAAACCGCCTTGTATAGTGATTGTATCGCATGTCGCCATATCTTACCAGCCAGCCACTAAGTTTTGATGCCATCGCTTTATTAACCAAACTTGGCCATGATCGGCATGCACTAAGGCATATGGAGGCTACCGAATTTTCGGCGCTGCGTCATCAGATTTTGGCTGCACTTCAAGCTAGCGATACGCCGGCTTGGTATCTACTTGGTACTGACGGCTGTCATCTGTGTCATGAGGCGCAGTCGATCATTCATACTGCATTGAGTGTCTGCGCCCAGATGCCCACAGTCTGCGCGTTGGATCTGGCGGATGCTGCCGATGAGCGCTTGGTGGATCTGCTTGGCAGACACATTCCCATCTTGATGACTGACAGCCAGCTGCTGTGCTATCCTTTTGGCTTGATGGACATCATCCCTCTGGCATCGAGCGTTTAAAAAAAATCCGCCCCTAAGGACGGATGAATTATACTGTGGCAAATTTGGTCATTTGGCTCATTTAACCATTCGGCAAATCACTCAACCAAATCACCTCTATTTACCACTTAAAATCACACCAAACGACTGCTGGCAAGCTCGGTCAGCTGATATAGGCCGTCACGGTAGCGGTTATTTGGCAGGCTAGACAGTGCATCTTGGGCAAGCTTGGTTTCTTCGAGTGCTCGTGCCTTGCAGTAATCCAATGCGCCTGAGGCTTGTACCAATGCAATCAGCTCGCCTGCATCAGCCACTTTACCAGTTTGGACAGCGATCCGCAATTTGTCATACTCTGCACTGTTGTTATTTTTTAGGATTTCTAATGTCTTGATGATGGGCAGGGTTGGCTTGCCTTCTGCAAGATCATCACCCAGATTCTTACCCATCACCGCAGCATCACCAGTGAAATCAAGCACATCATCAATCATCTGAAAGGCATTGCCAAAATGATAAGCAAATGCCCCAAGCGCGTCCAGATGCTCATCACGACCTTGCAAAATCGCAGCACCTTTGGTTGCCATCATAAATAGGCGTGAAGTTTTGCCGTCAATGATTTGTAGGTAGTCCGCTTCCACTGTCTCAGGATTGTGCTGATGCTGTAGCTGCAATACTTCACCTTCGGCAATATCACAAGTGCCATCACTAAATAGCTTAAGCAATGGCAGATTATTAAAACCTACTAATAAATTAAATGAGCGAGCAATCAGATAATCTCCCACCAAGACCGCTGTGGCATTATCCCAAGTCGCATTAGCAGTTGGGCGACCACGGCGCAATCCTGATGCGTCGATGACATCATCATGCACCAGCGTCGCCGTATGTAGCATCTCGGTAATCGCCGCCAGTTGCATCGCCTGTTCGCTCTGCACATCATTCAGCATTCGTGCGGTCAAGAGTGTAATCAGTGGACGCATTCGCTTGCCGCCTGCATCGATGACATGCTTTGAGACACTCATCACCAATTGTACTTTTGAATTAAGACTACCAAAAACCTGCTTATCCATGATCGCAAAGTCGTCAGCGACGATGGCTTGAATGTCTGCATAAGTGGGAATAGAAGCTGTCATAAATGCACGCCAAAAATTAAAATAATCCGCCTATCATACCACAACCCGACTGCTTACTCAAAAATCTTGCAGGAAGTTTTTGGCAAATTTCGCAGAATTGTTCAAAAATTAATCAGTTGGTTTGCTTAGAACAATTTTTCATAACTAATTGTTATATTTTCATACATAATTTCGCCTGTTAACACTTGTAATACAAGCCAACTACAGGCATAATGTTAGCTTTGAATAATCGTGGCATTACGCCCATCACTGACGGATAAGCCAATCATGAGCCAAACTACCACACAACATACAGAAATCGACGACGTGAACATCGAAAAAATCATTCCGCTGATCACCCCAAGCAGCCTAAAAGCCGAATTGCCGCTATCTGATACCGCCTATCAAACCGTACTAAACGGCCGTAAAGTCGTGCAAAATATCCTAGATGGCATCGATAAGCGCATCTTGGTCGTGGTCGGCCCTTGCTCGATTCACGATCCTGTCGCAGCACATGAATATGCTGATAAATTAAAAGTCCTTGCCGAAGAGCTAAAAGATGAGCTATTCATCGTGATGCGTGTTTATTTTGAAAAACCACGCACCACCACTGGCTGGAAAGGTCTGATTAACGATCCAGATATGAACGACAGCTTCGATATCGAAAAAGGTCTGCACACCGCTCGTAAACTACTGCTTGAGCTGAACGAAAAAGGCCTGCCTTGTGCCACCGAAGCACTCGATCCAAATACGCCACAATATATGCAAGATCTGATCAGCTGGTCAGCCATCGGCGCTCGCACCACTGAGAGCCAAACGCACCGTGAGATGAGCTCTGGCCTATCCTGCCCAGTTGGTTTCAAAAATGGTACCGATGGCAGTATGACAGTTGCGGTCAATGCCATGCAAGCGGTGCAATCAGGTCATAGCTTCCTAGGTTTATCAAGCGATGGTCAAGTCGCCATCATCAAATCAAAAGGTAACAAGTACGCCCATGTCGTATTGCGTGGCGGTAATGATAAGCCAAACTATGACGAAACTGCCGTCGCTGCTGCCGAAAATGAACTTGCCAAAGGCAAAACCAATGGCAAAATCATGATCGATGCCAGCCATGCCAACAGTGGCAAAGATCCTTATCTACAGCCCATGGTCATCAATAATGTCGCCGGCCAAATCGCAAAAGGCAACAAATCCATCATGGGTCTGATGATCGAAAGCCACCTAAAAGGCGGTCGCCAAAATATCCCTGCCGACCTATCACAGCTAGAATATGGCAAATCCGTCACCGATGGCTGCCTAGATTGGGAAGCGACCGTTGAGACGCTGCGTAGCTTCGCCAAAGAAGTCAAAGAACATCTGCCAAACCGCTGATTTAGATTGATAAGTTTCAATCTATTTCATAGCAGATAAACTGCAAAACCGTCATTCGTGGCGGTTTTTGCGTTATCATTAATGCCCTTCTTGCGTTATAATAAACCCATTAAATTTCAATCCATTGAATCAACCGAGCACACCATGAGCAATCCAAGTTTTAAAGATTTATTATCCAAAGAATTTCGTGATAATCTAAAAAATCTTGCCAAGCCATCCACCAAGCCTGAGAACGATACGGGCAAACCCATCGATCCTGTGAGTCTGATGAACGCCAAACAAGTCGCTGGCGAAGTCAAACGCTATAATCATGATGCCATTGATGAAGACAAAGTATTGTTTATGCAAGCCATGAGCGGCGTCGCCCCGCTCAAAACCGATGCCGTCATCAGCCGCCGCCCGACCAAGGCAGATGAGAATGCCTTACGCCGTCGTGCTGCTGCCGAAGGTGGTGAAGAGCTACTTGGTGCCAATTTATCCGATATGCAAGCCTTGCTCAATCCCGTGGCAGGTGAAGCCTATTTGTCGTACAAAAATCCAACCCTACAAAACAAGATTTTTGAGCAATTAAAACAAGGCAAACTTCGCTGGTATGATGCCGTCGATCTGCATGGCTCAAGTATCGAAGATGCTCGCACTGCCGTGCAAACCATCATCGCCAATGCCCTATCAAATGGCGAAACTGTCGTAAAAATCGTCCATGGTAAAGGCAAAGATGCCATCATCAAAACCTGCGTCAATGGCTGGTTACGCCAAATCAGTGATGTGATGGCTTTTGTCTCTGCACCCGCCAATGATGGTGGCAATGGTGCGGTGCTTGTGCTACTTAAGAAAAACAAATCCGTCAAATAATCGAATAAACAAAACCCCAAAAGCGATCCACTTTTGGGGTTTTGTATTAACTCGCATCAATCCGCAATCTTCTCACCATGGATTGCTAGGTCTAGACCTTGATATTCATCTTCGGCATCAACACGCAGACCAATGGTGTATTTAATCACAAGACCAATGATGGCGGTCATCACTGCACTATAAGCGATGGTAGCCAGTACGCCTTCGATTTGTAGCCATAGCTGAGTTGCCATATCGACATTTGCCGCATCTGGATAAATCTCGGTGCTGACAAATACCCCAGTCAAAACCGCACCCACGATACCACCAACACCATGCAGACCGAACGCATCTAGGCTGTCATCGATGCCCAAGCGACGCTTGCCGTACTGAATCATTAAGAAACACGCCACCGCAGTCAACACACCAACCGCAAGCGCACCTGACACATCCACAAAGCCTGCCGCTGGCGTGATACCCACAAGACCTGCGATCGCACCTGATGCACCGCCTAGAGCTGATGCTTTGCCACGAGCGAAGTATTCGCACACCATCCACGCAATCGCACCAATCGCCGCTGCCACTTGTGAGACTACTAATGCCATCGCTGCACTGCCATTGGCACCCAGTGCCGAGCCACCATTGAAACCGAACCAGCCTACCCATACAAGACCTGCACCGATCAATGTCAAGGATAAGTTTGCAGGAGCAAGGTTGCCTTTGCCATAATCTTTACGCTTACCAAGTAATGCTGCCAATACAAGACCTGCAACACCTGCGTTGATATGCACCACCGTACCACCAGCAAAGTCAAGCGCATCACCGGTCAGCCAGCCACCACCCCATACCCAGTGGCAAATCGGTGCATATACAAGCAATACCCAAGCTGCTGAGAACCACATAAAAGCACCAAATTTGATACGCTCAGCCAATGAACCTGCCAAAATCGCCACGGTAATCACAGCAAAGGTCAATTGGAAAATCACAAACAAAATCACAGGGATCGTGCCACTGACATCATCAAGCCCAACGCCTGCAAGCATCGCATTAGCAAAGCCGCCGACAAAAGCATTCATGCTACCTTCTGAGAATGCCAATGAATACCCGAGCACCACCCACAGCACCGACACCACCGCTGTCGCACCATAGCTGTGCATCATGGTCGATAGAATATTTTTCTTACGCACCATCCCTGCATAAAACAGTGCAAGCCCCGGCAAAGTCATCATTAGCACCAAAGCTGTCGATACCAGCACCCAAGCTGTATCACCAGTATCCAAGACATCTTCGGCAAATGCCACATTTGACATTGCAAGCAGTCCAAGTCCCATCAAGGCCGATTGCCACTTTCTTAACGCTTTCATTTGCCACCCCTTTTGCATTTGATTTGTTATCCGAATTTATAAAGCCGCTTCATCCATCTCACCTGTGCGGATGCGAATCACTCGCTCCAGTGGTGTGACAAAAATCTTACCATCGCCGATACGACCTGTATTCGTAGATTGCATAATCACATCGATGACTTGATCAACCATCTCATCAGTCGTCGCGATTTCGATCTTCACCTTTGGCAAAAAATCCACCACATATTCAGCACCGCGATACATCTCAGTATGACCTTGCTGACGACCAAAACCTTTGACTTCAGTGGCGGTGATGCCCTGAACACCGATTTCTGATAGACCTTCACGGACTTCATCAAGCTTGAATGGCTTTATGATTGCACTGATTAGCTTCATGACTTTCTCCTTTTGCTTCTTAGTAGCTTTGCAACTTTGTGTAACTTATTTGTTGTTACATAGTATGCAAAAATTTTATTTAAAAGAAAAACGGTTTATTTTTATAAAAAAAGCTTTATTTATCGTTTTTTCTTATGTTTTAATAATTTTTAGTATTCAATATTTTATCTTATGATTTGATATATTTTATTGATATATAATTTTGAGTAGTGTTTCATACAGAAATTTGGGATAAAAATTGCATAAAATGGGCAATCTGCTACAATAACAGCCAGTCTTTTGAAAGGTCTTTTTATGACACAGAGCACACTCCCCATCAAGCCACTCACCATCGGTATCGTCGCAGGCGAAGTCTCAGGCGATGCACTCGGTGCTGATTTTATGCAGCAGATGAACGTCATTCACCCCAATATCCGCTGGGTCGGTGTTGGCGGCGTGCAGATGGCAGCACAAGGACTTCATTCTGTGATTGAAATGTCTCGCCTATCAGTGATGGGACTGGTGGAAGTCGTCAAGCATCTGCCAGACCTTTTGCGTGCCAAAAAAGAGATTTTGACAGCGTTTGATGATGCCAAGATTGATGTGTTTGTCGGGATTGATGCACCTGATTTTAATCTGAGATTGGGTAAAGTACTTAAGCCAAGCGGTGTGTATTGCGTGCAATATGTCAGCCCATCAGTTTGGGCATGGCGTGAAAATCGCATTCATGGCATCAAGGCGGCGACCGATTTGGTGCTGTGTCTATTCCCCTTTGAGCTTGGTGTCTATGCCAAGCATCAGCACCCTGCCGTCTGTGTCGGTCATCCACTACTTGCCAAGCTATCCGCTGACACAAGAAGCCTAAGCAATAAACGCACTGAGCTAATAACTGCACTACCGCAGTATCCCGATTTAGCACGGCTATCAGCTGCCAAACAAGTGATTTGCCTAATGGCAGGCTCTCGCACTTCAGAGATTGACGCCATCTTACCGTTATTGATTGACAGTGCCAAATTATTGGCAAATCAGCAGGCAGACTGCCAATTTATCTTACCTGTGGTCAGTCAAGCACACAGCGAGTTGGTGCAAACATACTGCCAAACCCACGCCAGTGAACTGGCTGATAGTATTCATATAGTGCATAATGATGGTCAATTTTCGTACACATCAAGCCTAGGACTAAGCCAAGCCTGTATGAATATCAGTGATGTGATACTACTAGCATCAGGGACTGCGACGCTTGAATGCCTACTGCTTGAGCGTCCAATGGTCGTGGTGTATAAAGTCAGTGCCATCACCTATGCTATCGCCAAACGACTCGTAAAAATCCCCTATGTCAGCTTGCCAAACATCCTATCGCATCAGCAAATCGGTCAAGCCATCGTGCCTGAGCTAATCCAAGCTGATGCCACAGCTATGGCGGTCAGCGAACAAGCACAGATGATTTTGGCTGATACCAGCAAGCAAACTGCGTTGCTACACCAAACAGCCATGACACTGCGAGCCGATAGCCATGCCAATCCTGCACAGGCGGTGCTTGATGGATTTTTCAAACACAAGGCAGTCAAGTAATATGACATTGGATGAACTTTGTACCATCAGCACCAAAGCTGATGCCAAGCCAATCACGGGCTCACAGCTTGTCATCGGTGTCGATGAAGTGGGTCGGGGTGCGTTATTTGCCAACATGACGGTATGTGCGGTGATACTGCCTGATAAGCTGACAGGACTGTTTGGTGAGATTGACTTGAGTACTACGCCGCTGAAGCTACTCAATGACAGCAAAAAATTGACCGAAAAACGCCGTGAAAGCTTATTTGAGCCGATCAAAGAATTAGCACTTGATTATGCCATCGTTGATGTGTCACGAGCCGTCATTGATGATATCAATATCTCAAAAGCCACCATGCTTGGGATGCGACTTGCAATGACTACCTTGATCGCCAAACACGATCTTGCCGATGACACCCTACTTTTGGTTGATGGGAACGAGTTTCCTATGCTTGATGGTAGCTGTGCAAGACATTTTTATCAGAGACACACAATGATCAAGGGCGATGCGACCCATACGACCATCGCCTGTGCCAGTATTCTTGCCAAAGTACATCGAGATCGGCAGATGATTGAATATGGCAAGCATTATCCAGAATATCGGATCGAAGGTCATAAAGGCTATTTGACCGCCGTGCATAAGGCCGCCATCATGACTTATGGCATCTTGCCTGAGCATCGACGTAGTTATCGCCCGATTAGTGAGATGTATCGAGATGGTTTTGTCAATCAGGCCTATTGGGTGGGTGACTACCCATAAATTAAAAAGAGTGGTGCAAGGACCACTCTTTTTAATTTAACACCCAATCAACGCTTTTTCTCAGCTCGCTTAAACTTCTGAATGCGTTTTTTCTCACGCATCAGCTTGGCTTTGTTTTTGACCACTGGATTTTTCTTGCCCTCATACGGGTTGGCATTTTGTTTAAACTCCACATGAAGTGGCGTACCTTCAAGCTTAAATACATTGCGATAGACATTCTCAAGATAACGCTGATAACTCTTTGGCAAGGCTTGGGTTTGGTTACCATGAATGACAATTACCGGTGGATTATGCCCACCAAGGTGCGCATAACGAAGCTTAATGCGGCGACCTGAGACCATCGGTGGTGGATGGTTGGCAACGGCATCTTCTAGGATACGAGTCAGCTGATTGGTTGACACCTTAAACATCGATGCATCATATGCCTTGTGGATGGATGGATACAAATTGCCCACGCCATTACCATACAATGCTGAGATGAGATGAATTTTCACCCATGGGACGAAGTTAAATCGGCGATCAATCTCAATCTTGACGATGTCTTTTTGGTCTTGGGTTAGACCATCCCATTTGTTAATCGCCACGACAATCGCACGCCCTGCATCAAGTGCATAACCAAGCATATGCAAGTCTTGATCGACAATGCCTTCTTTGGCATCAATAACCACGACCACGACATTGGCATCTTTGATGGCTTGAAGAGTTTTGACCACTGAGAATTTTTCGACTTTTTCATCGATACGACCACGGCGACGCACGCCAGCGGTATCGATGAGTACATAATTACGCCCTTCTCGCTCAAAGGGAATATAAATACTATCTCGAGTCGTACCCGGCATATCAAAGACCACGACACGCTCTTCGCCCAGTAAGCGGTTCACCAGCGTTGATTTACCGACATTTGGGCGACCGATGATGGCAAGTTTCAATGCCTTCTCGTCAAGCTCATCCGCTTCTTCATCTTCGATCATATCCGCGGTCAACGCTTCAAGCAGATTTGTGACGCCCTTGCCATGACTTGCCGCCATTGGGAATGGCTCACCAAAACCCAGTGCAAAAAACTCTGCCGATGACGCTTCATGCACGCCATCCATCTTATTTGCCACCAAAAATACTGGCTTACCCAGACTGTGCAAAAAGCGGGCAATCTCACTATCAGCGCCAATCACCCCTGCACGAGCATCAACGACAAACACCACAATATCCGCTTCATGGATGGCGGTATAAGACTGTGTCGCCATATAGTCATCGATATTGCCCGTGCCATCATCCATCTCACCGATACCGCCAGTATCAACGACGATGAATGATTTATTCTCAAAATGTGCATCGCCATATTGACGGTCACGGGTCAAGCCTGCCAAATCCGCCACCAAGGCTTGACGGCTTTTGGTTAGCTGATTAAACAAGGTGGATTTGCCGACATTGGGGCGACCAATCAAGGCAACGACAGGTTTGATGCTCATAAACTTCTCTTAATTATCATTAGATGGCCATGTTAGCAATGTGTTTGGCCAAAATCTATTTAAACTTTATAAATTTTAAAAACAGCAAAACCTTTGCCATCATGTGACAGCAAAGGAGCGCCTCAGCAGATCAACTTAGAACTGATAAATACTCACAATCCCATCGGTTGACTGCGCATAAAGGCGATTATTAACCACATTTAGGCTGGTTAGCTCACCTTTGGTGCTGACACGGCTGATGATTTGGCCGCTGGCATTTAGCACATGGATTACACCTTGTTGATCACCAACGGCAATGTGCTGGCCAATGGTCACAGGGTTGGTCAGACCGCGATACTTCAGTTCATCATTTTGCCATAGCTGATCACCTGTTAAGCGATCAAAGGCCACGACCTCGCCATCAATACTACTGCCAATCACAGCGCTGCCTAGCACAGTCAGTGCATCGGTGCTGGCCAACTTACTGATGAACAATGTGCGACCTGTACTCATGTCAAATCCAGCAAGCTGACCGCTGTAGCTAGCAGCATACAGATGACTACCAGCCACGGTCGGAGCAGCATCGACATCGCGCAGTTTACTGATCTCACCCACGCCACTGGCCAGACCGACACGGCGCACCCACTGCGGCGCACCTGTGATGCTGTCAATGGCATGAATGCGGCCATCAGAAGCACCAACCAATACCGTACGCGCATCAATTTGCAAAGGCTTGGCCATGCCGCGTACGCTGGTATTCGGTGCCTGAGTATGGTATTGCCAAATGCTGTTGCCCGTGGCGATATCCAAGCCGATGGCTGCACCACCATTGGTTGTGACGATCACGCGATCACTCATGACCAATGCAGGCGCAAGGCTACTTGCGGACAAATCTGCCGCCCAGCGCTGTGTGCCAGTTTGTGCATCGATGGCGATGATCTTGCCTGAGCGCGTGCCGACGACAGCAGTACTGCCAGCAGCATCAATACCAACAGCACTGGTGATGGCATCACCCACATTCAGCTGCCATGCTGTCGCGCCATTGATCACAGCACTGACCACACCGCCGCGACTGGCAGCGATAAAACCATTGGCAACTGGTGCGACCTGCAAGTCGATGACATCTTTTGCCTTGGCGCGACTGCGACCCAAAGTGGATTTGCCTGTATCCAAACGCACGCTCGCTACCTGGTTTAATACTGAAACTGGTGCTTGGATGCTCGTCAGTTTAGCAGGTTTACGCTCGGTGGGCTTGATACTTTTGGTACCACAACCGACCATCGCCACTGCCAAAGCCGCGACCAATGCTGTTTTCATATAGCGCTGATACATAAGATGTCCTTAATTTTTAAATACTATTCAAAACTGGTGATGCCGATGGTCATCATCGCTCATTATAAAATGTCGTTACTAATCACGGATTGCCGCTTTGTGTAGTTTGTGTGTCAGCAGGCTCTGACACTTGTTCGACCATGGTTGCCTCTGCAGTCGCCACAGCATTATTATCGGTAGGCTCATTCGCCACAACCATCGGCACTTCAATTGGTTCAACGGTCACGCCCAAGGATTGTAGTTTTAAAGCCAATACCGCGCGATTTTCTTGGCGCTCACGAAGCACATCCCAGGCAGCCAAATAGGCTTTTTTGGCATTTTCACTGTCATTTTTGGCAAGATACACATCACCCAACAGCTCTTGGCGTGATGGCTCAAACGCCTCTGGCATACTCTCATTTGCCACCGCAAGCGCACCATCGATGTCGTTATTGGCAAGCATCGCGCGGGCATAGCGAATCTTAGTCATGGCAAGCAGGCCTTCATCATCAAGATCAATCACAGCTGCTTGATTGAGCGTCGTGACCGCACCTGCCAAATCATCATTATCCGTCTGATGGCGCGCCTTGATCATCAGCGCCTGCCATGCATAGACAGTGTCACCATGTTCCGCGACCAACGAGTCGATGTCTGCCAGCAGTTTAGCTTCTTCATCAGCCAGTTGCTTTTGGGCAGCGTCATCCAGTGATGGATTATTGGCAGATAGTAGCAGTTGCTCATCACGGGTCGAGATGCTGGTATAGGCATCCGCTGCGACGGTGTCGATCTTGGCGTAATTTTTTTGGTAATATTGCCAACCAAAAAACACCGCCAACACCACTAGCACAGCGTAGATGATCTTCTCGCCATGCTGCTTTAATGCATTCAGTGACGAGTCTGCCTTATTTGAATTTTCTGTCATTGTTATACTCTAAAGTTAATATCAAGCCATTATAGCATATCGCAGTGACACTGTCGCTAGTTATCCAAAATAATAGCCATTCGGCTGTCTGTGCTGCTCGCCTGTCGCCATGGTTTTGATAGTGATTTCACCGGTTGCCACTTCATCTTCGGCAAGGATGACGGTGTGCGCTGCACCTGATTTATCAGCTTTTTTCATTTGTGCTTTTAAGCTTGTGGCGCTGGCCATTTTGACACGCAGATTTGGCCGTGCTACTCGCAGTGCATTGGCATATTGCACACCATGAATGAAATAATCAGGGTGTGCAATCACAAAGACATCGCACTCGCTTTGTGGTGCAAATGGATTCACCGCTTCGATAAGTAGTAATAAACGCTCCAGTCCCATCGCAAAGCCCACCGCAGGCTCAGATTGCTCAGGCTTACCCTTGATAATACCAATCAAGCCATCATAGCGACCGCCACCACAGACGGTGGCTTGTGAGCCAAGTTTATCCGTCACCCATTCAAACACGGTCTTATTATAATAATCCAAACCACGCACAAGTTTTTCATTAATTTCAAAGCCGATGCCAAGTGCCGTCAGATAAGCTTGTACCTGTTCAAAGTGTGCTTTGGTTGCTTCACCCAAAAAGTCGCTGAGCTTTGGGGCATTTTGTAGGATTTCTTGAGTTTTGGCATCTTTTGAATCTAGAATACGCAGTGGATTAGTGCTAAGACGACGCTGCGAATCTTCATCCAGACTGTCTTTGTGTGCCGTCAAATACTCAACCAAAGCCGCCTTGTATGCCATACGCTCATCAGCCTCACCCAACGTGTTCAGCTGTAGCGTGACTTCATGGTCGATACCAAGCACCTGCCACATACGATGAGTCATCGCAATCAATTCAGCATCCGCATCAGGCAGCTCGCTACCAAAGCACTCCACGCCCAACTGGTGAAACTGACGATAACGACCTTTTTGTGGGCGTTCATAGCGAAACATTGGTCCGATGTACCATAATTTTGGTGTATCGCCACGAGTCAGATTATGCTCAACTACGGCACGCACCGCACCTGCCGTCCCTTCAGGGCGTAGCGTCAGCGGGGTTGGTGGTTCACTTTTATCAAAAAAGCTGTACATCTCTTTTTCGACGATGTCGGTCGCCTCACCCACACCGCGGGCAAATAGCTGAGTTTCCTCGACAATTGGCAGGCGAATTTGGCTAAAGCCATAGCTGTCTAGCACACCGATTAATTTGGCTTCTAGGCGACGCCAATTTGGGCTATCGCTTGGTAAGACATCATTAAAGCCTTTGATGGCGGTAATTTTACTCATTAGTAACCCTTCTTATTTTAAATATTTTAATCAGCCTTGCACACGCAAAATCTCATTGGCGCGCGCTTCTTGGATTTCTTTGACCTGCGCTCGTACCATTGCTTCGATTTCATCGACTAGCTTGGTCGTGTCAATCAAATGGCTCTTGGCGCCATTACGATACACCAGGCTATTTGGGCTAGCACCGACGACACCGATGGTCGCTTCTTTGGCTTCACCCGGCCCATTGACTTTACAGCCAATCACCGACAAATCCAGCGGCTCACGCACATCTTCTAGGCGTGCCTCAAGCTCATTCATCACACGGATGACATCAAACTCTTGACGGCTGCAGCTAGGGCACGCAATGAAATTCACGCCATTTGAGCGAATGCCAAGTGATTTTAGGATATCAAAGCCAATCTTAATCTCTTCTTCAGGCTCAGCAGCAAGCGAAATACGCATGGTATCGCCAATGCCATCCAAGAGTAGACCGCCCAATGCAATCGCCGATTTGACCGTGCCTGTACGGTACACGCCTGCCTCAGTCACCCCCAGATGCAGCGGATTATCAATCTGCGCTGAAATCAGACGATAGGCATCCAGTGTCAAAAACACATTGGATGCTTTGACCGAGATTTTATAATTTTGAAAATCCAATTTTTCTAAAATATCAATATGGCGAAGTGCTGATTCAAGCATCGCTTCGCCTGTCGGTTCTCCGTATTTTTTTTGTAAATCTTTTTCGAGCGAACCTGCATTCACCCCGATGCGAATCGGCACATTATGATGACGAGCAGCCGCCACCACTTCACGCACTTTGGCGTCATTGCCGATATTACCTGGGTTGATACGCAGGCAGTCAGCGCCAGCATCCGCCACCGCCAAAGCAATCTTATAATCAAAATGAATATCAGCAATCAAAGGCACACTGACTTGCTTTTTGATGTCAGCAAAGGCTGCCACACTCTCCATCGTCGGAGTGGACACACGCATCAAATCAGCACCGGCATCGACACATCGCTGAATCTGCGCCACCGTCGCCGCCACATCGCAGGTGTTGGTATTGGTCATACTCTGCACACTGATCGGTGCATCACCACCGATGGCGACATTGCCGACATGGATTTTTTTGGTTGGGCGGCGTTTGATTGGATTATGTGCTGACATAGTTGTTCACGCTTTTTAGTTTTGTTAATGAATTTAATGGCTGTGATGCGTACTTAGCCAATAAGCACTGAGCGTCTGGCGCATCTGATCACCAAGCTGACTACCTGCACTGATGGCGCGATCAATGGCCAAAATGGCAGCCTGATAATGAGCGTCTGTGGGCAGCATACGCACTTGCTCGACCTTGAGATAAGCCAAATTCTCCAAGGCAATCACCCGATCAGCATAGCCGATATGCTCACCTGCAATACCAAAATGCTCAATCGCTGCCTGATACTCTTTTTGGGCGGTCAAAAACATCGCATATTGGTGATGTAGCGCCATATCTGTATCATCCATTGCCAGTGCTTTTTGGTATAGCTGGCGTGCTTTTTCAAGATTGGCAACACTGCCATCACTTTGGTACACGCGTGCCATCACACCGATGGCTTTTGCATGGTTGGGATCTGCATCCAGCGCCATCTGAGTCTGCTGCATCGCCAGATCCAACTGCCCTGCTTGTAGGTATTGTAGCGCAATCTCGGTGCGAATGCGCGCCAAATCCTGCTTAGCTGCGGATACTGGCAGCATACTTTGGCAGGCAGCCAAGAGTGGCAGCATCACCATCATCATCTTAGCACGGTGCATCACCAACCTCACTATAAAAACCCAAAACACTGACCGCCACCAAAACACAAGCCATCTTTAAAGCCAACCAATGCCACCAAAGCGCACGGCTGTATGACGCCACGGATCAATCCCAAGCCAGTCAGGATTGTTGGCGTCTTTCAATACTTTCTTGCCATTTTTTGGCTCGGCGTGTGCGATCCGCCACTTGTCCGACCAACTGCCCACACGCTGCATCAATATCATCGCCACGCGTCTGACGAATGGTACAGACAAAGCCTGCGTTATTAAGAATATTGCTAAACGCATGGATGCGGTTATTGCTTGAGCGGTCATACGGTGCATGCGGAAATGGATTAAACGGAATCAGATTAATCTTACTTGGCAAATCTTTGAGTAGCGCCACCAGCTGTCTTGCGTGCTCATCACTGTCATTCACGCCTGCAAGCATTACATATTCGATGGTGACGTGTTTTTTGTGGCGGGGATTTTCATCATAAACATAAGCTTTGGCGGCGGCGATGAGTTCAGACAGTGGGTATTTTTTGTTAATCGGTACCAGCTCATTGCGTAGCTCATCATTGGGTGCGTGCAGACTGATGGCAAGCGCCACATCAATGTCTTTGGCAAGATCATACATCTTTGGCACAACGCCCGATGTTGAGAGTGTCACACGACGCTTGGATAAGCCAAACGCATGATCATCAAGCATCAAAGACATCGATGCCACCACAGGCTGGTAGTTGAGTAGTGGCTCACCCATACCCATCATGACGACATTGGTCACACGGTTCTCACGCTCGGTCGGGGCGACATCTTCCATATAGGACTGGTTGGCGACCCATAACTGACCGATGATCTCACTTGGTGTCAAATCACGCTCAAAGCCTTGTTTACCTGTACTACAAAATGAGCAGTCCAAAGCGCAGCCAACTTGGCTTGAGATACATAAAGTCTTACGCCCAAATTGCTTATTGTCATCGGCTGGAATCAGCACTGTCTCAACCAGCGAGCCGCCAGCAACCTCAAACACCCACTTACGCGTACCATCTTGGCTAAATTCCTTATATTTCACCGTCGGTGGCGTGACGCAGGCTGTGTCATGCAGACGCTGTTGCAGTTTTTTTGAGATATTGGTCATCTCAAAAAAATCGGTCACGCCAAATTGATAAATCCACTTCATCACCTGCGTCGCTCGAAATGGCTTTTCGCCAATACTGACAAAAAAAGCGGCAAGCTCATCTTTTGACATACCCAAAAGATTGATTTTAGCTTGAGTGTCGCTATTGACATCAGGTGTATGAATGACAGGAATTTTGTTCACAAAGTTTCTTCTATATCAACAATTAAACGCACTATTATACCCAAAAATTTTGTCAAAGTCATGCGCTGCACCACATCGGCACAGCCAGACATCATTGTGGGTTTTGTTAAGGCTTAAGCGATCAATGCATTGATCGGCCATCATCACGCCATGGCTTTGACGCGTGCAACTTGACGCGCGAAATCCTCGCGGTACTCAAGCAGCTCTTCACAAGTGATGGCAAACACACCGCTACCGCCTTTTTCAAAGGTCAGCCAATCAAACTGAATCTCAGGATACGCTTGGCGCAGCGCCCATTCACTATCACCAACCTCACAGACGAGCAAGCCATCGCGTGTCAGATAATCTGGCGCATCATGCAGGATTTGATGCACCAGATCCAAACCGTCTTGACCTGCTGCCAGCGCATGCTCAGGTTCGTGCAAAAACTCAGGTGGCAACTCTGCCATGATCGCAGCATCCACATACGGTGGATTGGTGACGATCAGCTCATATTGATTCTCAGCAGGCAATTTGGCAAACAAGTCCGACTCAAGCAAATTCACCTGATGCTCAAGCTCATGATGCTCAACATTCGTCCATGCCACCTCAAGCGCATCTTTGTCAATGTCGGTAGCATCGACATTGGCATCAGGAAATGCCTTAGCCAGTGCGATGGCGATACAGCCTGACCCTGTACATAAATCCAAAATGCGTTCAGGTGCGGCCAGTTGCGACTCTTCCAAGCCATGATGAAAAAACTTCGACTTGCGCACATCATCGACATCAAAATACGGATAAAATTTTTGTTGGATCAACTCAGCGATCGGTGAGCGTGGGATCAAAACGCGCTCATCAACATAAAATGGCAAATTGCAGAAATACGCCAGATTAATCAAATAACTCAAAGGCTTACGCTGAATGATACGCTCGGATAATAGCGTTAAGACTTGTTGTTTTTCGCTTGGGGTGAGTTTACATTCTAAAATCTGTTCATCGGCCGACCACTCAAGCGACAGCGAATGCAGCACAATCGCTGCTGCTTCAGCAAATTCATCGGTTGTGCCTTGTGCCACTACCACATCATATTGGCGCAGCTTGGTCACCACAAAGCGGATAAAATCGCGAATCGTCACCAAAGCTTGTTCGGCCTCACCAAGCTCTGCATACAAAGCAGCGATGTCCGCTTGGGTCAGCTCGCCATTTTCACTGGGTGTGTATTCAAATTCATGGTCTGCTAAGTCGTCATGATTTGCAATTTCATTAAATTGTGACATAAATTACCTTAAATGATGAAAGTCAGCTATCACATCCCTGTGGATTTGATGGCAAATTTTGGCGTTTTGATGGCCGCTTTATGGAGTCAAATGACTTTATTATAATGAAATTTATCAATAAAAGCACGAATTTTCCAAGCAATTGGTCAGTAGATGCTCAATAAACACGGAATGAAAGTGAATTTTGGCCAATTTAGCCAACTTTGATGGAATGCGTTTGGCTTTAAGTCGAAAAATTGCTACACTATGCGCATTGACCCAAGCTAAGTTTTTGGATTAGACCAGATTTAGAGATTAAATGATGAAACATAGTGACTTTTGTTTGCCTGATGGCATGAGCGCCGAGACTTTTTTGGCTGACTATTGGCAAAAAAAACCGCTTTTGATCAAAGGCGGCCTGCCTGCTTTGGTGGGTATGTTTGAGCCAGAAGATGTGCTTGGCCTTGCGCTCGAAGATGGCGTATCAGCGCGTCTGATTAGCCAAGATGATGCCAATCCCGATCAATGGTCGCTTAAACAATCGCCACTGAGCGAAGAAGATATCGATCAAGCACCGACGCTGTGGACGATTTTGGTGCAGAATTTGGAACAGTGGTCGCCTGAGCTTGGTGAGCTGTGGTCGCATTTTGATTTTATTCCAAAATGGCAACAAGACGACATCATGGTGTCGGTCGCGCCCGAAGGCGGTTCGGTGGGCGCGCATTATGATGAATATGATGTGTTTTTGGCGCAAGGATTTGGCGCGCGTCGCTGGATATTGGGAAAGATGTGCGATGCTGACACGCCCTTTGTGCCTGATCAGCCGATTCGCTTGCTGGATGATATGGGGCAGATTATTTTTGATGAAGTGCTTGAGGCTGGTGATGTGCTGTATGTGCCACCAGGACTTAGCCATCATGGTATTGCCCAAAACGACTGCTTGACTTTTTCTTTTGGCTTTCGTCGCCCAAATCTGGTGCAGATCATCGATGAGATCGCCGATGTTGCCACCAACCACAGCGAGCTGTTTCGTGTGCTGACTTTGCCTCAAGCTCTGCAAGATGACGCCTTTGAGCTGAGTGATGACAGCATCCAAGCCATGAAAAAAGCCGTCTTAGATCTACTAAATTCCAAAGCAGGCGATGCGCTGTTTGCTGATGCCATCGCTGAGCTGGTCTCCAAGCGACAGTATGAGCTGCTGGCCTTTGAAGATGAGCTGAGTGCAGATGAGCTAAGTGATCGCCTGTCCGATGGCGAGGCTGTGATGCTAAATCCTGCCTGCCGCTTCGTGCGCAAAGGTGCTGCTTGGTATGTCAATGGCGAGTGTGTCAGCTTTGATGCTGAGGCTTTGGCGCTGTTTGAACGACTGATCGCAGGCGAGGTGATTGGGGATGGTGATGTGGATGACGAGAAGTTACAAACCCTAAGCCAATGGCTCAATGACAACTGGCTGGTGATGGTATGAAAATGCGCGTACTTCGAGCGGTGTTGATCATCATGGCTCTGATGCTGATTGCGGCGTTGTTATTTTTAAGACATCAAAACAACAACCAACCGACCAATCCGGTCCCTGTACTTAGCACAGCAGAATCAAGCTGATTTTATTCATTTTCATTTTTATAAGAACAGATTATGTCATTTGTGCATTTGGGCATTCGCAGCGAATATGCCATCATCGATTCGATCGTTCGCATCAAAGAGCTGATCAAGGCCGCCGCTAATGACGGTCAGACCACGCTTGCGCTTGCCGACTGGAACAATATGTTCGCTGCAGTCAAATTTTATAAAGCCTGCATCGGTGCTGGCATTAAGCCAATTTTGGGTGCTGAGGTGGTCATCGGCGATGCCATCGACAAAGATGCTGCCGATGCGCGTCACAGCGTGATTTTATATGCCATGAACAATCAAGGCTATCAAAATCTGATGCGCTTGATCTCAGATGCCTACACCAACCGTCCGATGAATGATAATGGCTCGGTGCTGTTTGAAACACCTGTCATTACCAAACACGCGCTTAGCCAATACAGTGATGGCTTGATCGCCATTCTCACCCATCGCTCTGAGATCGCGCTGTCTTTATTGGGCAATCACCCAGACAATGCCCTGCCGCTGTTACAAGCATGGCAAGAAGTATTTGGCGATCGCTTATACATCGGCATCCGCCGCGTCAAAACTGGTGATGATCGTTTCAATCAAAATGCCATCATTCAAGCAGCCAAGCTTGGCATCGCCATCGTGGCGCATAATGATGTGCGTTTCATCAACCCAAGCCCGATTGATGCCAATGACAAAAACAACATCGCAAGCACCGACTTTGATGCTCACGAGGCGCGGGTATGTATCGCAAACGGCTATTTGCTGAGCGATGACAAGCGGCCGCATGACTACACCGAGCTACAGTATTTTAAGAGTCAAGATGAGATGGCAGAGCTATTTGCTGATTTGCCAGAAGCCATCGAAAATACCAATCGCTTGGCGTCTCGCTGCAATGTCACGCTGACGCTTGGCATCAATGTCTTGCCTGATTTTCCGATTCCCGAAGGCGATACGATTGAGACATTTTTTCGTAAGACATCCGCCGATGGTCTGAACAAACGCCTAGATAAGCTCTATCCGATCGATGAGCGCGGTGATGATTGGCCAGAGATCCGTAAGCCCTATGATGAACGACTAGAATACGAGATTGACATTATCCTAAAAATGGGATTCCCAGGGTATTTTCTGATCGTTATGGACTTTATCCGCTGGGCTAAAGCCAATGGCGTCCCTGTTGGACCGGGTCGTGGCTCGGGTGCAGGCTCGCTCGTTGCTTATGCACTGAACATCACCGACCTTGACCCGCTTCGTTACGACTTGCTGTTTGAACGATTCTTGAATCCTGAACGCGTCTCGATGCCTGACTTTGATATCGACTTTTGTATCGAAGGTCGTGACCGCGTCATCGACTATGTGGCGCGCACTTATGGTCGCCAAGCGGTGAGCCAGATCATCACTTTTGGTACGATGGCGGCTCGCGCGGTGGTGCGTGATGTGACGCGCGTTCAGGGCAAGCCCTTTGGTCTGGGCGATCGCATCTCAAAGCTGATCCCAAAAACCCCCGGCATTAAGCTAGATGAGGCGATGGAACAAGAGCCGCAGCTCAAAGAGTTGCTCACCAATCCTGACGCCCCCGATCATGAGCTGGCGCTTGAGATTTGGGAGATGTCAAAAAAATTAGAAGGCATCACGCGCAATGTCGGTAAGCACGCAGGCGGTGTACTGATTGCCCCAAATCGTATCAGCGATTTTAGTGCGGTGTATTGTGACGACGAAGGTCATCCTGTCAGCCAGTTTGATAAGGACGATGTCGAAGCAGTCGGCTTGGTGAAATTTGACTTTTTGGGTCTTAGAAACCTAACCGTCATCCAAGCAGCGGTCGATAACATTAACCAAACGCGCCAAGCGCTCGGCCAGCCGCCGATCGATCTTGAGACACTGCCGCTTGATGATGCCGATGTCTATAGCTCAGTACTCCAAGAAGCCAAGACCTCTGCGGTATTTCAGCTTGAAAGCTCAGGGATGAAAAAATACCTAGCGCAGCTTAAGCCATCGAATATCGAAGATGTCATCGCGATGTGCGCGCTGTATCGCCCAGGGCCGCTCGAATCAGGCATGGTGTCGGACTTTATTGAGCGTAAACACGGCATCCAAGAAGTCGCTTATCCGCATCCGCAGTTTCAACATGAGCTGTTGCAGCCGCCTTTAGAATCCACCTATGGCGTCATCGTCTATCAAGAGCAAGTGATGCAGATCGCACAGGTCTTAGCAGGTTATACGCTAGGCGGTGCCGACATGCTACGCCGTGCGATGGGTAAGAAAAAACCCGAAGAGATGGCCAAGCAGCGATCATTGTTCGTCGATGGCGCGATCGGTCAGAATATCGATGGCGGTTTGGCGGCGCAGATCTTTGATTTGGTCGAAAAATTCGCAGGCTACGGCTTTAACAAATCGCACTCGGCTGCCTATGGGGTGCTTGCCTATCAGACAGCATACCTTAAGCACTATTATCCTGCTGAATTTATGGCGGCAGTACTCACCTCTGAAATGGATGACACCGATCAGGTGGTGTTCTTATTATCAGACTGCCGCGATAACTTTGGCCTAAACATCATTCCACCGAGTGTCAATCATAGCCAGTGGAAATTTGTCGTGCGCGACAGCAAAACCATCGTCTATGGCCTAGGCGCGGTCAAAGGCGTGGGCGAAGAAGCAGTCAACAGCATCGTCGCGGCGCGTCGTGATGGGCCATTTAAGGACTTATTTGATTTTTGTAATCGTGTGGACATCAAAAAAGTCGGCAAGCGATCTTTGGAAGCATTGATTAAGGCAGGCTGCTTTGATGTGCTGGCAGAAACCCTAAAGCCACATTATCTTGGTGAAGATTTTGATCATTCGTATCAGATTCGCCGCGGTCTGTGGCGACAGCTGCCTGAGGCGATGGCTGCCGCCGATCAGAACCGCCAAAATCAGCTCACTGGCACGATGGATCTGTTTGCTGAATTTGATGATACTCTGTTCGTCGCGCCAGAGCTTGAAGAGGTATTTTGGCAGCCTCAAGATCGTCTGCGCTACGAACAGCAGACTATTGGCCTGTATTTGACTGGCCATCCACTCGATGAATATCGCAGTGAGCTACCCCTATACACCACCGTCAGCAGCATATTGGATCTCAAAGACACAGGCAAAGGCGGCCACGCTTGGATTGCAGGGCTGATATTTGATGTGGCGTTTTTTGGGGAGCGCATTGTCGTGAAGATCGATGATGGCAAAGGCCGCCTAGAGATCAGCTGCTATTCTGATACCTTTAAGAAATTCAAAGACATTCTCACCCCAGGCAAGAGATTACCTGGTATCAATGAAGAATATGAGCCAGATTTTAATAGCAAAGGCGAACGACAGTTTATGACCATCGCCAATATCGTCATCGCCAAAATCAGCGTTCGCGAAAGTGATGATGGCCGCATCTTTACCCGTCTTTTGCATGTCGAACCCATCGAACAGGCGCGCATTCGCAGGCTCAAAGAAATTCATCTGAAGCTGCCAAGTCACGACAGCCAACAGCTTGATGCCATCTTAAGTCTATTAAAAGAAAATCGCCCACCGCCAGCTGCCCTACTCCGCGGCAGCCATATGGGCGCTAACGATGAAGATTATGATGCCCATCAACAAGGTGATCTGTGCGTACCAATCAATCTGTATGTCTATGACGCATGCTGTATCGGACGCGTACTGGTGAATGATCGTCTGCGCATTTATCCAAGCGATGAGAATATCGCCACCCTAAAATCCAGCATCCCTGCTGAAAATCTGGTATTTCGCTGATGAAACAAACGATGACATCTTATCTGCCGCACATCCGCATTGTGATGGTTGAGACTACCTTGCCTGCCAATATCGGCTCGGCAGCTCGTGCGCTACACACCATGGGGCTGTCGGATTTGGTGGTGGTTAATCCGCGCCTACCGATTGATGAGAGCAGTGTTGCCAATGCCGCAGGGGCACAAGAGCTACTGGCTAATACTCGCATCACCGCCACACTTGATGAGGCGCTCAGCGATTGTACACTGATTTTTGCTGCCAGCGCTCGCAGTCGTCAGATGCCACGCCCTGTCGTGACACCTGCCTTTGCTGCTATGATGATGGCACAGCATTTATCAGTGCAAGATACATCAAGCGACCAGTCTGATGATGCAGTCATCACACCACGCATTGCCATTTTATTTGGCCGTGAAAATCACGGGCTTAATAATGATGAGCTTGCCAAGGCGGATTATCATATCCAAATCCCTGCCAACCCTGCGTATCCCGTGCTCAATGTCGCCAGTGCCATTCAGGTCATCGCATCTAATATTTATGCACAGTTTTCAAATCCTTGTGATGATATTGCACAGACAAATAGCGTACAAGGTATTTATTCAAATAAACAAACCCAAGGCACGCCACAGATCACCCATCCGCTTGACATCACCATCCGTGGACAATGGGATGAGCCTGCCATCAGTCATGCTCAGGCGATGAGTCTAAACGCAGCAACGATTGACTTATTAAAAAAACTCAATCTTGCCCACGATGACGACCTAAAGCACCTACCGTACCGATTATCACGGCTGTCATCACGACTACAGCTAGACCAAAAAGAGTATGCACTGATTCGAGCATTGATCGCCAAAGTAGATAAGCTTGTGGATTCTTAATATTGATGGCAGCATGGCGAAGGCTTGACCCATAGGTTGCATCACCCTGTTATGGATAAATCCAGTCATTCGGCATCAGCGCGCTTGCATCGCTGGGTTTTTTGGGGTTAAAATAGCCGAAACGGATTATTATTGAGGGATTGCCATGACCACCACGCCTGCCATGCTCGATGAGCTGCTGTTGCAGCAACAGCAGTATTTTGCCAAGCACCCAATCCCAAGCGCTGCCGAGCGTCGGCACAGACTGGATCTGCTCAAATCCGCCCTACTAAAGCATCAAGACGCCCTGATCCAAGCCATCAATCAAGATTATGGCAACCGCTCTTTGACCGAATCCAAAATCGGTGAACTACTCACCTGCATCGAACAAATCAAATACTACCAAAAACACCTGTCACGATGGATGCGCCCCAGTAAACGCCGTATCGGCATCTTGCATCAGCCTGCCAGCGGCTATGTCAGCTATGAACCCTATGGCGTCATCGGCATCATCACGCCTTGGAATTACCCACTAGTGCTATCGATGGGTCCGCTGATCTGCGCTTTGGCAGCGGGCAATGTGGCGATGGTTAAGCTCTCTGGCGCATCGATGCATTTTGGTAAAGTCCTAAAGTCCGCCTTAGCTGAAGTATTCATGCCATCTCAAGTTGCCGTCGTCTATGGCGATGACATCTCTGAGCATTTTGGTAAATTGCCCTTTGATAAGCTGATCTTCACAGGCTCATCGGCAGTTGGGCGCATCGTCATGCAACAAGCCGCTGCCAATCTCACCCCTGTGCTACTTGAGCTGGGCGGTAAATCGCCTGCCATCGTTCATGAGTCGATGCCAATGGCAGATGCCGCCGAGCGACTTGCCTTTGGTAAGCTGTGGAATGCCGGTCAAACCTGCGTAGCACCCGATCATCTGTATCTGCCCAGAGGCAAGCTTGATGAGTTCATCGACTGCTACCAAAAACAAGTCGCCAAGATGTACCCCACTCTTGCCAAAAATCCTGACTACACCAGCATCATCCACGCCCGTCAATATGATAAACTACAGCAACTCTTAACCGATGCTGCTGCCAAAGGCGCGACCATCATCCACATCAATCCTGCCAATGAAAGCGATGAGATGCTCAAAGACATCCGCAAGATTCCGCCGACGATCGTGCATGGAGTGAGCGATGAGATGCTCATTATGCAACAAGAGATTTTCGGCCCAATTTTGCCGATCATCGAATACGACGATATCGACCAAGTCATCCATACCATCAATCAAGGCGATCGCCCGTTGGCGCTGTATTATTTTGACTATAACAAGCAGCGCGGTGACTACATTCGCCAATGGACACATTCAGGACACTTCGGGCAAAATGGCGTCGTCACTCATGTGGCGCAGGATGATCTGCCCTTTGGCGGTGTCGGTGCGTCAGGCATGGGCAAATACCATGGGCCTGAGGGGTTTTATAGCTTTAGCCATGCTCGCTCGGTGATGTACACACCCAAGATTTTTGGCTTAAGATTGATCTTGCCGCCTTTTGCCAGTAAGTTTGCGCTGACTTGGATTGAGCGATTATTTTTAAGATAATATTGTCAATTTATCATCTTAATTTTGCTTTATTCATTATCCATCAATCAATAATGCACAAGGATCGTCATGTCAAATACCACCCAAAATCTAGAGCTACCAGCCGCCATCCATCCGGCGCCCAAGCCTGATTTGGCGTATAAGTCTCAGTATCGCTATGTCGGCATGATGCTCGATGTCGTCGGTCGCAGCCTTGTGATGGCAAGCCATGTTGATCCAGTGATTCAAGAGGAGATCGGTGAGCTACCTGAGAATTTGATCATCATGATGAGCGTCTTTGGCACGCCACTGGGCTTTGGCATCCAAGTGCAGTCGGTGCTGATGGATGATCGCAGTCATGCCAAACGACTGGTGTGGCTAGGCAGTCTGGCAGATATGGATCAATCAGACAATCACAAAGCGCTAAAGATTTATTTTAAACATTTAAGATTTGCTTATCAGATACTATCCTTTAAAGAAAGCACTGCCACAGGCTTTGCCAATAACCGCATGGTGGTCGATGGCGATGTGTCTTTGGCAGTGATCTTAGTGCGCTGCCTAAATCGCCTAGAGAGCGTGATTTTGCCAAAAATCTTAGCACGAAAAGCCATCAAAGCTTATCCTGATGCACTTGGTTTGCCCCAAAAGCTTGGCCATGCACTAAAAATCTACGGCAAACTATTGGCATCATATGTCTTTGGTCACTCAACTACCAACCCGTCTGCCTAAGGAGCCATGTGATGCACGATTATTTTGAATTTTATTGCCCTGTCAAGATCATCGCAGGTCAGCAGGCACTTGAGAATATCCCATTTGAGCTTACACTTTTGGGTGTGCGCCGTGTGCTACTCATCACCGATGCAGGCGTGCGTCAAAATGGTCTTTTGACACCGATTTTACAGGCATTTGTTGGGATGGATATTGAGATCGGCTGCATCGTTGATGATGTGCCAAGTGATTCAAGCTTACAAGTGGTCAAACAAGTCAGCCAAGCGTATCGCACACATCAGTGCCAAGCGATCTTAGCTGTCGGTGGTGGCTCGGTCATCGATACCGCCAAGACCGCCAATATCTTAGTCAGCCTCGGTGGTGATGATCTGATGGCATATGCTGGTGCGCACAATCTGTCAAAACCACTCAATCCACTGTTCGTGGTGCCAACCACCGCAGGCACTGGCTCAGAAGTCACCATGGTCGCAGTCATCAGCGATGATGCTACCCAACAAAAAATCGCATTCGCCTCTTATCATCTACTGCCAAACATCGCCATCTTAGACCCACGCATGACCAAGACACTGCCGCCACGGCTGACTGCGATGACAGCGATGGATGCTCTGACACATGCCATCGAAGCTTATACAGGACTTGCGCACAATCCGATGAGTGATGCTTATGCCATCAGCGCCATTGAGCTTGTCGCCAAAAATCTACCCAAAACACTCGATACACCCGATGACAGTGATGCTCGACTGGGCTTGGCTGTCGCTGCGACGATGGCAGGCATGGCGTTTTCAAATTCGATGGTGGGACTCGTGCATGCGCTCGGTCATGGACTTGGCGCCATCGCCCATCTGCCGCACGGCGTGTGTATGAACATCTTTTTGCCAGTGGTGCTGTCGTATAATCAAGATCACGACGGTGAGCGACTTGGGCGACTGCTACTGCCTTTGGCTGGTGAATCGGTGTATCTACAGACCAAAGCCGATCAGCGCGCCGCTGTACTGATTCGTCACATTCGCACACTTCAGCAGTCGTTGCACGCACGCACAGGTCTGCCTTATACACTTGAGCAGACCGGTCAGGTACAGATCTCGCAGTTTGATGCCATCGCCAAAAAAGCACTGAATGATGGCTCAATCATTTATAATCAAAAAGAAGCAACACTGGATGATTTGATCGAGTTATTGCACCAAGCTTGGCATGGCGAATGGACGATCATCTGATTGATGGCAAGTTGGCAAAGTTTATCGATCTGATGCATCTTGTGATTGAAGCTTGGGCGTATCTGGCGTACAATACGCCCTTTAGTCATTATTTTCACATCCATATCCCAAGAGTGACTTGATAATTAACGATCTCATCGCTACTATAGTTCACTATAGTTAATCAGATGAGTTAGGATAACGCCATGTCGATTTTTGCCAAATTGCGTCAGCTAAAAGACGCCATCGATGACGATGTACAAGCCGTACTGGAGCGCGACCCTGCTGCCCGAACCAAGGCCGAAGTACTATTGACCTACCCAGGCATTCATGCCCGTATCATGCACCGCGGTGCGCACTCATTGTGGCAGCGTGACCAAAAATTCTTGGCGCGTGCATTATCGCATTTTAGCCGCTGCACGACAGGCATTGAGATTCACCCTGCCGCCAAGATTGGCAAGCGATTTTTTATTGATCATGGCATGGGTGTGGTAATCGGAGAGACTGCCGAGATCGGCGATGATGTGACCTTGTATCACGGGGTCACACTGGGCGGTGTATCATGGGAAAAAGGCGCAAAACGCCATCCAACACTGGGTAATAATGTCGTCGTCGGTGCAGGCGCGAAGATTTTGGGTGGTTTTAGTGTCGGTGACGATGCCAAAGTCGGCTCAAATGCCGTCGTGGTCAAGCCTGTACCAGCAGGTGCGACGATGGTCGGTAATGCTGCTCGCATGATCGTCAAAGAAGAGCCAGCCAGCCCTACCGAGCACCAAGCGCAGTCTGAGCATCTGTTTAACGCCTATGGACTTAAGCCCAATGCCAAAGATCCTGTGGCATCGAGCATCGCTGCTCTGCTTGCACACATCCAAGACCAGGACAAACAAATCTGCGAGCTGATGGATGCAGTCAAACGACTTGATCCAAATTTTAAGCCAAAATCGATCAAGTCATTATGTAAAGATGATCTGTTGGTGCTTAATGAGGATACTGTCAGTGACTTTGTCATATAAGTGGCCAAATAAGCTGAGACAAAACTGATGAAAAACCGCTGCACTTGGTGCTTATCCGACCCGATTTATATCGCTTATCATGATGATGAATGGGGCAAACCTGTCTATGACGATGACACCTTATTTGCCATGCTGTGCCTTGAAGCCATGCAGGCGGGCTTAAGCTGGATTACCATTTTAAAGCGTCGTGATGGGTATTATCGGGCGTTTGATGGCTTTGATGCCACCAAAATCGCTGCTTATGATGATGCTAAAGTCGATGAACTCATGCTAGATGCAGGTGTCATTCGCCATCGCGCCAAGATTTTGGCAATCATCAATAATGCCAAAGCATATCTGGCGATCAAACAGCAGCAAAGCTTTAGTGACTATCTGTGGGGCATCACCACACCTGATGGCAAGCCCATTGACAACCGCCCTGCAGCACTCTCCGACATCCCTGCACAGACCGATGTGTCTGTACGCCTAGCCAAACAGCTTAAAAAAGACGGCTTTAAATTCGTCGGTGCCACCACCTGCTATGCCTTTATGCAGGCGGTGGGGATGGTCAATGACCATGTGGCGGAGTGTGAATTTCGCTAATGGCGGTGTCAGATGCCTTGGATTTGTTTATTCAAATTACTAAGCCATCGACGCCATCAGCGCCATCAGCCAGTGATTAGCCATGCGCTGATTCTAAGCTTAAACTGATGACACGCGTTGAGTCATCAGTTTAAGCTTTATGGCTCAGATAGTGACTCAGACATCGGCATCTTTTTTGGTGGTATCATTCGTGTGATGCTGAGCAAGCAGCTTTTCAAGCATCGATCGATCCAAACCCTCGATTTGAATGGTGCGATTGGGAAATGGAATGCTGATACCTTCGGCATCAAAGGCGTATTTGACCTGTTCAAGCAGCTCTGCTTGCACGCCAAACCAATCATCATTATTCGCCCACACGCGCATGCTCAGATTCACCGAACTGTCCGCGAGCGCAGTCACAATGACCGTTGGCTCTGGCGTATCAAGCACATTGGGGTGCGTCTTGGCCAATGACAGCATGACAGAGCGCGCATGGCGAATGTCAGCATCATAGCCGATGCCGACATCGATGTCCACGCGACGCGTCGGCAGCGAAGAATAGTTGACACTGGCACTGGTCATGATGTCACCATTTGGAATGATGATCTCGTGATTGTTGGCGGTGCGGATGCGTGTATTGACCAAAGTGATATCAAGCACCGTACCAGTTTGGCCGCCGACTTCCACGACATCTCCGCGACCAAAAGGACGAAAAATCACGATCAGCACGCCTGCAGCCAAGTTAGACAGCTGATCTTTGAGCGAGACACCAATCGCCACGCCAGCTGCACCGAAGATCGCCACAAAGGAGTTGGTGTTCACCCCAAGCTTATTGAGCGCTGCCAAAATCACAGCCACCAGCATCAAGCCGTACAGCAAATTACCCAAAAAATTGGCAGTCGTATTATCCAAGCGACTTCTTGCCATCACATGTTTGGCGACGAGTACCACACGCTTGCCGATCCATTTACCAACAAAGAAAATCAGCAGCGCCAGCACCAATCGACCCGACATATCAATCGCAAGCTGTGTCAAGGTATTAATATCAATCGGAATGCCCAAAAACTGCAGCGTATCATTAGCGCCATGCTCCAAAGTATCCTTGGTCAATTTGGCAGCATCTGCAGCCACTTCTTTGGCGGTCTCAGCTGCTTGTCTGGCTTCTTCGGCAGCCTCGGTGACAGCCTGCGCGGTTTGTGTTCGCTCTACGGTATCGTTGCTACTTTGTGTCATAGTTTACCCGTCATCCACTTTATTAAACTCTGCAATTTAAAATAAAATCATTGATAGCCAAAAAGCTCAAAAGGCTTGTAAATACAAGCCTTCATTGCCATCGTATGATCGCTTAGATGAATTTGGTGATCAGTTTGAGTGGCAGATATTTCATACCAAGACCGATCGGCAGCCACGGCCATGCTGGCACATAAGCCTCATCGACTTTGGCTTCGATGGCCTTGACGATCACATCCGCACCCTCGTCTTCTTCAACCTCGAATGGCAGATATTTGGCACCGATATTCAGATCAGTGCGCACATAACCCGGATAGATGGTTGAGATGGTGATGGGCAGTTTTTCTTTGATCATATCCGCTCGGATGCCTTCGGCCAGACGCGCCAAGCCAGCTTTGGCAGCTGCATAAGTGGTCAGATGACGCGGCAGACCACGCACCGCTGACATGCTAGAGATCACCACAAGCTGTCCGCTGTTCTGGGCACGAAAAATCTGCATCGCCGCTTCACATTGAGCGATGGCAGCGATAAAGTTGGTTTCGGCTGTGGCGCGGTTGATGTTAAATCGACCATGGCCGATCACGCGACTGTCGCCGACGCCAGCATTGACGATGATCTTATCGATCTTACCGATTTTGGTGGCAAAGTCGTTAAACACCTCAAAAATCTGCTCATAATCGGTCACATCCAAGCGCGCAGTATGCACCGTGATGCCATAATCGCCCTCAAGCTCAGCTTTGATGGCATCGAGTCGCTCCAAACGACGGGCGCAGATCGCCAAATCATAACCCAAAAAGGCAAATTTGCGCGCCATCATCGCTCCAAGACCAGAGCTGGCACCCGTGATCAGCACGGTTTTGCCAGCGCCTGTGCCACGGATGTCATTTAGGTCTTTAATTTTATTAAAGCGATTGGCGATCACACGGCCAAATTTATCCACCTTTAAAAACAATGCTTCGAGTTTTTTCATCAATGTATAACCAAAATAATCAAATTAAATCCAATCAGCTGCTTGCTTTGATTGAAAAGATGGCCTATTTTATCGCAACTGACAAAAAATTCCCAGTAAATTTCATGCCAAAATCTGACTGCTTAGGACATCTTAAGCCAGCTTACGCGCGCATCACTTACACCCGAAACTTAGCAGCCAAATTCCCGACCCATGACATACTTTGATCGATGAGGCTGCTGACACTGCTGTCCAGCTGCTCGGCCAAACCCAACTTTTCAGCGAAGTTTGGCTTGCTGCGAGAATTGAGCAAATACACCTGCTGATTTTCAAGTTTGGATAATAAATATGCATCCGAGGTGCCGATTTGGTCGATGAGATTTAAGCGCTTGGCATCTTCACCAAACCAAATCTCACCTGTCGCGATCTGATCGACATCCAAGCTTGGACGATGGCGCGCCACAAAATCCTTAAACAGCTCATGAATACGCTCGATATCAGCTTGATGCTTGGCACGATCTTCATCGGTATTTTCACCAAAGACAGTGACGGTGCGCTTATGCTCGCCTGCGGTAAACTGCTCAAAATGCACATCGTGTTTTTTTAAAAACTCATGAAAATTTGGCAGCTGACTGACCACACCGACTGAGCCTAAGACCGCAAAGTCACTGGCGATGATCTGATCGGCCGTACACGCCATCATATAGCCACCGCTGGCGGCGATTTTATCAACACAAATGGTCAGCTTTAGATTGGCCGACTTAATGCGCTCAAGCTGTGCTGCTGCCAGACCATAGGCATGCACCTGACCGCCGCCGCTCTCTAGACGCAGCACCACTTCATCACCTGCTTTGGCGACGCTGATGATGGCACTGATCTCTTCGCGCAGATGCTGCACTGCACTGGCACGAATATCACCATCAAAATCCAGCACATACACCGACTGGCCATCAGCCTGCTGATCAGCTGATACCTCACTGTTTTGATGCTTGGCAACTTTATTTTGCCGCGATGACTTAAGCAGCTCACACAGCTTATTCATCAGCTGATGTGGCGCATCGTCGCGATCGGATTGGATGGCCTCGATGCGCTTTTTGGTGTTTTTTTGGACTTTATTAAGATGAATAATGCGCAGTTCGACCGGTTTTTTTGGGGTATGTAACATGATATTCCTATATGACTAATGATGTATCCATTGACTTGGTGAAGCCAAGCCAAGCTTGTGGCAGATATTGGGTAGATGTTGGCAAATTTAAATCGCAAACCATCAAAAATTACAAAAACGCCACAAAGCATTATCCAAGCGCTGGGATCTAACGCGAGGATTCAGCTTTGGTTTTATTTTTCAGACCCACACCGCGCAGACGCCCTCTGTGATCGACATCACGGACGATCAGCGACCAAGTATCATTTAAATGCACCTCATCGCCTTTGACTGGCTCGGTCTTAAAATGCTGCATCATATACTCTTCAACGGTTTGGTTTTTGGCTTGTGTCAAGGCATCAATGAGCTTGTCATCAACCCCAGCTAGGCTGCCTGCCACTGGTGGCACTGTAAAGACATCAAAAGCATTAGCCACAGGTTTTGGCAAGCGACTGTTATTGGCCAATGATCGTGTGGCCAGATTATAAAATGGCAAATCTGCGATACGCGCATGCGGTGACAACAACCAATCGCCATAAAATTCGCTGTTTTTTTGGTATTGCGTGGCGGAATTGTTAAAGATTTTGGCGACACTTTTGGCATCATCGCCACGCATCGCATACCAAACCACATCGCCCATTTTTAAGATGGTGTCTTCGGTGACTTTGACCAATTTATCATGGCGCACCAGCGCAAACAGTGACACTTGATCGGTGTTAAATTTGCTGGAAATGGCCTGTGGATGACGACCTATGGCAAAGGCGCCTTGCTTGACTTCAAATTCATACAAAGTAATGTTGGCTTGATCACCCACCCAAATCTCATGCTCAGCTTTGGGTTCATCATTGGTCGGTACCCACACCCGAAACAGTCGCGACATCATCGGAATGCTCGCGCCTTGAACCAAGAGCGAGAAGATCACCACCCCAAAGGTAATATTAAACGCCAAGTCCGCCCCTGGCACTTGCATGGTCACAGGAATGATGGCAAGGGTAATCGGCACTGCACCGCGCAGCCCCACCCATGAGATAAAGCCAATCTCACGAAAGCCGAATCGAAACGGCAACAGCGAAGTCGTGACAGCGATTGGACGCGCAACAAACAACAAAAACAAGAAGATAAACAAAGAATAATGCAGCACCTGCAAAATGCTCGATGGCTGCACAAGCAAACCCAATACCACGAACAGCACCGCTTGGGCAAGCCATGCAAAGCTGTCCATCACGCGCAGTACATGTTCGGTGGCGCGCACTTTGGTGTTACCGATGATCACACCTGCCAAATACACCGCCAAAAAGCCAGAGCCGCCCATCAAATTGGTAAAGCCAAAGACGATCATCCCAGCAGACATAATTAAAATCGCGTACATGCCATCAGCCAGATGGACTTTTGGCAATAGCTTAGACAGCGCCCAACCAGCCAACAAACCCAGCACCAAACCGATGCCAATTTGACTGACAAGCATCATCAAAATATCGCCAACACTTTGGCCAGCAGGATCAAGATTCAGCGCGATCATCGCTGTGACTAGCAAGATCGCCAATGGATCGTTGGCGCCTGATTCGATCTCAAGCGTCGCCTGTACACGGTCATTGAGCTTGACGCCGCCATTACGCAGCAGACTAAAAACAGCCGCAGCATCGGTTGAGCCAACGATCGCTGCCATCAACACGCCCAATCGCCAATCCACATCCAATAGCCAAGTCGCAAACACGCCAAGCGCCATCACAGTGGCCAGCACGCCCCAGCTGGCCAAGGTCACCGCAGGCTTTAGCCCGACACGAAAGGACTGCAGCGATGTACGCAGACCGCCATCAAGCAAAATACAAGCCAGCGCCGCTTGACCAATGAAGTTCGCCAAATTATATTCAGCAAACTCAATACCCAACACCCCTTCTTCGCCAGCGAGCATCCCCACCGCCAAGAAAAATAACAAAAGCGGCACACCAAGACGCGCCGACAGGGTACTGGTCATGATGCTGGCAAAAATCAGCATCGATGCGACCACATATAAGATGTTTAAGGTATCCATAACTCAATCCCAGTTTTGGCTAATAAAGCCATCAAGCACCACAAATTCACTACCGCCAAAGACTGTCTAAAACAGCAGTCCAACATTCAGCCCATCAAGTTCATAAATCATTGTTATTTCAAGGGGCAAACTGCATCAATCCTATCATAACTGCCATCAATATACCACCCAAAACCCCCAAAAAAATCCGCCAATTTTTCATATTTTGGCATTCATCTACCAAAACCTCCGATCTTGTCTGTTTTAGACAGCTACAGATAACCTGAGCGTGACTGATGACATCTGCATAAAAGCCTGAGTTTTATTGGAATTTTTATTAACAGCCAATTGAAAGCAGCAAGCAATTTCATGGTCAACAATCGCAGCCAAAGAGGAATGTAAAAAAGCGTAAATTTTATTATCTCAATACTTGCACGATTGCCAATTACAAGGCATAATGTAGCGTTTTAAAGACAAACCTAACTTTCGGTGCGCTGCTGTCAAATTTGTGGCTGCACTTGATGATTATTAAGTAAAATTGATTAAGGCAAATTTTTATGATGCGTAGCACTTATTGCGGTCAAGTGACCGAAGAGCTGATTGATCAAACCATCACCATCGCAGGCTGGGTACATCGTCGCCGTGACCACGGTGGCGTGATTTTCCTAGATATGCGAGACCGTGAGGGCTTATTGCAAGTGGTGATTGACCCTGATACCCCTGAGGCTTTTGCTACTGCTGATGCTGCGCGTTCTGAATATTTGCTAAAAATCACCGGCCGTGTGCGCCGCCGCTATGCAGGCACCGAGAACCCAAATATGGTGAGCGGTCAAGTTGAGCTATTGGGCAAAGAAATTGAGCTACTTGCCAAGGCTGACACCCCGCCATTCCCATTGAATGATGACAACATCACTGTCTCAGAAGAGCTGCGCCTAAAATATCGCTTCTTAGATATGCGTCGCCCAGAGATGCAAGAGCGTATGAAATTCCGTGCCAAAGCCACTTCGACCATCCGTCGCTATCTGGATGATCATGGCTTCTTGGATGTTGAGACGCCTGTACTGACTCGTGCCACCCCTGAAGGCGCTCGTGACTATCTGGTACCATCGCGTACTCGCCAAGGCAACTTCTTTGCCCTACCACAATCACCACAGCTATTTAAGCAGCTATTGATGGTAGCAGGTTTTGATCGCTATTATCAAATCGCTAAGTGCTTCCGTGATGAAGATTTGCGTGCTGACCGTCAGCCTGAATTTACTCAGGTGGATATCGAAACTTCATTCCTATCAGATGAAGAGATCATGGATATCGCGGAAGGCTTGACCAAAGATCTGTTCAAGACGATGCTTAATGTCGAATTTGACAAATTCCCACGCATGACTTATGCCACCGCGATGCGTGATTATGCATCAGATAAGCCTGATTTGCGTATTCCTTTGAAGCTCGTTGATGTCGCTGATATCATGCAAGGCGTTGAATTTAAAGTATTCTCAGGCCCTGCCCAAGATCCAAAAGGTCGCGTGGCTGCTCTTCGTGTGCCAAACGGTGCTGAGATGAGCCGTAAGCAAATCGATGAGTACACCAAATTTGTCGGTATCTATGGCGCCAAAGGCTTGGCATATATCAAAGTCAATGATGCCACCAAAATCAACAACGGTGTGGATCAAGAGTCTGGCCTACAATCACCGATCATCAAGAACATGACTGATGATGTACTGATTGAGCTGATTAAGCGTACCGAAGCACAAACTGGCGATATCATCTTCTTTGGTGCTGACAAAGCCAAAGTGGTGAATGATGCGATGGGTGCACTGCGTGTCAAAATCGGTACTGATTTGAATATGTTCACTTGTGAATGGGCGCCGCTATGGGTAGTTGATTTCCCAATGTTCGAAGAAACTGACGATGGCAAATGGACTTCGGTGCATCATCCATTCACCCGTCCAAAAGGTTCTGTCGAAGAGCTAAAAAACAGTCCAGAGACTGCTCTATCAATCGCCTATGATATGGTGCTAAATGGTACTGAAATCGGCGGTGGCTCACTGCGTATCAATACCGTTGAGATGCAAGAAGCTGTCTTTGATGCGCTAGGCATCTCAAAAGAAGAAGCTGAGCTGAAGTTTAAGTTCTTGATGGATGCGCTTCGTTTTGGTGCGCCGCCACATGGTGGTTTGGCATTTGGTTTGGATCGCTTGATCATGTTGATGGTGGGCGCAAGCTCAATCCGTGATGTGATTGCTTTCCCGAAAACCAAAACTGCTGACTGTCCATTGACCGAAGCACCTGCTGCTGTCGATAACAAACAGCTGCGCGAGCTTGGCATTCGTGTCCGTGAAAAAGAAAAGGCAGAATAAGCTCCAATGTCGTTAGGCCTCTTAAAATACATGCCGCTGTCAGTCCTTCATGGATTGGCAGCTGTTTGTGCTTATGTGGCGCACAGCTTTAATCTAAGCATCTATCGCAGTATCAACGCCAATCTGATTTTGGTATATCCCAATATGCCAGATGAGGATCGTGCGATATTGGCCAAAAAAATCCTAAAAAACCAACTTTCCAGTGCCATTGATAGCTTTAAAAGCTGGGCGATGCCGCCTGAATGGTCGGTCAATCAAATCACCAAAGTGCATCATCAGCACATCCTTGAACAGGGCCTATCCAATCCAAACGGCATGCTCGCCATCGTCCCTCATATTGGCACTTGGGAAATGATGAATGCATGGCTAAATACCTTTGGATCACCGACCATTATGTATAAGCCAATCAAAAATCCCAACGTCGATGCCTTTGTGCTGGCAGGTCGTGAACGATTGAATGCCACATTGGTGCCAACCGATGCCACAGGCGTCAAGGCAATTTTTAAGACGCTGAAAGATGGTGGCTTTAGTATCATTTTGCCCGATCATGTACCCGACCCTTCAGGCGGCGTGGTGGTGCCGTTTTTTGGAATTGAGACCATGACCAGTACCCTTGCGCCCAAGCTTGCCGCCAAGACCAATTGCGCTTTGGTGGGGTTAAGCTGCGTCAAACGCGCTGATGCCGATGGCTTTGAGGTTTTTTGTTATGCGCTTGATGATGAGCGCCTATACCATAAAGACATTCACATCAGTACCACCGCCTTAAACCACGCGATGCAGCAGATGATCGATGTGCATTTTGAGCATTATATGTGGGGATATCGCCGTTTTAAGAACACACCACTGGTGGATAACCCTTATCTATTGCCACACGATGAGCTTCAACAGATCGCCATCAAATTACATCAGGCCACCCAAACATCCTAAGGATTACCATGACTGACACCAATTACATCATCTGCATGAAGTGGGGTACCAAATACGGTGCTGAATATGTCAATCGACTTTATAATATGGTGGCTCGTAACATCACCCTACCATTTACCATGGTCTGCTTGACAGATGACACTACAGGCATCCGTGATGAAGTGGTTTGTTACCCGATTCCAGAGCTGAATCTGCCAAGCAATATCCCTGAGCGCGGCTGGAAAAAACTCACCACCTTCAAGCCTGATTTATACGGCCTAAAAGGTACGGCACTGTTTTTGGACATCGACATTGTAATCGTTGGTAATATCGATAGCTTTTTTACGCACCAGGCGGAGCATGACGACAGTGTGATGATTATTCGTGACTGGAAAAAACCGTGGCGTATGGTGGGTAATAGCTCGGTGTATCGCTTTAAGGTGGGTTATAACACCTATCCGCATTTGCTGGAATATTTTGAAAATAATTTTGAAAAAATCCGCAGCGAAGTGCGTCATGAACAGGCATTTTTGTCCAATTATCTGCGCGAGCATCATCACCTTGAATACTGGGATCCTTCGTGGTGCGTGAGCTTCAAATATCATTGCCTGCACAAGATTCCTTTGGCGTATTTTCTACCCCCCAAAAAACCTACCAATGCCAAAATTGTCATTTTTCATGGCGAGATCAATCCACCAGATGCCATCACAGGCGGTGGCGGCAAATGGTATCGCTATGTGCTACCAAGCAAGTGGATCAAAGAAGCTTGGCAATAGGTAATAAAAAGACTGCTATGGCTAAGCAGTCTTTTTATTGGCTTTAGACACAGGTCAATGGATTTGGCATAAAACCTTAGCCATATCATCCGCTAAGATGCAGCATCTAAGATTTGGCAAGCTTACGCACCTCGGTGATGGTTTTGCCACCCAATCCATAATTATCCATATCGATCTCATCGATGACCACGACGGTCGTGGCAGGATTTTTATTCAAGACGCGCGCGAGCAGTTCGGTCACGCCTTCGATGATTTGCTGCTTTTGTTCGACACTAGGCGCTTCACTGCCGCCTGTGACTTTGACATTGACATAGGGCATTTTTATCTCCTTTTATTTTGGTGGATTATCCATCATAGATGAAATTATCAAAGTATCTTAATTTATTGAACAGCTTAGCCTTTTTGCCAAGCGATCATCGCACCCATCAATAAAGCGATCATCGCAAGCAATAAAGACATCTCAAATCCTTGTGTCCAGCGATACAGCTGTGCTGAGACGATCGGCCCTAAAATTTGGCCAATACTATAAGCGACTGTGGCGATGGCGATCAGGTTTTTGCCAGTTTTGGCGGTCAGCTGCTTGGCGATAGGCATCACCAAAGTCACCGTACCCATAAACCCACCACCGACAAGCAAAGCGCTTAACATATAGCCCATCGTGTATGGCGCAACCACGGGCAAAATCACACCGATCGCTTGCATCAGCATATTTAGCACAAGTGACATGCGCGTACCTAAGCGCTGACAAATCTGATACCAGATGAAACAAGAGGGTATCACACTCAGCCCAAATGCCGTCCAGACAAATTCGATATCAGCATTGGCCACGGCAAGGGTGATCAAAAGCGGTAAATAAGTCGCGGTAATGATATAGCCAAACCCCGCCAAGCCATATAATACAGGCAATGCCTGAGCATCCAAACGACTATTAGTAGCAGCAACTGATACAGATACTGGGCTGTCTTGGCTTTGTTCAAAGAACAATCCATGGATCACCAATGCTGTGGCAGCCAGAGCGACAAGTGCAAGCAATAGCCATATCTGTGGTGACAACCAGCGCTCTGACATCACCGCCACCAGTTGCGCTGAAGTGGCAATTCCCAGACCGACGCCTGCGTACATGATGGGTGCTGCATTCAGCTTTTGGCGCTGCCCCAATAACCACATCGAGGTAGCTACGATACCAACAGCACTGAACACGCCTGCCAACAATCGAATGCCGATGATCAGCACGCCTAAGCTTGTCAAATACAATGCACCCAGCGTGATCGCAGTGCCAAGCAGTGCCACCAAAGCCCATTGATGCGCCTGATCAAGCTTGATGCGTATCGCGCCGATCGCGCCGATGAGATAGCCCAGATAATTGGCTGCTGCTGCCCAACTGCCCTGCTCAATGTCCAAAATCTGCTCATTGACCATATAAGGATACAGTGCAGTATAGGCAAATCGCCCAAAGCCCATCACCACAGCCAGCATCAAAGCAGCCTCAAGGCCATTTTTTAAGGTACTACGCATCGCCATGCCAACTGCCAAGTGTTCAAAAGATATCATTAGCTTACTTGAGTTGATTTACATATGCAAACAATGTTTGGTATTTTGTAAATTTATACAGCCATATTGACAGATTATAACCCATCGGATGGGATGGATAATTGACATCATCTTTAGCATCAAAGCTTGCGATACACCTCATCAAAAGGCACACGAAAACGCTCGCCCCACACGCCATTGTCGGTGCGATAGCCGCACGAAATGATCATGTTAATCTCGGCAGCATCAGGCAGATTGAGCAGATTTTTGACCATTTTACTGTCAAATCCCTCCATCGGACAAGTATCCGCGCCTGCCGCACTCATCGCCAGCATGAAGGTCTGTGCCGCCAACGCGCAGCTTTTGTGTACCATGATGCGCACATCAGTGGCAGAGACGCGATCATAGACGGGTTTGAATTTTTGGATGGTTGAGAACACCAATTTGCGTGCATTGGCCACGCCAAAATTGGTGCGATAAATCATCGGCATGGTCACGCCATAATAGCGCTCAACGCGTTTGATGCGCGCCGCCTGTCGTGATTCGGGGGAATAACGCTGGATATTGCCGCGCTCGAATGCCAATGCCGCTTTGGCACGCTTTGCATAATGGTCTTGACGCGTCACGAACACCACCATCTGCTGTGCGCTCGTGGCCGCCTGCTGTGATAGGCACGCCTTGGCCAGTTGATCAAGCAGCGCAGCATCAGTAATGTGATAAAACTCATACAGTTGCATATTTGAGCTACTGGGTGCTAGCTGAGAGAGTTCAAGACACTCTTTGACCAACTTAGGATCCAAACTTTGATTGGCATCATACTCAGGCACAGCACGGCGATGGTTGACGATGTCTTTAAAATGCTGCATGGCACACCTCTTAATCTTTACAAACTTTTGGCTTTGGCTGGCACTTAGCGCTTAAACATATCTGCTTGGCGATTTTTTTTGACATAATCAATCATACAATCACGCAACAGCTGACTGGCCGTGCGATTGTTATCGCGGGCGGCCTTTTTAAATTGCTCAACCAGATTTTTATCGACGCGCATGTTAAAGGTGGTTTGTTCGCTGTGATTCATCAGATTCTCCAACATATTGAATTTATGAGATAATTTGGGTGGATTTTAGCATAATTGCAATGACAATGCAAGTACTTTGTCTTTATAATACCATCGCTAAAGCCATCATAGCAGTATTGATCTATAGCTGAGCGCGCATTGAGCTTGCTGACATTTGCCCATAAAAAAAATCACCCCAACCAATGGTCAGGGTGATTGGCCAAAGCCATCGATTAGATTCTAAACTGTGGCAGTAGCGCTGGAATCCCAGGGAACATCCCCACCGCCGCCATCACAGCGCACAGCACGACAAAGCCCACCAAAGGAATGATCACGCGGCCACTCAAGCCCAGCTCGACGCTGCGCTGCTTATCACCGATCAAGCCCAGATTGTCCAGCATCATCGTCAGCGACCAACCAAATACAGGATTGACCAGTGCAGAGGCGAACACGACAATCGCGGCTGACTGAGTGGTCTTGCCTTTGCGCGTCATTTCCATGCCCGCCTCAAGCAGAGGCACAAACACTGCCACGATCAGCGCCACGGACAGCACAGGCTGCCAGATCGCCAAATCCATCGGATAACCCCAAATACTGGCAATGATACAAAACACCGCCGTCAGTACCGCACCTGCTGGAATGGGACGTTTGGCGATGGCGGCAGGAACGATGTAAGTTCCCCATGATGAGGCGAAATTGGCGCCGCCCAACAGCGACCCTGCTGCCTGACGCGCCGATGCTGCAATCATGGTATCATCAATGTTCATGTGCGTGCGCTCAGAATTTGGCGGATAGCTGATTTTTTGGAATACTTGATGGCCAAGAAAATCAGGCGACCACATGGCTACGGCCAGCACCGCAAACGGGAAGACCACCACAAAGGCCTTTAGGTCAGGCAAGCCCATTGTCCAACCCGTATCCTCACCCCACCAATAGGCAGGATTTAATGGCGGCAGACCAGGCTCGGTTTTAAATTCAAAAGGCGCACCCAAAGCAAACGCAATAAAACCTGCCAACGCACAGCCAATCGGTACGGCCAGCCAACGCTTTTGCCAATGCTCAAGTAGCGCGTACATCACGATCGTGGCGATGATGATAACAAAAGCCAAGTGCGGTAAGCCGATCTGCTCCGACCAAGTCATCATGTTTTTGACCTGAGCGATCAGACCAACAAAGCCCAAGTATAATAACAAACCACCTGCCACGCCATTACTGGTCAGCTTAGCAAGCAAAGATCCGCCCTTAAAAAGCCCCAGCAAAATGCCGAACACGCCGATCAAAATACCAAATGCCAAAGGATGTCCGCCAGCAGCCACGACCAAAGGAATCAGAGGAATCAATGGGCCATGCGTGCCTGCCAAGTTGGCTGTCGGCAACAAAAACCCTGATAACAGCAGCACAAACACCGCCGCGATCAGCATCTCATAGCGCACATTTTCCAGTACAAAAGCTTCACCAAGGCCAAGCGGTGCTGCAAATGCCGCTGCCATCGCGCCGACCATCACGATTTTACCGATCGTACCAGCCATCGCAGGAATGGCATCTTCAAACTCAAAGCGATAATCACGAAATGGCAAATTGGCTCGCCAACGACGCGGCTTCATGATCTGAAGCTCGTGGTTTAAATAGGCGTCGCGCGACTCAAAGCTTGAGCTTGGGCGATGCAGTTCGCGGTAGCTTTTGTTTGAATTATCATCAATCACTGAATTAGAATCACTCACAATAGTCTCCTTTTATTGCTTTTGAACGATCATCTTTTCACTTACAAAACAAGTGTACTTGTTATTTTGATTGCAGGATTATAACTTGCTTTAGTATGTCTGTCATGCATTATTTTATAGAAATGATAATAAAACCCCAAAATTATTTTTATTTGCAACTTTGGCATAACTGTAAGTCATATCTTGCATTGTGTGATGGTATCGATAAATTTGTATTGTCATATATACAAATTATCTCAACAATGGGATTTTATCGCCAATCTTCACCTAAGCGTCGGCTGCTTGGCAGATTCATAAAAATCTGGATGAATCCTTAGAACAAATTTGCTAAAATGATCCATTATACCCTCCATTTAGGATCGATCATGACATCTGCTACTCATCCTTGCCCTACCTGTCAAACACCAACCCAATGGTCGGATAATCCGCATCGACCGTTTTGTTCTGAGCGCTGTAAGCTTATTGATCTGGGTGCATGGGCATCAGATGAGTATGTGATAGCAGGTGAGGACAGCCCTTTTTCGGGGCAATTAGATGATTCATCCACAGCGTATTGATTTGGACACAGATCGAATTTATATCATTAAGGAAATCCCATGAGCACTCATTTGATGCCAACTTATGCCCGTCAGCCCATCAACTTCGTGCGTGGCGATGGCTCATATTTATACACCGCAGATGGCACAGCCTATTTGGATGCGCTCACAGGCATCGCTGTCTGCGGTCTTGGGCATTGTCATCCTGCCATCACCGCCGCGATCCAAGCACAGGCAAGCGAACTTGTGCATACCAGTAATTTATTTGAAGTCAGCTGGCAAGAAAAAGCGGCCGATCTTTTGTGTCTAGCTGCTGGCATGGAGCAAGTATTTTTTGCCAATTCAGGCGCTGAGGCCAATGAATGCGCCCTAAAGCTTGCACGCGCCTACGCACACAAGCAAGGCAAGCGCCGCGCAAAAGTCATCGTGATGGACAATGCCTTTCATGGTCGCACCCTGCTGACGGTATCAGCCACCGCCAACCCAAAAGCGCGCGCTGGATTTTATACCTTAGATGAGGATTTTATCCGTGTGCCTTTTGGCGATGCTGCAGCCGTGGCAGCACACAGCGCTGATGCGGATGTTTGTGCCGTGCTGGTCGAACCGATCCAAGGCGAAGGCGGACTGCATACGCCAGCAGACGACTATCTGGAACAACTCTCCAAAATCTGCCATGATAATGATTGGCTGTTGATGCTCGATGAAGTCCAAACTGGCAATGGCCGTACAGGCAAATATTTTGCGTATCAGCATTCAAGCATCACGCCCGATGTTCTTACGACTGCCAAAGGCTTGGGCAATGGCTTTCCTGTTGGTGCCTGCATGGTCAATGGCAAAGCAGTCGGACTGTTTGGGGCTGGTTCACACGGCTCAACTTATGGCGGTACGCCCTTGGCAAGCCGTGTGGTCTGTGCGGTGTATGAGACTTTGGATGACAGCATCATGCAAAATGCTATCACCCAAGGTGACAAAATCCGCGCTGCGGTTATCAATGCCTTTGGCGATCATGGCATCCAAGCTCGAGGTCGCGGCATGATGATTGGCTTTGCAATGCCAGATACCCTCGACCTAACCAAGGCGGTCGATCTGGCACGCGATGAGTATCAATTGATCATCAATGTCACGGGTGGTAATGTCATTCGCCTGCTGCCAGCATTGACTTTGTCTGATGCCGACACTCAAGCACTGATAGACAAACTGTGCGCACTCATCGGCAAGCTAATCGATGCAGCACAGCCATCGATGTGAAAATCATGTCAAACCAAGCCTCTTTGCACCCACAAATAAGCACATCCGATGGCTCGCCTGCTCTGCTGTTCAATGATGGGCAAGCCACGGCGCGGCTGACTTATGCTCAGCAGCAGCGCATCACTCGCTTATGCATTCGCTGCGCGCTATTGCTCATGCAATATGGCGCTGAGTCAGCGGTCGTCGTCGATCTCACCAAGCGCTTGGGCAAGGCGCTTGGCATCGATGGCGTCGAATGTGGCTTATCCTTTAATGCTGTGACGCTCACCACTTTATACCAAGGGCGCTGCATCACCACAGTGCGCAACACCGTGCATCAAGGCATCCATGTCAGTATCTTAGTGCAGATTCAGCAGATCGTCTTACACGCCGAAGAAGCTTGGCAGTCGCGTCAATTTATCCTAACCTTGAGCGAACAAGATGCACTGATCGATGGCATCGAACAGAGTTTTGATGGCATGGCGCGCACCACTTACCCAAATCTGCTGGTCTCATTATTTGTCGGCATCTCTTGCGCCAGTTTTGCTTATCTAAATGGTGGCGATTGGATGATCGCACTGGTGACATTGGTTGCAGGCTTTGTGGCCATGCGAATGCGCATATTTTTGGCGGCGCACCACTTCAACCCATTTGTCGTGGTCATCATCACCGCCTTTACCGCCACTTTACTCGGCGCATCTGCGTACTTTTTGGAATTGGGGAGTAATGCTGACATTGCCGTCGCTGCCAGCGTGCTGCTACTGGTACCCAGCTTTCCCATCATCAATTCACTGTCTGATATCCTAAAAGGCTATATCAACATGGGCGTCGGTCGCTGGATGTTCGCCACCATGTTGACACTCTCTGCCTGTGTTGGCATCGTGATTGCGCTGATTTTCTTGGGCATTCCACATTGGGGGCTGTGATGGATTGGCTAATGATTCTTCAAAAAGTCGTGCTATCTTGCATCATCACCATTGGTTGGTGCTTGATGTTTACTTTGCCAAGGCGTTACATCATGCACTGCATGGCGGTCACGGCACTGGCTTTTGGCACCAAGCTTTTGATGGTGCAGGATGGCACACATCTTGCGATTGCCACTTTTTTTGGTGCGATGATGGGCAGCTTTTTGGGTGTGCGCTACGCTCAGCGATATGGATTGCCACCAAAGGCATTGATTGTGCCAAGTCTGATCTGCATGATGCCAGGTATCGCTGCCTATAAAGCCATGGTGAGCATGGTGCAGATCGGCTATTTTGGCTTTAGCATGGATTTGTTCATCATCATGATGCATCATTTTTTTGAGGCGATTTTTGTGATCTCAGCATTGGTGTTGGGATTGTCGATTCCTGGGATTTTATTTTATCGTAGAAAGCCAATTGTCTAAAAAAAGCCTATCGGATTTAAAAAAGTGCAGCGTAAAATCTGCACTTTTTTTGACTCTTAGATAATATAGACTTAATTTACCAAGCCTGTGCCAATGCTGACAACGCGCCTTTTAGCATCGCTGAGACAGTACTGTTACAGGTGCCGATGCCTGAGTAGATTTGACCATCGACAGACAGCTGGATATAAGCAGCAGCGGCATTGTGCGTTTGGTTGTCCTTGCCGTCATCGCTATCGATTTGGGCAGTTTGGCTGATGGCGTGTTCGGCATAGTTGGTGACATGGATTTGCTTGCCGGTTGCCTTGACTAGGCCATCAATGAACGCTGATAATGCACCATTGCCTTGACCGATGACTTCAAACACTTCGGTCGGTGCTGCCACTTGACCTTGGAATGATACTTCACCGCCTTTGTTGTTGATGGTGTAGTCGCTCAATCGGAAAGTATCTTGAGATAGATAAGTTTGGGTGAAGATTTCCAAAAGCTCTTCGGTCTTCAGCTCACGAGCCAGACTCTCGGCTTGGGCTTGCACCACACGAGCAAAGTCAATCTGCGTCCAGCGTGGCAAATTAAAGCCATAATGACGCTGTAGAATATACGCTGCACCGCCCTTACCTGACTGGCTATTGATACGCACGACATCTTGGTAGCCACGACCGATGTGTAGCGGATCGATTGGCAAATATGCCACATCCCAATGATTTTCCGTCTCTTTGTGCGATTCGTTATAATCCAGTGATTTTTTGATGGCATCTTGGTGTGAGCCACTAAATGCAGTGAACACAAGCTCGCCGACATACGGATGGCGTGGATGTACTGGCAAATTATTGCACTCAGTGACGATTTGCACCATTTCGCTGACTTGGCTAAAATCAAGCTCAGGATCGATACCTTGGGTATATAGGTTCATCGCCATCACCAGGATGTCCATATTGCCTGTGCGTTCACCATTGCCCAATAGCGTGCCTTCGATACGATCAGCACCTGCCATCAAGCCAAGCTCGGACGCTGCCACCGCACAACCACGGTCATTGTGCGTATGTAGGCTGATGATGACGTGCTCTCGTTGCTTGAGATGACGGCAGAAATATTCCACTTGGTCGGCATAGATGTTTGGTGTGCTGGCTTCGACCGTGGCAGGTAGATTTAGGATGACCGCTTGACCGTTTTGTGGTTGCCACACTTCACAGACAGCATCACACACTTCGACCGCATAGTCGGTCTCGGTTTGGCTAAAGCTCTCTGGGCTGTATTGGAACACCCATTCGGTATCTGGATAATTTTTTGCCTTATCGCGAAGCATCGTCGCTCCTGCGATGGCGATTTGTTTGATTTCTTCTTTGTCCATCTTATAGACTTTGTCTCGTTGGACTTTTGAAGTTGAGTTATACACATGGACGATGGCACGGCGAGCACCTTGTAGTGCTTCAAAAGTACGCTCAATCAAATGCTCACGCGCCTGCACCAATACCTGCAAAGTCACATCTTCAGGCACATGACCTTCTTCGATCAAACGACGGGTAAAATCAAATTCGACTTGTGCCGCAGAAGGAAAACCAATCTCAATTTCTTTAAAACCGATATCAACAAGCAATTTAAAGAATTTTAATTTTTGCTCAATATTCATCGGATCGATCAAGGCTTGGTTGCCATCACGCAAATCAACACTCGCCCAAATCGGTGCCTTGGTAATGGTCTTATCCGGCCAAGTGCGGTCAGTCAGCTTGGGTGCAAATTCAAAAGGACGATATTTGGTAAAATCGAACGCAGGATTTTTTGGGGTAATATGTGGCATGATGGCTCCAAATTAAAAGCAAATTAATCGTAATTTTTGATGCTTGGTATCATAACAAATTTAGTATAGCAATTTTTACCTATTTTTGCATTATTTTTAGCATCAATGAGTACAAATCACTAATTTTTTGATAATATATAGTGAATTTCACTCATTTTAAGAGATTTATCAGTTATGGCAACCGCCCAAGACATCGTGACGCTCGATGGCATCGATCGTAAGATTTTACGGATTTTAACAAACAATGCACGAGCATCCATCAGCGAGATCAGCGATATCATCAATCTATCCGCCACGCCCACCATCCGCCGTATCAAAAGGCTTGAAGAGCTTGGCATCATCACAGGCTATCATGCACACACCGACCCCGCCACACTGGGCTATACGCTGTCGGTCTATGTGGCGGTGAGCATGGATAAGCATACCGCTGAGCGTTTTGGCGAATTTGAAAGCCAAGTTCGCACCTTTGATGAAGTGGTCAGCTGTAGCGTTGTCACAGGTCGTAGTGAAGATTACCTGCTCAAGGTCTTGGTCAAAGATATGCGTCATTATGAAGAATTTCTACTACACAGGCTTAGTAAAATTGATGGTGTCAGTCAGCTACACACCAGTTTTGAGCTGCGAGAAGTGTTTAGCCGTTCAGCGGTATGACCACGCACTATGCTTGTGATATATGCTTTGATAGATGAATGGTGCGATGACAAATGGCATCAATCACTTTTGCATCGTGACTGATGATGAGCATGGCTGTTTGATACTTTTGATTAATTTTTCTTAATAAGTTCAGCAGCTTGACAATAGATATGCGATCGAGCATCGCCGTTGGTTCATCGAGAATCAACAGCTTTGGACGAGCAAGTAGAGCGCGCACGATACATATCCGCTGAATCTCACCCCCAGATAGACCGGATGGATAGCGATCCAGTAGCGTGGCTGATAGACCGCACAATTTTAATAGTTCATCCATATAGGCATCATCATAAGTATCATCATAGGCATCATCAATACTTTGGCACGCTTCAAGCAGACTTTGGCGGATGGTACGAGCAGGATTTAGGCTGTCTTTGACTTCTTGCATCACCAGCTGTGCTTGTCGCTGTCGCATTCTAAGCGCCCTGGCAGATAACTGGTACAGATCTTGATGATCGATGATGACTTTGCCAGTCACCATCAGCCTTGGATCTAGCCTTGTGATGGCTTTTACCAGTGTTGACTTGCCGACACCTGACGCCCCCATGATGCCGACGATTTCGCCTTGAGTGATTTGTAAATCAAACTCTTCAATCACAGTGGCAGACGGTCTCAAGCTCAGCCATTTTCTTGGGTGGCGTATGCCAAGATTTTGCACTGTCAATATCGGCTGCAATGTATCTGCCATCATCGGTGATGGCGTACCAAAATCTGCATCAAGTAGCGCCTGCGATATCCGATGGTGCAGCAATTGATCGACATCAAGCACAGCAAAACCATCCGATGACAAGACCAAAAACCGATCACAGCACGCCATTAGGCTTGGCAAATCATGGCTGATGAGTATCAGCGCTGTGCCTGTTTGTTTGGATAGATTAGTTAGTAGTTCTAAAATTTCATCTTTGAGATGGCTATCAAGCGCACCTGTCGGCTCATCGGCGATGATGACTTTTGGAGATCCTGCCAAAGCCTGTGCAATACTGATACGCCTTGCTTCACCGCCTGAGAGTTCATGCGGATAGGCAGATAAATAACGCTCAGCATCAGGTAGGTGCACCATCTCAAGCAGCTGTTTAGCACGGGCTTTACGCTCGTGTTTTGGGATACCAAGCGTGGCAAATAGCTTATCAAAGCTTGTCGCTATCGTATCCACAGGATTTAGCGATGCTTTAGGCTCTTGGAAGATGTATGCCATCTTGGTGCGTATCTGGGCAAATGCCCTATCATCACCTTGCCGATCAAGTGGCACACGCTCGCCTACAATCTGAGCCTTGGTAGATGATACACGCCAATATGCTGGCAAAAGCCCAAATAAAGACTGCATCAGTGCTGTCTTGCCGACACCTGATACGCCGACTACGCCCAAGATTTCGCCCGAATGCACATCAAGCGTCAGCCCCTGTATCAATACTTGCCGATCTGATGAGATGCTAAGATTGCTCAATTGCACCACTGGCAAGGCAGTATCATTACTTGACATCGAGTGCATTTCTTAGCCCTTCTCCAATCACAATCAAGAGCGACAGCACCACCGACAACACCACAAAGCCAGTCAGTACCAAATGCGGTGCATCCAAATGATTTTTGCCTTGGAGCAATAATTCACCCAAACTTGCCGAACCCATCGGCAAGCCCAAACCCAAAAAATCCAGCGTCGTCAATGCACTGATATTCGCCACCATCACAAAAGGCAGCTGTGAAAGTGTCAAAAGTAGCGTACTTGGCAGGATATGTCGCTTGATGATGGTGAGCGGATGCACGCCAAGATTTTGGGCAGCCAGTACATACGCCCTACGCCGTGTCCGCAAAAAATGCGCTCGCGTCAACGGCACGAGTGATAACCAACCAAAAGACAGCAACAGCACAAACAGCACAGGCACCGACGGCACAAACACACTTGCCAAAATCATCATCACAAACAGTTGCGGCAAACCCAGCCACACTTCCACAAACCGCTGACCCAGCAAATCCGCCAGCCCACCAAAATACCCCATCAATGCCCCAAGGGCAACACCAATCACGCTACCGACTAGGCTCAGCCCAATTCCCATCAATAGACAAATGCGAAGTCCATACAGCACACGAGCCAACACATCTCGCCCGACATCATCTGTACCAAGCCAATGGTTGCGACTGGGTTCACTTGGGTGTGGTGTCACAGCATCAAGCACCAGCGTATGTTCACCATAGGGTATCGGTGGCATGATAATCAGTCCATCACGGCGGATATGGTCAGTCAATACAGGATCTTGATAATTGGCACTCGTCTCAAACACACCGCCAAATGCCGTCTCAGGATAATCATGCAATAACGGCAAAAAGCTTTGGTCATGATGGCGAATAAATAGCGGTTTGTCATTGGCAATCACAGGTGCCAATAATGAAACACCGCCGATAATCATCAACAAAATCAATGAAAAAAACGCCAAACGCTCACGGCGAAATCTCGCCCAACGGCTCATGCCACAAGCTTGACTAACATTATGGCTACCCATCATCCATCACGCCCCAAAATCCACTCTAGGATCAATCAGCACATACAGCACATCAAATATCAGCTGCACCGCCATGCCAAGCAAGGTAAATATGTACAAAATCCCAAACATCAGCGGATAATCTCGCTGCACCACCGCATCATAGGCAAGCCGTCCCAGTCCGTCTATCCCAAAAATCACTTCAATCAAAAAATTGCCCGAAAACAGCACGCCCACCACCGCCAGTGGCAAACCTGAGACAATCGGCAACAGAGCATTTTTGAATACTTGTGTGTATAAAATACGCAGCTTGGACAGACCCCGAGCACGCATGGCAAGCACATAAGATGAGCCAAGCTCATTCATCACGCTAAATTTGGTCAAATACGCAATCCCTGCAATCGAGCCCACACTACTGGCAAGCACAGGCAGTGTCAGATGCCAGAGTAAATCAGCTGCCCTAGCCCAAACGCTTAGCTGCTCAAAGTTTGGCGATACTACCCCTTGAATGGGGAAAATCTGCCACACGCCTGCAAACAGCACAAGCAATAGCACCGCCATCATAAATACCGGCAAAGCGTGTAGCACAGACAACATCACCATCATCAGATGATCTTTGGCACTGCCATGCACCTGTGCCTTATACATCCCGATCATCACGCCAAAACCATAGGCAACCAAAAGGCTTAACGCACCAAAAGCAAGACTGATTGGCAGTTTTTGGACAATCAAATCCATCACCGATTGACCCTGAAAAAACGACTGCCCAAACTCAAACTGAGCAAAATTTTTCACCATCAGCCAAAATCGCTCATCAGCCGGCAAATCAAAGCCAAAACGCGTATTTAGCTCTGCCATCATTTGGGCAGATAACCCTTGTGAGCCTTGATAATGCTGAGCCAAGGCAAATCCTTGGGCGGCAAGTGACTGTTGTTCGGCTTGGATTTTGGCAAGCTGCTGTTCGACTGGCCCACCAGGGGCGATTTGGATGATGGCAAAGTTAATCAGCAAAATCAAAAACAGTGTCGGTACCATCAAGGCGAACCGCTTAAGTATATAGCTCATCGATACCCCTGATGTGTGATGATGTTCTGATTGTGTGATTGGTGTTTCATGGCTGATTTGATGGTTTTGTATGGTTTTGTATGGTTTTGTATGGTTTTGTATGGTTTTGTATGGTTTTGTATGGTTTTGTTGGGTTGATTTACATTTTCTAATCAAGCGGTCAAATGATTGTAAAGAATCGATGAGCCAATCACCATCAGCATCACACCACCTGCAATCATCGCCCCTTTGCCAAACCGCTCGCCCAGTCTGCGACCAAGATACAGCCCCATCGTTGCCATGATGGTGGTCGCAAGTCCAATCAATACCGCCGACAGCCAAATATTGACCTCCAAAAATGCCAATGATACACCCACCACCATCGCATCAATACTGGTCGCAATCGCTGTAATCAATAGCCAAATCCCCGTGCGAGTCTCAGACGCCTCATCGTCCTCGTCGCCCCAGATGGCTTCATAGATACAGCGAATACCCAGTATCATCAAGAGCACAAAGCCAATCCAGTGATCGACACTCTCCATCCATTGATGTGCCACTTTGCCCATCAACCAGCCAATCACAGGTGCAATCGCCTCAACCACGCCAAACACCAAGCTATGCTTGATCGCCTTGGTCAAGGTCATGCCTCGTGCTGCCGTGCCTTTGGCGATGGCTGCCGAAAACGCATCCATCGACATCCCAAAGGCAAGAATAATTAGAGCAATCAGACTCATTGATGATTCACTTATTTTAATCTATGTGATGATTTGATTGACCAAACCGCCAAATCCAGCCAAAGCCGTGCATTTTAATACTGCTTTTAATCTTGATCTAATCGTGGTATAGATAGTGTTTATGCATTAATCATACATTGTTTAGGCATTGTTTTTGGCGATACGCAAAGCCGTAAATACTGATAATCCATCATCAGCACAACCAAGCTTGTCAGCCATCGTTTGACGCAGTGACGGCTCAAAGCTGTGCAAAAAAACATTAATCTGCTTTTCATAGCCAAGCTGTGTCGGTAAGCTTATTTTAGCATTTTCTAGGCGTGATTGGGTATCAAGGATGGCAGTTTCGATGGTTTTTTTGGCGCTATCAGCGCAGACTGTTTGAGCAAATTTCAGATTCGATAGCGTATATTCATGCGCAGGATAAAATAGCGTCTCATCAGGCAGTCTCAAATACCGCTCAAAGCTTGCATAAAGCTGTTCAATCGTCCCTGTAAACACCCGCCCACAGCCACCACTAAATAGCGTATCGCCACAAAAAACTCGCATCACGCCATCTATCTGCACAAGGTAGCTTAAGTGGCTATCGGTATGCCCTGCACTCATCTGCACAGTAAAATCAAGCCTCATGATATGAAGCTGACTGCCTTCATCAACTGGCACAGCATCGGTAAGTCCATGATGACTATGTGCGTACAATGTACAGTCTTTATAAAGACTCATAAGCTTATCCACACCACCGATATGGTCGTGATGGTGATGGGTAATGAGTATCGCCACAGGTGTCAGCTGATGGGCATTTAGGTAGCTGATGACCTCATCGGCAGAGCCCGGATCGACGATGATGGCGTGTTGATCGGTACGGATTGCCCAAATATAATTATCGTCAAATGCCTTGATGGCGTGAATGTGAAAACTGCTCATAATTTTTATAACCTAGTCAGTGGGTTGATACCACCAATAATCCAGACCAATACTGCTGGTTGGTGGGCGTGTTGGGTGGTGATAGCCTTGATAATACAGGATATCAGTGCTGTTTTTGCCATACCAAGGGATCATATATTCACCTGCAAGCAGTAGCCGATCTAGTACCTTGGCATACAGCTCGATCTCTTGGCGTGATGTGGCTTTGCTAAGCTTCACAATCACGGCATCAACCGCAGCACTTTTGATGCCAATGGTGTTTTGGTTGCCCACCTCATCTGCTGATGCCGAACCCCACAGATAGCCCTGCTCAGCACCTGGTGAATTGCCCTGCATAAAGCTGTCTATGATCATATCAAACTCATAGGCTCGCTTGGCGTGCAGATAGCTTGAGCCATCCATTCGTCGCAGCTGTGCATCGATACCCAGCCGCTTTAGATGTGTGATATAGGGCAATAGCACGGCTTGATATTGATCATCCTGTACCAAGATTTCAAGGCGTACGGCTTGACCATCTTTATCATGTAGCTTGCCATCCTGATAAGTAAATCCAGCATCCAGCAAAAGCGCTCTTGCTTTTAGTAAATTATCACGATTGATACCATCGCCCATCGATACTGGCTGAATGGGTACGCCCATAATGGCGGATTGTTCATCAGAATTGAGCGGTAATTCTTGTAATACAGCCAATTCTTTGGCACTTGGCTTGCCCATCGCCTGTAGTGGCGAACCAAAAAAGTAGCTGGTGAGTCGCTGATATTCACCATAAAGCAGTTGTTGATTTGTCCATTCAAAATCAAACGCCAAATTCATCGCCTGACGCACACGCTTATCAGCAAATAAAGGACGGCGTAGATTCATCACCAGCCCCTGCATCAAGACAGGATTTTGGTTGGTGAGTGAGACTTTTTGGATGGTACCCGTGCGTGCATTTGTCTGATCAAAAGTTGCCCATCGCTTGATGTCATTTTCGATACGAAAGCGGTATTGACCAGTTTTAAAGGCTTCAAATGCCACGGCTTCATCAGCAAAATACTGATATTCAATCACATCAAAATTAAACCGACCTCGATTGACCATCACATCCGCTCCCCAATAATTTGGATCTCGGACATAGCGTATTCGCCGTGATGGCTCGGCAAGCTCAAGCTGATACGCCCCACTACCCATCAACGGTACAAGACCAACTTGATCAAATCGCTGATCGATATCCGCTTTGGCAAAAATAGGCATCAGCCCGACACTGGCACCCAAATCCGCCGATGCCACTTGGTTAAAATAAAACTTCACTCGATGGCGATCCAGCACTTCGATGGCTTCAATCCCACCCAAAAATCCCCGCCATGACATTAGGCCCTTGGTCAATATCGCCTCAAAAGTCGCCTTGACATCCTCTGCCGTTACCGCACTACCATCCCAAAACTTCGCCTTAGGATGAATATGATAAATAATCCAACTGTCATCATCAGGATTATGCGTCACCGCGTTGGCAAGCTGTGGATAGAGCACATAAGCTTCATCGAGCGAGCCTGCCATCAAGGTGTCATACAGATAAAAAGTGCCTGTCGCAGGAATACCCTGATCAATAAAGCTATTTAGGCTATTAAACATCCCGATGGCAGACATCGACAGCACGCCACCTTTTGGTGCATCAGGATTGGCATAAGGCAAATGTGTCGCTTGATCGTATTTGGCATCATTATTGACGGTCAGGACACTGCTTGTGATGACACCGCTGTTTAGATGATTGTGGCGAATGGTTGGCGATAATTTATCAGCGGATAAATCAAGCGAATCTTTTGTGTCAGACTGCACCATGGCCATCTGCCCATCTGTAGTTTGCTTGCCGTCCGTACAGCCTGTCACTACAGCCGTCGCACCAATCACGCACAACAAAAACCACGACCCAAACACCTGCTTGGCTCGTGGTTTATAATGCTGATTCAAAAGCTGGTTCATCGATACGGTTGATGACAGATTAGCCGTGCTTACGCTCAAATTCAGCCATAAAGCTTACCAAAGCCTGAACCTGCTCAAGCGTGATGGCATTGTAGATACTTGCACGCATACCGCCGACGACACGATGGCCTTTTAGGTTCAATAAACCTGCTTGTTTGGATTCTTCCAAAAATAGCTTATCCAGATTGCTATCAGCCAATTGGAATGGTACATTCATGATTGAGCGGTGCTTTGGATTGACTTTATTGGTATAAAAATCACTGGCATCAATCGCATCGTACAGCGCTTTGGCTTTGGCATGATTTATCTTGGCAATCGCCTCAACACCACCTTGCTCAAGCAGCCATTCAAACACCAAACCCGACAAATACCATGCATAAGTCGATGGCGTGTTAAGCATTGAATCATTTTCAAATTGATTTTTATAATTCATCACATTTGGGCACCATGGACTTGCCTTGTCTAGCAAATCTTTACGGATGATGACCAAAGTCAATCCAGCAGGACCAATGTTCTTTTGTGCACCGGCATAAATCATGCCAAAGTCATTGACATTGATTGGCTCTGATAGGATGCATGATGAGAAGTCAGCGACAATCGGCGCATTGACTTTTGGTGTATCAAAGATTTGTACGCCGTGAATGGTCTCATTTGGGCAGTAATGAAAATAGCTTGCGCCATCGGTCAGCTGCCAAGTATCAAACGCTGGCACATCACTACCATCCCCTTCGGCGACCAAGTTAATTTTGCCAAGTCCAAGCGCCTCGTAGCGTTTGGCTTCTTTATAGGCCTTTTGAGACCATGCACCGGTGTTTAGATAGTCAGCTGTACCGCCGTTTAGCAGGTTTAGCGGAATGCTTGAGAATTGCAATGCTGCACCGCCTTGCAAAAACAGCACCGCATACTCATCACTGATGTTCATCAGCTTTCGCAAATTGGCTTCGGCTTTTTGGGCAAGCTCGATATAGTCAGCGCTGCGATGGCTAATCTCCATCACTGATGCGCCAAGTCCCTGCCAATCAAGCATCTCAGCTTGGGCGCGCTCAAGGACGGCAGTCGGCATACTGGCAGGACCAGCACAGAAATTTGCTAAACGGGTCATGGGATTATCCTTAATGATATAAAAATCGCCTAAAAGCGGTAGAAATTTGGACTATTGTATCACGAAATCAAGCCATTGTAATGGCAAATCATGCATCCGATGGGGAATGTATAAGCTGCCAGAATTGTTTTTTGATGTCAGCATGCATCAGCATATCATTGATTTGATAGCGTTTGTGCAGTGTGATTTGGTGTATCGAATCAAGCATCAGATAATCAGGCAACGCGGTCAATACCGCCATGTGACGCAGCGGATTGGCCGTAATCATGCAGCCAAAAATAAAGCCCTTTAACGAAGTATTAGCCGTTGAAACTGAGGCGGCATTGCCATCCTCTGTAAATAAAGGATAATCCAGTGTTTTGGTATAAAACGCTGCGCCTGTGCGCTGGGCTTGGTTTTTGATGGCTTGATTCAGCGACATCCACAGCTCACGGCCTGCTGTGTCGAGCGCATCACTATCCACCAAAATCAGCCACTGCTGATAGATGATGGCTTGTAGATGAAATTCGATGGCATGGGCAGCGGCTGTATTCTGTGAATCTATCGCACTTGACTGCTCTGCGATGGGTTCTGCTTTAATATCAGCCGATGAGGTATCAGTCGTCAAATTTTCTTTGGTCTTGGCGGTCGCTTTTAGCAGTGTGTCGATGATCTGTCTGGGGTTTTTGGCGGCCTTTGATGATGGCTCAAGCTTAACATCGCGAGTATTGACCATAGCTGGCACAGATACGGGATCGGTCTGATGTGCTAAGACTTCAGGTGTATTAGGCGGCGTGGCTTTTGGGGTCAGACTGATGGTGCTGCTGCCGCGATCCGCCCACAGCATCACACCCAGCTGTGCTAGGATGTGACGGTTTTGGATGCGTCTGTTTTGGTGCTGTGCATGAGTCATCATGTCATCCATGGCTCAGCTGTCCGCCATCGCAATAGGTGCAGATGATGGTACTGCCAAGCTATAACGGCAGCTTGAGGTCGGCTCGGAGAATTGCGCGCCCCATTTGCGATACCCTTGGGTATCCAGATGAATGGCGCCTGTGGCATATAGACCTAAGCCAAATGCGTGTCGCTCACCGTGGCTGAGCCAATAATCGCATAGCTTGTTTTGGATCTGGTACAGCTCAGGGCTGTCAGCAGTCAGATCAGGCACCCAAATATCGATGGCGCTGTTATTAAGATGCTTACTGGCAGGCGCACCCCCTGCGCAGGCATTCAGGCTAGGATTGCGATATACGGATCGTATCTCGGTGTGTGGCGGCAGTATGTTGGATTTTTTAAGTTCATCATATAAGCGCAGCGTCGGCAGCATATTATTCCACAGATGCTGTGGCGGCACTTGATAAGGGGCGTGGCCACAGCTTTGCCATGAACGAGCCGTGGTTAATAGCTGACGCATCGGCGGTACAGCATCACTGGATAACTGCCCGCCCAAATAAGCTTGATAAATGGCGACCTGCGGATCTTGCTGTGCATCGAACCACAGCTTAAAATGCTGCTGACTGCCCACAGCCAAAGTCAATAGCTGATGATCTGTTTGCTGCACAGGATTTGGCAGCTGATGGATCATCGTGCCAGTAGAAATGGCGGTCTTTGATGGCGGTGCTTTGGACGGCTTGGTTTGGGTTTGTGGTGCAGGCGTGGTACAAGCACCTAGCACAACAGCCATCACCCATATGCCAGAAATATAAAAATAACGCGCCATAATTTGATCTCGCAGGATTATAAAGCTTATTACAGCTATCAAGTCAAAGCCATCAAGCCGTCCTTATAGCTTACACCATCGCTTGATTTTTGGCAACCAATCCCCATATTATAAAGATAAGCTTGATAACACAGCTTAAATTAATTTAGCCATAGGATCGGGCATCTGATGCGCATTAGACTGTAAGTGCGGTTGGTTGTGGCGATATTTCATAAAAATAGCGTCAATTTGTGCAAAAATTATACAAATTTCTGTGTTTTTTCATCGAAATATACTTGTAATTTAATAAAATGGTGCTAAGATAAGGTATTTGGTGCGCTTAGCATCACTTTACGATTTATTATTAACTTTATTGATACTTCATTGAACTTTGAAGTGGTATTGATACTGAATGTTTTGATTCTGAAAATGGCTACTATTTTGGCAAAAAAATACTTGGGTTTGGCTCAAGTTTCATTGACAGAATTTTCAACAAAAAGGTAAAACCATGAAAACAGTGAGCAAATCTTTACTTGGCGTCGTCAGCATTACTTTGAGTGCAAGCTTTGGCCTAAATAGCCATGCTGCCAACAATAATGCCAATATCGATAATGTCCTACAGCAGCTCAGCGCACAGCACAACAATGCCTCAAGCCTTGTCAAGCAAGCGCGCCAGCCTTCCTCTTTGGCATTAAACAGCCCATTGATCGCTCAATCTGCCAATACCAAAAAAGCCGATGATAACACGCCTGTCTTGGATCGCTTGACGGCGGTCGCTTCAAGCACGGTCAATAAATTTAAACAAACTGGCATCGCCTCTTGGTATGGTCGCCAATTTCATGGCCGTAAGACCGCCAGCGGTGAAACCTTTGATATGAATGCCCTAACGGCAGCGCACAGCAGTCTGCCGATGAACTGCTATGTGCGCGTCACCAACCGCGACAATGGCAAATCGGTGGTGGTTAAGATCAATGATCGACCTAAGACCAATCGTGTACTTGATCTATCCTACGGTGCTGCACAAGCCATCGGCATGACGGGTAATGTTGGCAATGTCACCATTGAGCGCATCGATTAAGATCACCGATACCCCAAAGACCGGTTTTATCCGGTCTTTTTCATACCCTGTAGATCACGGCTCACGAATCGCCATCAAAATCTGCTGCTTAAGCTCAAGATATGCTTGAGACTGCAAAAAACCCTCCCCTTTAGGCACCATAAAGTGATGGCTTAACTGTGCAGGAAAGCCTTTTAGCAAATAAACATGATCAGATAAATAAATCGCCTCATCAATATCATGAGTGATGATTAAGCAGGTCAATTGATGCGTCCGAGAAAATTGTAAAAACCACTCGTACATCTCAGATTTCGTCACAAAATCCAATGCCGAAAAAGGCTCATCAAGCAGCATCAGTGCATTATTTGATAAATAGGTGCGTAGCAGTGCCGCGCGCTGGCGTTGGCCGCCTGAGATCTGGCTTGGGTATTGATCGGCCAAGCCATCAAGACCAAATGGAGTTAGCTTTGGTGCGATAATCTCGTCGATGGCCGCGCGATCCAGACCGCGCAGCACCAAAGGCAGCGCGATGTTTTGATAGACTGTTTTAAAGGGGAGTAGTAGATCTTTTTGGAGCATATAGCCCACATGCCCTGGCTCGCCTGTCACACGATGGCCATCGATGATGACAGCACCATCATCTGGGCGGATCAGCCCCGCTGCGATATTAAACAGCGTGGTCTTACCCACGCCAGAGGCGCCGACGATGCTCACCACTTCGCCAGTCTTAACACTCAGTGACAGCCGCTCAAACAGTGGCAAATCACCATGAGCGGTCGAAAAGCTATGACAAATCTCATCCAAGACCAGCTTGGTCATCATGGCACCTGTTTAGTTAATTGGCTGAATTGGGCAGATAATCATTACTTACGCCTGCCTGCGGTGGTAGCGGCTTGTCGGCCAAGCCTTGATCATTCACCCAACCAAAAAAGCGATCCCAACGCGCATAGTCAAACCGCCCCCAGTCGCCCTGCTCATCCAGATACTTAGGCGAGATATAAGCTTGACTTTGTGCAGCAAGCTCTGGATTGATTTCAGGTGCATGCTTGACTAAGATCTGTACGCTTTGCTCTGGATTTTTGGCAGCGTATAGATAGCCTTCTTTGATGGCGGCCAGCGCTCTTTTATACTTATCAGGATTGGTCTTTAGTGCCTCACTGTTGGCGATGAGTAGCGGTGCATAATAATCAAAGACAGGATCGGCATCTTTTAGATAAAAGAAATTGGTATCCACGCCTTTGATCTTGGCATGGATGCCATCCCAACTGTAATACGCCATAATATAATCAAACTGATTCATGCGCAGTGCAGTGGTCGCATCGGTCGATTCACCCGGAATCTTATTTAGTGGCGCACCGACCACTTGAGCGACCACCGCATCATCGACAGGATCCTCCCAAGTCGAATAGCGCTTGCCTACCAGATCTGTCGGTGAAGTCGCACCCAGGCTGGCCAAGGACAGCAATCCAGCGCTGCTGTGCTGAGTGATGGCAGCCACGGCCGTGATCGGCTCGCCTTTATTGAGGCGTTTGACCATATTCGGCTGAAAATACACACCGAAGTCTGCGCGTTGATTGGCCACCAGTGTCGAGGTACTATCTTCACTTGGCTGAACGATCTTAGCATCAAAACCTTGCTTGGCAAAATAGCCCTGATCCAGCGCCACATACAAGCCTGTGTGATTGGTATTCGGCACCCAATCAAGCGCAATGATCAGCTCTTCTTGTGTCGCTTGCTTGGTTGTGGTTTGACTGCAAGCGGCAATACCCACACCCATCAGAATGACGATTGCCGCCTTTAAAGGGTTTATGCCAAAAAATTTCATTTCCTACTCCTTGTGTTGATAGTTCATTACACGGCGCTCTAGCCATTTGACAAAAGCAATCAGCGCCAATGTCAAAAAGCTGATCAAAAAAATCACCGCAAACATATTATCCAGCTCATAAGATTTTCGGACGCGCGTCATATAGACGCCCAGCCCATGATAGCCACCAAGCCATTCTGCGATCACCGCTGATATTAACGCATAGCTTAGCGAGACTTTTAATCCAGTAAAAAAATACCCCATTGAATAAGGCAGCTTTAGATGGCGATAAGTTTGGTATGTTGTCGCTTTCATCGAACGAAACAAATCCAGCGCCTCGCGACTGACCGAGCGATAGCCGTCCAGTAGCGCAATGGTCATCGGAAAAAACACCGACAGCACCACCAGCACCACTTTTGGCAAAATACCATAACCCAGCCAAATCACCAACAATGGTGCGATGGCGATGGTGGGAATGGTTTGATTTAATAAAATCAGCGGATAGACACTTTGGCGAAATGGCCTTGACAGATCCATCACGATCGACAGCACAAAGCTAAGCACAAGCCCAATCGCGGTGCCGATAAATGCTGTGATCAGCGTGTATTTGGCATGATGCGCAAGTAGCCGAGCATCCTCAAACAGCGCCTGCATGATCTGCCAAGGACTGGGCAGTAAATAATCTGGCAGCAGTCCTGTGGCCACCACCAGTTGCCAGACCATCAAAATGATCATCACCAAGCTGTATTGATGCATCAGGCTCAAAAGATGGCGCATACAAAAAATCAAAAGAAAGTGTGTATCTATTTTAGCACATCGCCACAAGTGTGAAAACCAATCAATCTGCATTTACTGCGTTTATCTGCTGATTATTTAAAAGCAATAACGGCTGATGGATTTAATAACCAATCTCGATGATAATGCCATCAGCCACATTAGAGATATTAAAGAAATAATATGCAAAACTGCGGAAATTAAATTGCTCATTGAGCAATAATTTGGTAAAATTAAAACAATAATTAACCCAATGTCTTTTTGGAGTAAGGTTTATGAAACATCTTGTACCTGTAATTGGACTGAGTTTGGTGTTGACTGGTTGTGATGGGGATATCATCAAAAGCATGGCTCGCGCGGTGTTGGCTGATGAGATCAATCAGGAACAGACCCAAGCACAAACTGGTGCTGTCGAGCTACAACCAGTTCAGCCGATTCAGCCATCAGCAGCTGAACAATTTGGTACACCTGAACAGCAAACCATCGCCCAAAACAAAACTGTCGCCCAACCTGCTGCGACACAAAATGCGCGTTCAAGATTTACTGAGACGCCTGTCAATGCCTACGCCACTGTCATTACCCGTCATGGCAGCAATGTAATGGTGCGTCAAAGCCCCTCTAAAAACGGCCGTAAAGTTGGTTATCTGTACACCGGTGAGCCAATTCGCATCTTGGCTGAGACCAATCAATGCGAAACCATCAATGGCATTTATAACTGCTGGGTAAAAGTTCAAGACTCAATGGGCTTGACTGGTTATAGCTTTGGCGGATATTTGGATTATTGATTTTAGACCAAGATGATGAGACATTCCAACAACAAGCGGCCGCCGATTTTAGGTATATTGCTGATATTATTGGGCTTACTGGCAGCGATTTACTTCGCCAAGGATTTAATCTTCCCTAAGCCAAGCAAACAGACGGTCAAAGATGTGTACCCGAATGAGGCCACCACCTCGACGGTGGACATTCCTAAGACCAACGCCGAAACAGCGCCCGAGCAAGGGGTGATAAACACCATGCCATCATCAAACATCACTGCGCCACGCGACAGACTGTCGCAAGTTCACGGTGCGGGTAATGATTCAGAGCTGGTCAGCCTACCCCCCAAATACACCAGCAAAAATGAGCAGATTCATAAAGATGTTTATGATCCTTTGATGGCAATGATTGCAGCCGCGCAAAAAGACGGTGTGTCACTTTCGGTTGTCTCAGCCTATCGCTCTTATAAGCGACAAAAACAAATTTGGGAAAATAAATGGGGCAGCGCCTCTGATAATGACTCAAAAAAGGCATTAAGCATCCTAAAGTGGTCATCATTTCCTGGCATGAGTCGCCATCATTGGGGAACGGAAGTAGATTTCAATAGCGTAGCCTTAAACTACTGGCAAAGCGCACAAGGCATTGCCACGCATCAATGGCTGGTTAACAATGCGCCATCCTTTGGCTTTTGTCAGGTGTATGGCCCAAACCGTGAAAAAGGCTATAGCGAGGAGCCTTGGCACTGGTCTCACATACCTACCGCTGATAGATATTTTGGACAGATTCAGCATCCTGAGATTCTACAGATCGCCCTAAATCAGCCTGTAAAAGGCGCGCAGGCAGTCCGCTCTTTGGGTACTGCTATGGATTATGTCACCACCATCAATCACTGCGCTCTGTGATATTGTTGCTTGATGCTGGATTTTGCGATTCATCCAAGGTCTGGCAACAAGCAAGCATCATTTTTTAGCATCTGTGCCGCGACATCATCACCGCGATATTTCCAATGCCAAGACTCTTCAGCCACGCCGCTGACTTTTGAGTACGCTTCCGTATAAGTCTGATACCAACCATAATGGTGCGCATTTTCAAGCAGCCAAGTATAGCCTTTGGTCTTCACAAAGCTGTCATCAAATGGTGAAAAATCGACTGCCAAACCCGTATGATGCTCAGAATATCCTGCTGGTGCTGACAGTCGATAGATCTGCGCTGGGCTTTGTTTGGATTTGATCTTGCGATTGATCAGATCTTGTTGATATTTAACAGAGCGAAAGCCAGAAGCGATCGTCAGCGGCGCGCCATCAGCTTTGGCAGCGGCCATCATTTTTCTAAGCGATGGTGCGGCTATTTTATGCACTCGGTGTCGATTCACGACCACAAGATCCGCCCATTTGACCTCATCAAAAGCAAAATGATAAATACCGACGCGCTGAGCGTCTGGGTTTGGTGTACAATCGGCTTCGGGGTGCAAAACATCCGCCTGATCAGACATCAGCGTGGATTGCTTGGAGGTAGCTGTGTTATTTTCTGACAATAGCCGTATCAACAAAGGTTCAATCGATGGGTTGTGATCTTGGGTCAGTCGATTGCTTAGATGGTCTGTCTGTGTTGCCAGACTTGTCACAGGCCAAAGCAGTGCCGATGTGATGAATAAATAGAAGTGTTTCATAAATTTAAGATGATTTAGAATTTTAACTATTGTTATGGCTTTGAAAATGATACAGTCGCTCACAAACTACATCACCAACTTTTTGATTAATCGGTGGATTTTGCTTAAAGTATTGGTTTTCTGATTCGTGCAGATTGATGATGAATTGATCAGCGGTTTGCCAGACGATGACTCTGGGGAATTGCTCACTGATACCAAATGCACGGCGTATCGAGTCTTTGAGCGTCTCAAGCTGAGCCTCGTTTAATGGGCTGTCTGTGAGATAATTCAGACCCCACACTTGAAGCTCATCAAAATGATGGCGCTGTGTGAGCAGATCTTTGCTCATTTGCCATTTGCCTTGTAATTTCACCAAATAAACAAAGCTCGGCACATCCAAATCTTGCCATCTTAATCGACTGATGCTGACATAATCACCATCAAACTCATAGGTGATGAAATCCACCACCTCAAAAGTACTGCTTGTCCCAATCATCGCATACTGACCAGTGCATTGCCAAGTACCCACCAGTGTTTCAGACGCGCGCGCATTGGCAGATGCGCCAAGCATCCAAGCACATCCCAATAAGGCAATGAATTTCTTTAGCATAACAATATTCTCAATGATAATTTTATCAGGGTCAAATGCTTTGCTGGTGGTAATGTTGTCATCATAAACTCAAGCTTTAGGTATTTAAGTAGTATAACAAAAAAGGCAGCCGTAGCCACCTTTTTTATGGATTCATCGATTACATCAAGATACGGCGTGGATCTGCCAATAGCTTAGCGATATAGCGTGTAAATACCGCAGCATCAGCACCGTTGATGGCACGATGGTCATAAGACAATGACAGTGGTAGCATCAAGCGTGGCTCAAACTCTTTGCCATTCCAGCGTGGTTGGAAGGTGGATTCTGAGATACCCAAGATTGCCACTTGTGGGAAATTGACCAGTGGCGTAAAGTATGTACCACCCATATTGCCTTGGCTAGAGATGGTAAAGCTTGCGCCTTGTAGCTCTTTGGCGGTCAGCTTCTTATCACGGGCTTTCTTGGCAAGCTCGCCGATTTCTACAGCTAACTGACGGATGCCTTTGGCTTGTGCATCTTTGATGACTGGAACAATCAAACCATCATCGGTAGCAACAGCAATACCCATATTGACCGACTTGCGTATAATCATTTGGGTGTTGTCATCAGAGACATGGCTATTAAACTTCGGATGCTGAGTCAGTGCGTACGCTACCGCCTTGACGATAAATGCCAAGATGGTTAGGCTCACACCCTGTGCTTTGAACTCGCCTTTAAGCTCATTACGCAAATTCTCAGTATCGGTGATGTCCGCTAGATCAAACTGAGTAACTTGAGGGATAAGCGTATTCAAGTTCAGCTGTGGGATAGAGACTTTTTGAAGTCGAGTCAGCTCAACAGTCTCAATCTCACCCCAGATTTCTTTGTTTGACATATCTGGTAGTGGTGGCAAGCCAGCTCGTGCTGCTGCAGCTGGTGCGCTTGTTGCTGCTGCAGGCTTGGTAGCAGCACTCATTACGCTCTTGACATAGCCAAATAGGTCTTCTTTTAGGATACGACCATGTGCAGCTGTACCTGTTACAAGGCTGATATCCACACCCATCTCACGAGCCAGCTTACGCACTGCAGGGCCTGCATGGGCATTGCGTGCTTTTTCGTTGACGACTGCTTCAGGCAGCTTAGTGCTTGCTGTAGCTGATTTAGGCGCTTCTGCTTTTGCTGGAGTGGCCTGTGGTGCTGCCGGTGCAGATGCAGTCTGAGCAGCTGGTGCAGAGACTGGTGCAGACGCACCACCTTTGATGGTGATAAAGGCTTGACCATTTGATACCGCATCACCTTGATTAACAAGGATAGCTTCAATCACACCATCAACTGGTGCAGGTACTTCGACAGAAGCTTTATCGGATTCAACCAAAATAAGTGGCTGATCTTTGGTCACGGTATCACCAACTTTTACCATCACATCAGCGACTTCGGCACTTTCTACACCAAGATCAGGTAGGTTGTGCGTTTGGCTTGATGCTGGTGCAGATGCAGCTGGTGCTGCGGTTTGTGCAGGCTGCTCTACTTGTGCAGGTGCAGCAGTTGCCACAGGTGCTGACGCAGATTCAGACGCACCGCCTTTGATGGTGATAAAGGCTTGACCATTTGATACCGCATCACCTTGATTGACAAGGATGGCTTCAACCACACCATCAACTGGCGCCGGTACTTCAACTGATGCTTTATCAGATTCAACCAAAATAAGTGGTTGATCTTTGGTCACAGTATCACCAACTTTGACCATGATGTCAGCGACTTCGGCACTTTCTACGCCAAGATCAGGCAGGTTGTGCGTTTGGCTTGATGCTGGTGCAGATGCAACTGGTGCTTTGGTTTGCGCAGGGACTGCTTGTTCTGCTGCTGCGGCCGCTTCAGGCGCTTCTTCTTTGGCTTGTGGTGCTGGTGCCGCTTCGCCTGCTTCGACGGTGAATAACACAGAACCTTCGCTGATACTATCACCAACATTGACATGAACAGCGGTGATGGTGCCTGCAACGGGTGCAGGCACTTCGACTGAGGCCTTGTCTGATTCGACCAAGACCAAATTGTCATTTTCGCTGACTTGATCGCCAACTTTTACCATTACTTCGGCCACTTCGGCACTTTCTACACCCAAATCGGGGGCTTTGATTTCCATCATGTTCTCCTATTATTTGGGCTCTTGAATGTTGCTGTCATTTAAGAGTGCAGCATCGGCTTTATCTTCGCTGCGACCTTCTTGATCGATGGCTTCGTCTGGTTCATCGATCAGCTCTGGCACTGGGTTTGGCTCACGAGTTGTCTTCGGTGCTGGCGCATCTGGGAAGAAATCATACTGTGGCTGTGGCTGCCATGCAGGTGCTTGGTCAGCATCAATCTCAAAGCTATTGATCGCATCTTGGACTAGGCGTACATCGATTTCGCCTTCATCGGCCAATTTTTTCAGGGTAGCAACCACGATATGTTCTGCATTAACATTGAAGAAGCTGCGCAGTTTAGCACGGCTGTCTGAACGGCCAAAGCCATCAGTACCTAGCGTCACATATGGACGGCTATCTGGTAGCCAGCCACGAATTTGCTCTGAGTAGTTACGCATATAGTCGGTCGCTGCCACAACGATACCTTTGTGTGGTGCCATTTGCTGAGTGACCCATGGGGTTTTTTGTTCAGCAGTTGGGTGTAGGCGGTTGTAGTCATCACACGCCATACCATCACGAGTCAGCTCGTTAAAGCTAGTGACGCTCCAGACATTGGCCGTGATACCGAACTCATCTTTTAGGATACGAGCAGCTTTTTGGACTTCATGCAAGATAACACCAGAACCTAGTAGCTGTACTTGTGTTGAGCCATTGTCCTCAAGTAGATACATACCGCGTTTGATGCCTTCTTCGACACCTTCAGGCATCGCTGCATGCTCGTAGTTTTCGTTCATCAAGGTGATGTAGTAGTACACACGCTCACCTTCGCCATACATACGGCGTAGGCCATCATGCATCACGACTGCCAACTCATAGCCATAGCAAGGATCATAAGTCACGCAGTTTGGCACTGTGCCAAATAGGATATGGCTATGACCATCTTGGTGCTGCAGACCTTCACCGTTTAGTGTGGTACGGCCAGCGGTTGCACCAAATAGGAAGCCTTGTGCTTGGCAGTCACCTGCCGCCCATGCCAAGTCACCGATACGCTGGAAGCCGAACATTGAGTAGTAGATGTACATTGGGATCATCGGCAATGCGTTTACTGAGTAGCTGGTCGCCAGGGCAATCCACGCACTCATTGCACCCGCTTCATTGATACCCTCTTCAAGCATATGGCCATCTTTGGCTTCACGATAGCCCATCAATGCTTCAGCATCTTCAGCGACATAGTTTTGACCGACAGATGAATAAATACCAAGCTGACGGAACATACCTTCTAGACCAAAGGTACGCGCTTCATCAGGTACGATCGGCACGACATGCTTGTTAAGACCTTTGTCTTTTAGCAGTGCTGACAATAGGCGAACAAAGACCATCGTCGTTGATTGTTCTTTACCCTTTGAGCCTTGTAGCACTTGATCAAAGATCGATAGCTCAGGAATCTCAAGTGCAATATGACCACTACGACGTGATGGCAAATGACCACCCAGTGATTCACGGCGACCCATCAAATATTTGTACTCGGCGCTGTCTTCGCTTGGGCGATAGAATGGCAACTCTTTTAATTGCTCATCGGTGAATGGCAAATCAAAACGATCACGGAAATATTTTAGACCACTTTCGTCCAATTTCTTCAATTGGTGCGCCTTGTTCACCGCTTGGATTTGGCTTGATAGACCATAGCCTTTGACAGTCTTAACCAAAATCACCGTCGGCTGACCTTTGGCTTTCATCGCCTCGGCATACGCTGCATACACCTTCTTCGGATCATGGCCGCCGCGGTTTAGGTGCATCAGCTCTTCATCTGTCCAGTCCTTGACCATTTCAGCCAGCTCTGGATATTTTCCAAAGAACTCTTTACGGACAAAAGCGCCATCACGAGCGGTGTACAGCTGATATTCACCATCGACGACTTCTTCCATGCGCTTTTTAAGGGCGCCTGAATCATCTTTGGCAAGTAGCGGATCCCAATGATCACCCCAAATGACTTTAATCACTTTCCAGCCAGCGCCACGGAAAACTGACTCTAGTTCTTGGATGATTTTGCCGTTACCACGCACAGGGCCGTCTAGACGCTGTAGGTTACAGTTGATGACCCAGATTAGGTTGTCAAGCTTTTCACGGCCTGCCATTGAGATGGCACCCAAGCTTTCTGGCTCATCCGTCTCACCATCACCCAAGAATGCCCATACTTTACGATCTTCATCTTTGATCAGACCGCGGTTAGTTAGGTATTTTTGGTTACGCGCTTGATAAATCGACATCAATGGACCTAGACCCATTGATACGGTTGGGAACTGCCAATAATCTGGCATCAAATATGGGTGTGGGTAGCTAGATAGGCCTTTGCCATCCACTTCACGGCGGAAATTCTCCAGCTGTTCTTCAGATAGGCGACCTTCTAAGAACGAGCGAGCGTACATACCTGGCGCGCCATGACCTTGATAGTAGATCATGTCACCGCCGTGCGCTTCGCTTGGTGCGCGCCAGAAGTGGTTAAAGCCTGTTTCGTACAATGTCGCTGATGATGCAAAAGTCGCCAAATGTCCGCCCAAATCATCGTTATTTTGGTTGGCACGCATCACCATAGCTAAAGCATTATAACGAATCAAGGCACGCAGTTTGCGCTCCATGTGCAAATCGCCAGGATAATTCGGCTCATCTTCAACAGGAATGGTATTGATGTACGCGGTATCCAGACGGTTAAAAGGCAACCCCTCTTGGACGGCCATGTTATACAATGATTTTAGTAGGAATTGTGCACGATCTTTGTCGGCATTTTTAATGACCGATTCAAAAGCGTCCAGCCACTCTTGAGTCTCAATATGATCGGGGTCGTTATAATATGTAGTCATTACGATAACCTGTTAAAATGAATCCGCCATCAGATCATGGCGGCAGCTGACACATGAGCGACGATCCACTCATGCAACCAATGGAACAAATTCAATATACAAATGTTCTTGTTTATTATAAAAGGATTTTGTCAAAATGTTTATTCAATAAAATAAATATCGATGGCGCTTTCATTTATTAAAAAAATGTTGGAGTTAATCCAAAATTAATATCCATCGCCCTTCGACATTCAGCTGCTTTATTGTTCAGTGACTGCCTTTGCCCGCTGTACCAAATCCGCCATCACTCGTGATTCATGCGTATCAAGCTGTGATAATCCATCAATAACACCCTGTCTATTTTGGGCGTCTTTATTTTGGCTTAGCTTAAAAGATGCTTGAACATCTAGGATGTCAAGCTCAATCGCCACCAATGCCTTGCACAGTTGATGAATAAACTCATCTGGCGCATCTGTCAGTCGCCACGGGGTATGATCAGGGTTGCTATTATGTAGCTGATTTTCAAAATAATCAGTCGTTTTGGATAATATATCAATGGCGGCAGCTTCATTGGCAAGACTGGCTTTGGCAGTGATATGCACCGCTTGATAATTATAAGTCGGCACCTCTTTATGGCTGACTGCCTTGGATGGGTACCAGTTGGCACTGATATAGTGATTGGCACCAGTGAACACGATGAGCCATGGCGTATCAAGGTGTCGCCACATTGGATTGGCTCTAGCGATATGCGTAATCAGTCGCCCACCCTGCTCATCGTTCAGATACAGTACAGGCACATGGCTTGCCACAGGTACGCCATCGATGATGGTAATGATGGTCGCAAGCGGATACTGCTGAATCATCTCAATGATCGATGAGCGTTGTGATGGCTGAAATGATTTTGGGATAAACATAAAAAAACCTTAATTACACCACTGACCGATCAATCGGACAAATCCAATAAAAAAGCTGCCACTTGTCGCACCCCTTGCATATCATGAGACTTTAAAGGTAGGCGTACTGGATTCATCTGCCACTGCCCATCGATAGACACCGCCAAAATATCCAAATCCATTACCACTTCATAGTCATACTCGGCACATTTTTTGGCAGGATCACGACCACAAGCCTGCTCAATCTGCTTAAGCGTAGTTTCTATGTCTGTATATTGCATAGATTTTGTCAGTGCTATGTGTGCTACAGCATTATGATACACTCGCTGACTACGCCCTGTAAAATCACTCCCAGTCACAAGCTCCGATAATCGCATCTCGCCAAATTTCTGAAGCTTGGACACTGCACAAGCAAAAGCCATGTCCGCCTGATGATTGCTCCCCAAGGCGATCACCAGATGAGTAACTTGCCCATCCGTCATACAGATGCCCTGCGTACGATTTTGACACCGACGCTTTTGGCTGCCTTGATAGCGTTCGGCTTATGGATGGTGAGCGTAATTTGGCTACAGGGATAATGAGCTAGAATATGCTCAGCTATCTTATCTGCCAATGTTTCAAGCAGTTCAGCCTGAATCTCGTGGCACAGTCGCTCAATGTCTTCGCTGACCGTTTTATAATTAATCACGTGTGCCACATCATCATCCTTGATGGCACGACTCATATCACACACCATCTCTGCATCAAAAATCAGCTGCTGCTTAATCGCACGCTCCCACGAATACACGCCAATCAGCGTATTCACCTCCAAGCCTTGGATAAAGACAATATCGCCCATAGTGGTTTTCCAATGATAACTAATTAATTAGATTTTCTTTTTAATAAATCAATACTAAAAATCGCCAAAGCTGTCCAAATCAGTCCAAAGACAATGATATTTTGGAGGCTAAATGGCTCTTTATACAAAAACACCGCAAGCAAAAATACAATGCTTGGTGTTAAATAGCCCATAAAACTCAATAAAGTAAAGCTCACCATTTTGGTGGATTTATTATAAAGCAATAATGGAATCAGCGTGATTGGGCCTGACAGCATTAATAGCCAAATATCCGCTGACAGCCACAAATCAAGGCTTGAACTTGCCACACCTGCTTGCGATAGCCACAAAAGACACAGTGGTAATAGCAATGCTGTCTCAAGAAACAAACCATCAATCGCATCAAACGGTGTCTGCCGCTGAATTATCCCATAAACGCTAAAACTCAGCGCCAACAGCAAACTCACCCACGGCAGACCGCCTAGCCACACCACCTGTATGCCGACTGCGATGGCAGCAAGCAGCACTGCAATTTTTTGTAAGTTTCTGAGTTTTTCTTTTAGAAATACTAAAGATAATGCCACACCCATTAATGGATTGATAAAATAACCAAGACTTGCTTCAAGCACCTGATCATGGGTCACCGCCCAGACATAAGTCAGCCAGTTGGTGCCAATGAGCAGTGCTGCAATAAAGGTAATCCCTAGCCATTTGGGCTGATGACGAATCACACCAAGCCAAGCTGTACGACGACTAAGCATCAGCACAATCAGTAGCAGTACAAACGTCCAAACCACTCGATGCACGATGACTTCGATGGCATTATAATGGCTTAACTCTTTAAAATATAAGGGGAAATTTCCCCATAACAAAAAAGCCACCAAAGCGATGATGATGCCTTGGGTGGTGGTCTTGACCGTTTTGGTTGGCTGATTCACGATGTATTTTCCTTATTGGCTCACCGCCATTTGGTGTTACAAACCGTGATGAGCTCATGGGTCAATCATCAAGCACAAATCATATCTTAATGAATGAAATATAAAGAGGGTTATTTCACATCAATGCTTAGACCGACCGAATTGGCAAGTTCAGCAAAGTTTGGAAAACTGGTATTGACCGTCTCAGTACCTTGGATGATAATCTCATCAGATGCACGAGCCGACGCCACAGCAAAGCTCATGGCGATACGATGGTCATGATGTGACTCAATCACACCCCCGCCAAAGATGGCATTACGCTCGCCTGCCACACCACGGCCTTGGATGATGATGCCATCTTCTAGGACAGTTGATTCTACGCCCAAAGTCGCCAAACCATCTGCCATCACTGCAATACGGTCAGATTCTTTGACTCGCAACTCTTTTGCACCAGTCAGCTTGGTTGTACCTGTGGCACAGCTGGCTGCGACAAACAGCACAGGAAATTCATCAATCGCTAGCGGCACGAAATGCTCAGGAATATCAATGCCGTGCAAATCCGATGGCTTAACAGTGATATCAGCGATTGGCTCGCCACCGACGATGGTTTCGTTAGTCACGGTGATGTCAGCACCCATCAGCTTAAGGATATCAATCACACCGGTACGAGTTGGATTCATGCCGACTTTTTGGATGGTCAAGCCTTCACCGCCACCAATTGCACCTAGCACCATAAAAAATGCCGCACTTGAGATATCAGCAGGTACGATGATATCTGTCGCCGTCAAGCGTCCACCACCTGTCACTGTGATGACATTACCATCGGTATGTACAGGATAACCAAAAGCGTTCAGCATACGCTCGGTATGATCACGGCTGACTTCAGGCTCACGGATGGTGGTTGTGCCATTTGCCCAAAGCGATGCCAAAATCAAGCATGACTTAATCTGCGCTGATGCCACAGGCAAGGTATAATCAATGGCCGTCAATGACTGCGAACCTGTGATTGATAGCGGTGCTGTGCCTTTTTCGCCCGTCGATTGGATTACGGCACCCATCTCACGCAGTGGCTTTGCGACACGCTCCATCGGACGCTTAGATAGGCTAACATCCCCAGTCATGACACTGTCAAAGCGTTGAGCAGATAAAATCCCTGCCAACAGACGCATACTTGTGCCTGAATTACCCATATACAACGGCTCTTTTGGTGCTTGTAAGCCATCGATACCCACGCCATGAATGGTGACTTTATCGCCATCGCGTTCGATTTTGACACCCATATCAGCAAATGCCTGCAAGGTCGCCAGTGCATCTTCACCTTGCAAAAAACCGCTCACATGAGTCACGCCATCGGCAAGCGAGCCAAACATGATACTGCGATGTGAAATAGATTTATCCCCTGGTACGGTGATGGTACCTGCAATGTGGTTTTGGGGGCGGATATGGTAGCTTTGACTCATAATCGTGTCCTTGATGGCATCGGTTGTGATGATGCTATTGGGTTTGTGTGTGGATTTTTTGGCAAGCATATGCCCAAAATGACGGCGTGCATGGCGAGAGGTCGCCAGCCAATCAAGTAATTTTTCTGAATTTTGTGTCTCGATAATTTCTTTAAATTCATTCAGATGTTGTTGAAACTCATCTAGAGAGTTAAGCAGTGCTGATTTATTGGCAATAAAAATATCATGCCACATCACAGGATGACTGGCGGCAATGCGACTAAAGTCACGAAAGCCCCCTGCAGCATAACGAAAAATATCCAAATTATCATCATGGCTTGCCAGCTGATGCGTCAGGCTAAACGCCAATAAATGCGGCAAATGACTAGTATAAGCCAAAATCTCATCATGACGCTTGGCATCCATCTCGATGACATCCGCACCCACACCCTGCCATAGCTGACGCAGTTTGGCAAGTTGTGTCAAATCCGTACTGTCCGTCGGGCATAGTATCAGCTTATGTTGTACAAACAGCTCGCCATTTCTGGCATGAAAGCCTGAGTTCTCAGCACCTGCAATCGGATGCCCACCGATAAAATGATGATGGTCGCCAAAAACTTCATCAGCAAGTGCTGCAACACTTTGTTTGGTGCTACCAACATCGCTGATTAGACAGTCTGCATCCAAGACGCCTGCATCCATCGCCGATTTGAGTGAGTACATGACAGATGCCATCGCCTTGACGGGTACAGCAATCACCACGATATCAGCACCCTTGACAGCTTCGCCAATCTGAGTACTACCATCAGCAATCACACCGGCATTGATGGCGTCTTTGATGCTTGTGGCGTTGGTGTCCATTGCAGTGATTTTGCCGACGAGCGGTGTGCTGCGACGCTGATTGGCATTATGCACCGCCTGCACCAGCGACGCACCAATCAGCCCAAGCCCAATCACGCACAGATGGGCAAACAGTGGCTTTGTCATCTCATCCATTGGTGATAATTCCCGATTTGACTGATGATAATTTGCATTAAAATAATCACTCAATTCTTAACAAAAGCTAAGAGATATCATCAATTATAGGACGGCTTTTGGATAAGAACCCAACACTCGCAAATCCTTGACCAATGGGCGAATATCTTCGATAGCAGCAGCCACATGATCATCACTGATATGGCCATTCATATCAATAAAGAACACATAAGCCCATTTGTTCGGACGCTCTGGACGAGTCTCAATACTGGTCATCGATACACCATGGCGACGCAGTGGCTCAAGAATCTCAATCAACGCACCTGCTTTATCAGGACTTGAGACCATGATGGATGTCTTATCCGCACCAGATGCACCGACATCTTCACGACCAATGATCAAAAATCTCGTGGTGTTATTTGGATTATCTTCGATATTTTCGTGTAGCTTGTGTAGGCCGTATTCTGCCACAGCCACATCCCCTGCAATAGCAGCTGAATGCCATTCATTTTGGATACGGCGAGCCGCTTCGCCATTACTTGATACTGCGATACGCTCCACACTTGGGAAATTGACATCCAGCCAATGACGGCATTGTGCCAAGGCTTGCTGATGTGCATAGATACAGCTTAGATTTTTGACTTTGGTGTGTTCAGCGACCAAAAAATTATGATGGATAGGTAGCTCCACTTCACCGATGATTTTTAGGCTAGAGCCAAGGAATGCATCTAAGGTATGATTGACCACGCCTTCTGATGAGTTCTCAACCGGCACGACGCCATACATTGCACTGCCTGATTCAACTTCACGAAACACATCCGTGATGGTGGCAAGTGATACGGTGGTCGCCGCCTTGCCAAAATGCTTCAGTGCTGCTGCGTGAGTGAATGTACCCACAGGCCCAAGATACGCCACTTTTTGCGGTGCTTCCAGCTCAAGACATACCGACATAATTTCACGGAATAAGCGAGCCATCTTTTCGCCTGATAATGGGCCTTCGTTACGCGCCATCACCGCTTTTAGCACTTGAGCTTCACGCTCAGGGCGATAAAAAATCGGATGATCTTCATGGTTCTTTTTGGCGATGGCGACTTTTTGGGCGACTTTTGCACGCTCATTAATCAAGGTTTGAATTTGTTCGTCGATGCTATCAATTTGATTGCGGTAGCTTTTGATTTCGTCTGTATTAATCGGCAAGGTAGGCGTTTCGCTCATGACAGCTTCCTTTTTAAATCAACATAAAATATGTCAATGATACACGATTTTTATGTTTTGGTGTAGTGATTTTGGCAAACTTTCTTTTATAATCGTTTTAGCCGATACGACCGCGCTCTACTGCGATACAAAGACATTATTCAATCAATTGATATAAGAATAGATGGCTTATCATATCAAAACCAGTAGCGAAAATCGCCCAAATGTGTTACTTTTAATCCACCTTTTAGACCATTGAGATTTTTATGAATAGCTTAGAACAATTATCACAGCTCACCACCATCGTCGCCGATACCGGTGATCTATCTGCCATTGCCCGCCTAAAGCCTGTTGATGCCACCACCAACCCAAGCCTGATTACCGCTGCTTTTGCCAGTGGAGAACATGATGAATTATTAAGCCAAATCAAAGGCTTGGATACCGATACCGCCATCGATACGCTGACCGTGGCACTGGGTCATCTAATCAGCACTCTGATCCAAGGCCGTGTCTCTACTGAAGTGGATGCACGCCTATCGTTTGACACCGATGCCACCATCGCCAAAGCTTATGACTATATCGATCGCTATGCCAAACTCGGCGTCGATAAAGAGCGAGTACTGATCAAAATCGCATCAACTTGGCAAGGTATCAAAGCCGCCGAACAGCTTGAAAAACAAGGCATCCACTGCAACCTAACTCTGCTATTTACTGATACCCAAGCCCGTGCGTGTGCGGATGCTGGCGTGACTTTGATTTCGCCATTTGTCGGTCGCATCACCGATTGGCAAAAAGCACACGAAAACCGCCAAGACATCGCCATCAACGAGGATATGGGCGTAAACTCTGTGAAGTCGATTTATCAATTTTATAAATCACACGGCTACCACACCCAAGTGATGGGGGCAAGCTTTCGCAGTATCGAGCAAATCATCGCTTTGGCAGGTTGTGATTTATTGACCATTTCACCCGCCCTACTCGATGAATTGGCAAACAGTCAGCTACCTGTCACAAGACAGCTTATCCAAAATAGTGAAATCAGCACCAAGCCAACACCGCTAAGCCAAGCTGACTTTGAGCAAGCCCAAGACGCACATCCGCTAAATTCCCTACTGATTAAGGGTATTGATGGCTTTGTCGCTGCTCGTGAAAAATTGGTTGAGCAGTTGGCAGGTTTATAAATCAAGCCAACTTCAGAACCGTTTGTGCTAACTAGTGCAAACGGTTTTTTCTTGATTTGGTAAATAGTTAATGATACTATTTTAATTATTTAGCCATCATAAGGAAATCATCATGCTAAAACCTGCTATCATTGCACTTGCATTATTAACCGCTATCAGTCCTGCTTTGGCAAAAGCACAAAAATTGCCGTTTGTTGGGACAAGATATTTTAATTTTGCAGGTGGTATGGGTACGGAAGAAAGCATTACCATCACAAAAAAGGGTAATGCGACTGTTAAAGCTGGAGCTGGGTCATCAATCACGCTTTATAAAGGAAAATATAAAAATCTACTACCAATGGAAGGCGGTGAGTATTATTACCAAATTAAGGGTAATACAATCCGTATGCTAGATAAGAACAAAAAATTAGATTATTCTTGTGAGTATTCAGCGAATCGAGTAAATCCAGATAGTTCAGCGTGCATTCTCACACTGTCAAACCTTGATTAACTTTTAAAATTCAAAAATTTTACTTGCAAAATTTCGATACATCTGTAAACTAATCATCTGATGATTTTTACCCAACATTGTGCCAGTCTAGGATTGGCACAATCAAGGCACTAAGGTGAATTATGAAAAAATATCAATGTATCGTCTGCGGCTGGATTTATGACGAAGAGCTGGGCTGTCCAGAAGAAGGTCTTGCCCCTGGCACTCGCTGGGAAGATATCCCAGAAGACTGGCTATGCCCTGAATGCGGTGTCGGTAAGGCCGACTTTGAAATGGTCGAAATCTAATCAATCGTCATGATTCGCGAAACACCTTTTCACACACAGCCAAGTGCTGTACCCGACGGTTGGCAGAAATTCGGTGATATCCACTGGTATCCATCGGATCTCTCCGAGCATCTGTATCAGGCCATCATTGATATCGGTGATGGCATACAGCTGTGTGTCGAAGCTGGGGGCAATCCTGAGCATCCGCCGATGATCTTTGTGACTGGGCTTGGTTCGCAGATGCTGTTTTGGTCGGACAGTTTTCTGAAACTGTTTATCGATGCAGGTTTTTTTGTGATTCGCTTTGACAACCGAGATACGGGACTATCAAGCAAAATCCAAATCGAAGGTCTGCCACGGCTCAACAAGCTCAAAATGATGCTCAAGGTGCAAGCAGGTCTGTCCAATAAAGGCGAGCAAGTACCCTATACACTCACCGACATGGCAGAAGATGTGGCACGACTGATTAAGACCATGCATCTATCTGAAGTTAATCTCATCGGTGCATCTATGGGTGGTATGATTGCCCAAATCGTCGCTGCTCGCTACCCAAAATACATCAAAAATCTCACCTTGCTATTTTCGACTGCCAACCGTGCGTTTTTGCGACCGCCCAATCCCAAGCAGTTCATGACCTTTGTGCGTCGCCCCGAGAGCCATTCGGAGCGTGATATGGTGCGTCACAGCGTGTGGTTCATGACAGCAGTCGGCTCACCAGGGCATCTTGATATCAAAGGCACGCGCGCCATCGCTGAAAAACGTTATCAACGCAATTTTCATCCGCTTGGTGTGGCACAGCAATTGACCGCGATTTTGGCGTCAGGGTCGATTTTGAAATTCACCAAACAAATCCGAGTCAATACCTTGGTGATTCATGGCGATAAAGATGGCTTGGTTGCACCCAGTCATGGTAAGTTTCTAGCCAAAGCCATCCCAAATGCTCGCTTTGTGCTGGTCAGTGGCATGGGACATGATTTACCCGCTTATTATCACCCCTATCTTGTCACGCTGATTAGCAATCATTGCAAATCCTAAACTGATGCTCAAGCATGGCTTGACCCAATCCCACCCATCATCATTGACAGATAACCGGCATTGATTTGATGGGGTAAAATTTGTTATGATGCCATCAGTTTTATACTGTTAATGACAATTATGTCAATCATAGCAATAAGGATAGGCGATGAAATCACTGATGTTTAAAGACGGTCACAGTGCTACTGTGGGTAATATCTACTGTATCGGTCGCAGTTATGCTGAGCATATCAGCGAGCTTGGCAATACACCAACGGGCGAGCCTGTGGTGTTTATGAAACCCACCACCGCACTGACCCAAGATACCACACTCACCCTACCAAGCTTTAGTGATGATGTGCATCATGAAGTTGAGCTTGTGGTCTATATCGGTCGTGATATCCGCGATGACGAAGAGCCAAGCCTTGATGCCATCACAGGCTATGGCGTCGGGCTTGATCTGACCGCTCGCGATGTCCAAGCCAATCTCAAAGCCAAAGGTCTGCCTTGGACGCTTGCCAAAGGCTTTCGTGATGGCGCTTGGCTATCACCTTTGACGCATGGCACGCCGCCTGTTTGTCAAGTTTTCTTATCAGTCAATGATGAAACTCGCCAAGATGACAGCACGGATAAGATGCTGTTTGATGTGCTTTATCAGTTAAAGTATTTACATAAACATTTTGGCTTGCGTGCTGGTGATTTGATTTATACAGGCACACCAAAAGGCGTAGGCAAGCTATCATCAGGTGATCGGCTTGTGGCGAAGCTCAATGATGATGAGTACACTCTATGCATCCGCTAAGCTGATCTTTATCTACTCTCACAAATCTGCACAATCATCGTGCAGATTTTTATTTTTGGCATTATTTCAATGGCGAAATGGTTGAAATTTTGCTAAAATAGCCGTAAATTTTTCACGGTTTTATGGGGTTTATCATGAATATTTTAGTACTGGGTACGGGCGGTCGTGAGCACGCCTTGGCTTGGGCTTGTGCCAAAGATACACGCGTCAAGACAGTCTATGTCGCTCGTGGCAATGCAGGTACCGACACCGAAGATAAGCTTGTCAATGTCGATTTGGATGTTGCCAATCATGCGGCGGTGATTGAATTTTGTCAAGCTAATGACATTGCATTTGTAGTTGTCGGTCCTGAAGCGCCATTGGTCGCAGGCGTCGTAGATGATTTGCGTGCGGCAAATATCGGTGTCTGGGGCCCGACCAAATACTGTGCACAGCTTGAAGGTTCAAAAGCCTTTGCCAAAGACTTTATGCAAAAACATGGCATCCCAACCGCTTTTTATGAAGTTTTCACCGAGATTGAGCCTGCCAAAGCCTTTGTTGCAAAAAATGGCGCACCAATCGTCATCAAAGCCGATGGCCTAGCCGCAGGTAAAGGTGTCATCGTCGCCATGAACGAGCAAGAAGCTTATGATGCCATCGACGATATGCTGTCGGGCAATAAATTTGGCGATGCGGGCAGCCGTGTGGTGATTGAGCAGTTTTTGGCAGGCGAAGAAGCCTCATTCATCTGCATGATTGATGGTGATAACATCTTGCCGATGGCAACGAGTCAAGACCACAAGCGTATCTTTGAAGGTGACACAGGTGCCAATACTGGCGGTATGGGTGCCTACAGCCCTGCCCCTGTGGTGACGGATGAAGTGCATCATAAGGTCATCGAGCGAGTCATCCGCCCTGTGGTCGATGCGATGAAAGCGAACGGCACGCCTTATACTGGATTTTTGTACGCAGGTTTGATGATCAATGATCGAAATGACCCTTATGTGATTGAGTTCAACTGCCGATTTGGCGATCCTGAGACACAGCCAATCATGATGCGCCTAGAAAGCTCATTGGTTGAGCTGATTGAAGCAGGTCTAAAAGGCAATCTGCCTGCGACTGCCAATTGGTCAAAACAAGTGGCACTTGGTGTCGTTTTGGCAAGCCGTGGCTACCCTGAGACCAGCTCAAAAGGTGATGTCATCACAGGGCTTGACAATGGCACAGATACCCTAAAAGTCTTCCATGCCGGCACCAAACAACAAGGCGATGATATCGTGACCGACGGTGGTCGTGTACTGTGCGTGACGGCACTGGCTGAAACCATCAAGGATGCGCAAGCCAAGGCACTACAGGCCATCGACGGCATCAGCTTTGATGGCATGCAGTATCGCCGTGATATCGGCTGGCGTGCGATTGATAAAGGGTTCTGATTCAAACCATATCAAAGGGATAAAGTGACCTGCTTTATCCCTTTTTTATAGTCCAAAAATCACAATCTTAGCCAATCATAGCGACAAAGGTGAATTTTTGCTATAATAAGCCATCATTTTTATTATCAATTAAATCATCGCATGACTCAGCCAATCGATAAGCTAAAAACCACACCTCTATCTCGTCGCCTATCCATCGCCAAAACTTCACTCAATATCGGTAAGAATTGGGCAAAATCCAGTGTCGGCAGCCTGTTTATGAGTCAAGAACAACGAGCCAATGCCAAACACGCCCTACTCCAAGAACAGGCGGATTATTTGGTGAGCGAGCTGGGTAAACTCAAAGGCTCAGTGGTCAAGGTGGGTCAGATGCTTGCATTATATGGCGAGCATTTTTTGCCGCCACAGGTGCTTGATGCACTGCACACACTTGATGCCAACACCACACCACTATCTTGGCACATCATCTACGATGCACTAAAGGTCGAGCTTGGTGAGCGTGTGACGGATTTTGAAATCGATCGCACACCGATTGGCACAGCAAGTCTTGCCCAAGTGCATAAAGCCGTGCACAAATATACTGGCCGTGAAGTCGTGCTAAAAGTGCAATACCCTGGGGTCGCATCATCGATTGATTCTGACTTATCCATCTTTAAGCATCTATTAAAAATTACCAATGCGGTGCCACAGACCAAAGCACTCGATGCATGGTTTGAAGAAATTGGCGAGCTGTTGCATCGTGAAGTGGATTATACCCTAGAAGCGAACACTACCAAGCGATTTGCAGGCTATCTTGCGGACGATTCACGCTATGTCGTGCCGACAATTTATGACAATTACAGTACGCCACGCTTGATTTGCATGAGTTTTGAGCATGGTGTATCGCTCAATGATGATACGCTAAAGCAACTGCCCCAAGATCGCAAAAATGCCTTAGGTCAAGCCGCCATCGAAGTGGTCATCCGTGAGTTATTCGAGTGGGGTGAGATGCAGACCGACCCGAATTTTGGGAATTACCTAGTGCGATTTGAAGATGGCATTGATAAGCTGATCTTATTGGATTTTGGGGCGATTAAGCAGTTTGATCAACATCTGCTTGGTATCGCTCGTGGGCTTTTGACAGCAGGCTATCACCATGATCAAGCGATGATGATGGATGCGATGACCGGCTATGATTTTTTTGACAGACTTAGCGGTAAGCCAAAATCTGACATGGCAGCGGTCTTTTTGATGGCGTGTGAACCATTTGCCAAGGCAGCGGCATTGAATCACGCGGCTGGCGGTCAGCATCCACACCTAGATGGCCATGGTCGCTACATTTGGGCTAGCAGTGATCTGTACGCCCGAGTGATGAACAAAGCCAAAGAAGGGATGCAGTCATTGGAATTTAGCCTGCCACCAAAAGAGATGATGTTTATCAGTCGTAAATTTATCGGTGCCTATGCACTGCTCGTGTCACTTGATGCACGCACCGATAGTGAAGGCTTAGTTGGGAAGTTTGTCTAAGTTGCAAAATGGCTGATATCGTTCAGCCATTTTTTTGTGTGAGTCTTAGTTATTTTGTAATGCATTTAGATGCCTTACAACACCTATCGCCGCCGCTCGACCTGTGGCAAAACACGCCGTTAATAAATAACCCCCTGTTGGTGCATCCCAATCCAGCATCTCACCACAGCAAAACACGCCTGCATGAGCACGCAGCTGCAGGTCATCATCTACCGCCATACGCTTGATGCCACCGCCTGTACTGATGGCTTCATCCATCGGGCGAAATCCCGTACACTCAATGGCAAGCGACTTGATATGCTTTGCCATGATTGTTAAGTCCGACCAGTCGGTTTTATTAGTGCATTCTCTTAATAACGCAATTTTGACGGCATCAAGTCCAAGTTTTTTAAGTAGCGTATTGAGCGATTGTTTCTTATTTTTAGTTAAGTTATTATAAATAAAATCAGCTGATTTATCAGGTAATAAATCTAGATATAAAGTAAATGTTTGATGCTCATCCATCGCTTGTCGCATGGCAAGGTTTAGCTTATAAATCAGCCCACTTTCTAACCCATAATGACTAATAACGATATCACCTTGATGGCTGATATCATCGCCCACCCACGCACGCACACGCTTGATGGCTTGACCATACAGTGGTGTCATAAATGGCGACCAAGCACGCAGTACCCCGACATTGCTGGCATACAAAGGTGTCAGCTCATCAGCTCCCAGCCATCTTTGCCAAGCGCCATCACTACCCAGATATGCATAAGAGCCGCCACCACACGCCAATATCACCGCATCAAACGCTTGGCTAAACTTATCGATGATATTGCCTTTATTATCTAATATTTCAAAACCAAGCACTCGATTATCCATCGTAATACAGCGATGTCGATAGTGAAATTTTACTTGATGATCATGTAGCCGATTTAGCCATGCGCGCACAAGCTTGGATGCTTTCATCTCAACAGGAAATATCCGCCCTGTCGAGCCGACATAGCTATCAATGCCAAGTGATGCCATCCATGCTCGGATACCATCAGCACCAAATGCCTGCACATAAGGCATCAGCCAATCCGATGGCGTATATCGTGTCACAAAATCCGCCATCGGCTCATTGTGTGAGATATTCAGCCCTGTTTTGCCCGCCATCAAAATCTTGCGTGCAGCGGTGGGTTTTTGGTCAAATACATGGATGTCGATATCATAAGCCGACAGCACTTCTGCCGCCATCAGCCCTGCCGCCCCTGCACCGATAATCGCCACACTTGACTTGGTCATGATACTTCCAATTGTTGAATATTACTAATTTATAAAGCTACTTATAATGACATCGCAGGCACATCGTCAAAGCGAGTGATATAGCCATCGGGCTTTGTGATAATAATCTCTTGGCATAGCTCATCTCGCGCCAGATATTTAATCTCAAAATGCGTACGAACCGATGATTTATCAATAGTCTGTTTAACATACGGCAACTGCCATACAGCATCCAGCAATTCGACCGCTTCATCGATATAATCACTGATATTACTGGCCAAAGTAATCGTTGCACCCACTTTCATACGAGATAATAAAAACTCAAAAAACGGCATATTTAGCCACCGCTGATTTTTGTTATGCGGTTCGGGATTGGGATATAGGATAAACACACCATCTAGCGAATCAGGCTGAATAAAATGTACACTAAATGCAATCGCATCAGCATGAATATTGATAAGATTATCTAATGAACTGGATAGACTTAACTTGTCAAATGCTGTGAATTTTTCGCTGGTACGCTCAACAGCGATCAATTGCTTATCGGGATGATTGCTTGCAAATAACATGGCGTGCTTGCCCTTGCCTGCGCCGATTTCTAAAAATAAAGGCGTGGCGGATGATTGCCATGCACGGATTTTATCTGCATCTTGTGATGACACTGTCTTTGGTGCGTGCAGATGGTTTGGATGAAATAATCTGGTAAACTGATGACTTGAAATCATGGCTTGGGTCATGGTGCTGTCTTGTGATCTAAAAATTGATCATTATAACACATTCACCCATCCAAATATCCACCGACTCATACTAATCTTACACAAACTACCCTATGATATTTTGGTGTATAAATTCGCATAAACTGGCACAATGCTTTATAATAGACAGCAAATTTTTATCAAAAAAAGCAATTATGACCTATCCAATCATTGCATATACTGATGGCGCCTGTAAAGGTAATGGACAATCCGCCATCTCCCCTGGTGGCTATGGTGTACATCTACAATATGACACGGGCGATGTGCGAAACCTATGGGGCGGCGAGATAAACACCACCAATAACCGCATGGAGCTGATGGCAGCCATCACTGCACTACAAAGCACGCCTGCACATCTGCCGATACAGATTTGGACGGATTCAGGCTATGTCAAAGACGGCATCACCAAATGGATCACTGGCTGGAAAAATCGCGGCTGGAAAAAATCTGACGGCAAACCTGTGCTAAATCTTGAGCTGTGGCAACAGCTGGATGCTCTCACCCAAAACCGCCAAATCGACTGGCAATGGGTGAAGGGTCATGCAGGACACGCAGGCAATGAGATGGCGGACAAGCTTGCCAATTTGGGTGTGGATGGTCAGGGGGATGAATGGATTGCTGCATCAGCACAAGCGCCATCAGATGCGCCAATGCCCAATGATCAGCCGCCAACGCTTGTACCTTCTGAGCCAAAAATAATGCAATATAACAGCCAACAAAATCCTGACTATGATGGCGATACCAGCCGCCTCAATCCAGATTTTTGGCCGATCCTGCCAAAGCCTGTCAATCGCGGCACCCCCAAACGCCAAATCATCTTAGATACCGAAACCACAGGCATTGATGCGTATAAAGGAGAGCGTATCGTTGAGATCGGTGCGATCGAGATGATTGACCGCCGATTGACTGGTAATATTTTACATGTCTATCTCAATCCCCAAAAAATCATGGAAGATGAGGTGATGCGCATTCATGGCATCAGCAATGAGTTTGTACAGAGTCAGCCTGTGTTCGCCGATGTGGCGCAGTTTGTTTATGATTTTTTGATAGACAGTGAAATTATCGCTCACAATGCTGCTTTTGACATGCGTTTTTTGCAGGCCGAATTTGACCGCGTCGGCTTGACGGATTTTAGTGACCGCGTGCGCGTGACAGACACATTGACCATCGCCAAACAGCTGTATCCCGACCAAAGAAACTCATTGGATGCCTTGGTAAGGCGATTGGGCGTCGGTCAAAAAGACCGTACTTTTCACGGCGCTTTATTAGACTCTGAGATCTTAACTGAAGTGTATTTGGCGATGACTGGTGGTCAGATGGATTTGACAGAGACTGCTTTTGATACGCAGATTGGCACAGATCACACCAGTGATCAGATCAGTGCAGCCCAAAACCACTTAAGAGCCGAACCCACGCGCACCACCGCCCCTAAAATCGGTGAGTATAACAGCCAACAAAATCCTGACTATGATGGTGATACCAGTCGCGTCAATCCAGATTTTTGGCCGATTTTGCCAAAGCCCATCAATCGCGGTGCCACCGAGCGACAGCTGATTATGGATACCGAAACCACAGGATTTGATGCCCAAGGCGGTGATCGCATCGTGGAGGTGGGGATAGTAGAGCTGGTGGGTCGTAAATTCACTGGCAATATCCTGCATGTCTATCTAAATCCAGAAAAAACAATGGATGATGAGGTCATTCGCGTACACGGGATCAGCAATGCCTTTGTATCAGATAAGCCAAAATTTGCCGAGGTGGCGCAGCTGATTTATGAATTCATGGCTGACAGCGAGATCATCGCCCACAATGCCAATTTCGATATGAATTTCTTAAACATGGAATTTGATCGCGTTGGCTTGTCAGATTTTAGTGAGCGCGTACAAGTGACCGACTCATTGGCCATCGCCAAACAGCTGTATCCTGGCCAAAAAAACACCTTGGATGCTTTGGTGAAGCGACTGGGTGTCGGCAAAAAAGATCGTACCTTTCACGGCGCTTTATTAGACTCAGAGATCCTAGCCGAAGTCTATTTGGCGATGACTGGTGGCCAGATCGCCATGGCCATTGATGATCATGATGGCTCAAACAACGACACCAATGCTCAAGGTGGCCAGTTTTTGAATCTGTCGCAATATGCAAGCTTGATTCAGCCATCGGTGTCTGATGCCGATGCCGATGCTGCTTGGCGCACGCAGGTGCTGTCATGAGTGTTAAAATTTGGGTGGTCTGTGATGATGGCGTCTTAGTTGATGATCGCTCGATGCCTTTTGTGATTACGCTTGATGAAGCACCAACTCAGGCGGTATCTCTTGGCTTTACTGAGACGCACGATGGTCACTGTGTGGCGTTGGCCAAAGATCATACGCTGCCTGCCACACACGCCATCAGTAGCACCGATGCTATCAGCTTAAAGCTAATTTTCCCTTATGGTCAAGGCTATGATGCCAAAGATGCCAAAAATTTGCGCCTGTTAAGCTTTCGTGAATTGATCAATACAAGCACTGCATCGGTCATCAGTCTTTTGAGCCGAGCCATCATGCTGATCCGCTGGCAACAAGATCACCGCTTTTGTAGTCGCTGCGGCACGCGAGCTGTGCTGCACAGCGGTGGCGAACATGCCATGATTTGCCCAGCCTGTCGTCATCGTGCTTATCCTCGAGTGCAGCCATGCATCATCATCGCCATCACACGCCAACATCCCAAGACTGGTAAGCCTCAGATCCTGCTGGCGCGTCATCACCGTCATAAAAGCGGCGTGCATGGCTTGATCGCAGGCTTTGTCGAGGCAGGTGAGACACTGGAAATGGCAGCACATCGCGAGGCACTAGAAGAGGTGGGTGTGAGTATTGGTGATCTTAAGTACTTTGGCAGTCAGTCATGGCCATATCCGAGCAATTTGATGGCTGGATTCATCGCCACCCATGCACACGGTGATATTAAGATTGAGCCTAATGAATTGGCATCAGCGAACTTTTTTGACATCGATGCCCTGCCAGCCATCCCAGCTGCAGGCACCATCGCCCATCAGCTGATTGAAGCAGTGGTGCAACAAGGAGATCTGGCGTGATCACTTATCAATCCTCGACCTCTACGGATGTGGCATCACGAGATCCCGTCCACTCGCCCAAGTCTGTACCGATCTTATTCCAGCCACTTGTTGACTCCTTGGATTTGGCGACACTTGAAGCGATCTACGCCATCGATGCTGTGCTGCCTCAGACACAGTGCGGTCTTTGTGGGCATCATGATGGCTGCCTGCCGTATGCGCATGGCATCATCACCCAAAACGAAGCAATCAATCTGTGTGTACCAGGTGGCCAAGCGGTCACCGATCGCATCAGTGAACTGACTGGCCGAGACAGCCTGCCAGCCAGCATCAGTAAATGGCCGATCGATCCTGTGACACAGCGTCCTACCGCTGTGCGCGCCATCATTCGTGACAGCGAGTGCATCGGCTGTACCAAGTGCATACCGGCGTGTCCTGTCGATGCCATCATCGGCACCGCCAAACACATGCACAGCATCATCAGCGATCTGTGTACTGGCTGTGAGCTTTGTATCGCGCCCTGCCCTGTGGACTGTATCGATTTGGTAGCACATACCCACAGACCCAGTGATGAGGCACGAGATCGCGAACAAGCACATCTAAGACAGCGCTATCATCAGCACTTACAGCGCGTCGCCCAAAGTATCGAAAGCGGCAGCAAACCTGTGGTCAGCACCATCGAATCTCAGATGGTCAATGTCATGAACCAAGCCGACACCGTGACCATCGATGAAAATGCCGCCAAAAACACCATCATGGCTGCCAAACTGCGCAGCCAACTCAAAAAACTGCAAAAACAGCTGGCAGCTGCACCCAGTATTGATAAGCAGCAGCAGATCCAAGCGATCGAGCAAGAGCTTTTGCAACTACAAAATAACGCCAATACCCAGCACCCAACCGATCAAGGTGACTTATGACACAGCATAGCCAAAGCGACCACGAGCATGCAGAACTCATTCGCCGTTTAGAGCAGCAAGGCCATCTTTTTGGTCAAGCGCCCAAGCTCATCACCCAATCATTGGTGGCAGAACACTGTAGTGCTTATGATAAGCTGTTTTTGCGAGCCAAAAAAATCGATAGCGATGGCCGCATCATGGAAGCTTTACAAGATGCCAAACGAAGCATCGCCAGCAGCTTAAGCGCTCTGTATGCGCTGTATTTTTTGATGGCATTGTTTGGGGTTGCTGGGCTGTTGGCAGCGACATCGGTGAACTTTTTTTATTTGATCGTGGCGCTTTTGGGTTGGCATACGCTGTCATTATTATGGTGGTGCATCTCAGCTTTTCTACAGCACAGACCCACACTGTTGGCAAGCATCATTGATAAGATCAGCTTTATAAATTCACCATCCATCAAATCCATGGATGTCAATAAAAAGCTGTCCCAAACCGCATACGGGGTATTAAAAGATGTCCAAAAACCCGTGAAATTTTGGTACATTGCCAGCATCATGCATGCCGCTTGGTTGTTTGGGCTTATAGGCAGCATTGTCGGTCTTTTACTGCTGTTTTTATTCAAAAGCTATCATTTTCATTGGGAATCGACACTGCTTAGTGATGCACATTTTTATCAGCTATTACACATCTTAGGCTTTTTACCGGCAAAATTTGGCATCAAGCTGCCTGATGGTATGCACAGTCAGCCTGCCCACTTTGCTTGGCTGACCATTGCCTGTCTGATGATCTATGGCGTGTTGCCGCGCCTAATGGCCTATCTGTACAGCCGCATTAAGTCTCGGATAAGTTTTCGCATCGATATCCAAGATCCTTATTTTGCTAGGCTTTTAGCCTATTATAATCAAAGCATCATCGATCAGGATGACTATCAGCCACCTAAGCCAAAGCCGCTGCCACAAGTCGCTGTAAGCGACAGGCTTATCATTGCCGCGCTTGAAAAACCAAATCACACTCCGCTTTCTTTGACAGCATTAAAAGATTTTGGCTGCATTGATGATCAAGATGACATCCTAAGACTGCTCACCGATGCCGATCAAAACGCAGCGCAGATCTGCCTTGTGATCAATACCGACACCGTACCAGATCGTGGTATCTTAAGAAAAATTGAACGCATCGGCACGCATCCTTATGGGATTTTTGCGGTGTTAGTGGGTGATGCCCAAAGCCATCAGACAGCATGGCAAGACGCCTTGGCCGATCGTCATATCGCGGTGCTAGATCTTAAGCTGTGATACCATTTATCATTGATTAATCATAGGAGAACCCCATGCCTTTATTTGCCATCATCGGTCATGATGTCGCTGACAGCGGCCAGAAGCGCCGTGAAACCAGACCCATGCACTTAGATCGTCTGCATAAACTTAATGAACAAAAGCGCCTCATTGTCGCTGGCCCCACACCGATCGAACACGGTGCTGACGCCATGAGTGGCAGTCTGGTGATTGCAGAGTTTGACGATTTGGCAGAAGCAAAAGCCTGGGCAGAGGCCGATCCATATCTGGAGGCGGGTGTGTACAGTCATGTCGATATCAAACCATTCATCCAAGTACTGCCATCAAACTCATGACAAATCAGCACACGCCTTATGCGCCGCTTAGCACCGCCGATATCCACTGGAAAACCGATGCTGAGGGTCACACTGTGCCGACCTCTCAGCAGTTTGATGATGTGTATTTTTCGCACACAGGCGGTCTGGCAGAGGCGCGGCATGTCTTTATTAACGGCAATGATCTGCCCCATCGATGGTCGCAGCTAGATCCACGATCCTGCTTTGTCATCGCTGAGACAGGTTTTGGGACGGGACTGAATTTTTTGGCAGCGTGCCAACTGTGGGATGAGATTGCCCCCTCAACTGCCAGATTGCATTTTATCAGCACCGAAAAATTCCCACTCACCCAAAGCGATTTGCGACAAGCGTTATCGGCATGGAGAGATGATCCTACGCTGCAGCGATGGATTGATCGGCTGATCGCCCAGTATCCGCTGCCGATGTCTGGCTGCCATCGCTTACATATCACTCCTCTGATCACATTGGATTTGTGGTTTGGTGATGCCAGTCAAAGCTTGGATGAGCTGATCAAAACCCAAGATCGCGCCAGAGTCGATGCGTGGTTTTTGGATGGCTTTGCGCCCGCCAAAAACAGTGATATGTGGCGTGATGCATTATTTGACCAGATGGCAAAGCTGTCCCATGCCAATACGACGCTGGCCACATTTACAGCAGCAGGATTTGTACGCCGTGGATTGATTGCAGCTGGATTTGATATCATCAAAACGCCAGGATTTGGTCGTAAGCGCGAGATGATCAGTAGCCAACATCCGCCCTGTCAGCCGACACTGTCACCATCAGCTCACAATACGCCTAGCAAAAAAATCGCCCTCATTGGCGGCGGCATCAGTGGTGTCAGTTTGGCTTTTACCTTAAAGCGGCGCGGCCATGACATTCATTTATTTGAGCCTAATGGCTTGATGTCTGGCGCTTCAGGCAATCCCTGCGCGCTGTTTGCACCTAAATTGACGGTGCTTGAAAAAGCTGCCGACCATCTACCAACGGTGAGTTTTTTATATGCGCATCGGCATTATCAAGCTCTCAATGACGCCGCCAAAAACAGCGATCAGCGCGTATTTGAAGCCATTGGCGTCACCGATTTACTGCTGCCCAGCCAAAAATCCGCCGACAAGCGCCGAGCTATGATCCACCCTTACCCAAAATCACTGATCCATGAGGTGCTAAATGACAATCACAGCAGCGATGAGCAGATTAATGCCATCCATCAAGACCTAAGCTGCGCTGACATCGTCGCCCATGTGCCGATGGGCGGAATCTTATACCCTGCCAAAATCGCCCAAGCCTTCGATGCCGCTAGGCCAGCCACACACATCAGCGCATCTGTCATACGCATCAGCGAATCAGCCGATAAAGTCAGCATTACCACAAGCGACGGGCAAGAGCAGCAGACATATGACTTTGATCAAGTGGTGATCTGTGCAGGCTTTGTTAGCTCTCAAATCGAGCAATCCTTGTTTGACTGCCGTAAAATTCGCGGTCAAGTGTCATGGGTGGCGCTTGACAATGATCCGACAGATGGTGCAAAACATGCCATCAAATACGATGGCTATTGCAGCCAGTTTTATGATGACGCCTTGGGCAGTCAGGCGCTACTATTTGGCGCAAGCTTCGTGCGAAACAGCACCGACACCGCGATCAGCGAACATGAGCATCAGGACAATCTGCATAAACTGCGCACTGCTTTGCCAACATACTGCGACACACTGAACATTTCAGATCATCCCAAGTTTCATGGTCGCGCAAGCATCCGTGCGCAGACCCCAGATTATCATCCGATCATAGGTCTAATCCCAGGCCAAAAGCGCAGTTTTTGTATGTATGGCATGGGTTCAAAAGGGTTTAGCTTTGCGCCTCTTTGCGCCGAGGTGCTATCTGAATTGATGGATCAAGGCATCCTCCCCATTAGCAAAGCTTTACTGGACAACCTAAGCCCAAATCGCCCTCGATTAACAGTGCCACTCGATCAAAGCAAGTAAAGCTATGAATGAAGTCAATGGATAAAGTCAATGAATTAAAAGTCATAAAAAAACCGTGATATATCACGGTTCGCGCTGATATCACAACAGATCTGGGAAAATGGTGCGCAGGCCTGCAACGACAATCTCAACCGCCAAAGCTGCCAAAATGATGCCCATGATGCGATTAATGACATTTAGGCCAGTTTCGCCCAAGATCTTGCTGATGCGGCCAGCTGCCATCAATGACACATAACAAAAAATACTGATGCACAACCCTGCAATGATAATGAATGCCATCTGCATCGCGCTTTTGACTTGTGATGAATAAATGATCACCGTTGAAATACCGCCCGGCCCAATCATCATCGGAATCGCAAGCGGCACCACAGCCATGCCTGTCAGTGAGCTTGGGTTCTTGGGCTTCGGTGGTGTGACTTCATCTTCGTTAGGTTTGGCAGGGTTGTTGCCATCACTCATCATGCCAAGGGCAATGATGAATAACAAAATACCGCCAGCTACACGAAATGAGCCTAATGAAATGCCCAAACCACGCAACATCGCTTCCCCGAATAACGCAAAAAAAGCGACAGTTATAAACACCGTCGCCGAAGCGATGATGGCCATGCGCCGCTTATCAGGCAACTCATAGCCATTGGTCAGATTAACAAACATCGCCAACGCTGCTGATGGATTGATCAGCACCACAAAGGCGAGGATGATTTTGATGATTTCAACTTCCATGAATCTCTCGGTGTATCAACGCGTATTTTAATCAAAAATCTCAGCTGCTGGGGCTGGCATGGCTCATAAGCCTAAGTCGTGTTATTGTAGCATGCTTTGACTGATTTGCAATGAACTTGGCAACCAAAATCCCAAAAAACAGTTGAAAAATCAAGTAATATGCGGTATCTTGCATGCACAGTTTTTAGCAATTGAGTGTCATGAACGAGCATCAGCATCAAAACGCCGTCGTGCTGTTTTCAGGCGGCCTAGATTCCACCACCTGTCTGTATTGGGCCAAATCAGAATTTGCCAACATCACAGCTGTCAGCTTTAGTTATGGTCAGCGCCATTCCAGCGAGCTGATGGCAGCACAGAACATCACCAAAGCGCTTGGCGTCAAACACCTCGTCATCGACATCGACATCGCCAAACTTGGTGGCTCAGCGCTCACCGACCCTGATTTGCATGTCCCAGACTATGATGCCTCGATCGTTTATGGAGATGATGATAAAGTCGCGCCCATCACTTATGTGCCTGCCCGAAATACCATTTTTTTGTCTTATGCATTGGCAGTAGCTGAGGTCACCCAAGCATCAGCCATCATCATTGGCGTAAGCTCAGTGGATTATTCAGGCTATCCAGACTGCCGACCAGACTTTATCCAAGCCTTTGAACTCATGGCAAATCTGGCAACAGTCGCAGGACGCCAAGGCCACCGCTTGTCGATCATCGCACCACTGCAGCAACTGTCAAAGGCCGAAACGCTACAACTGGGTCTATCCTTGGGCGTAGATTACGCATTGACAGTATCATGCTATCAGGCCGATGCCCAAGGACGAGCTTGTGGTCACTGTGACAGCTGCCATCTGCGCAAACAAGGCTTCATGGATGCTGGCGTCAGCGACCCAACGCGTTATCAACAGCTTGATCAATAAATGAAAATCCCGTTTATCATAACGGGATTTTTTGCGCTTGGCTTAATAGCATTAGCGCGTCATGATGGCATTGATCAATCACAGCTCAAATCTGTGATAGGATCAATTTTAACTTCTCATTGGGATCGGTTGCAGCTGTGATCGAACGGCCAATCACCAGATAATCCGAGCCATTAGCCAAGGCATCGCTTGGCGTGCAAATGCGCTTTTGGTCATCTTTGGCATCATCATCTAAGCGAATGCCTGGGGTGACAAGTTTAAAATCAGTGCCAAATCGCTGTTTTAGCATCGCACTTTCTTGGGCTGAGCAGACCACGCCATCCAGACCTGCCTGATGTGTCAGTCCTGCCAGATGCAGTACTTGCTCGGTCACATTGCGGCTGATGCCAAGTTCAGCCAAGTTAGCATCTGTCATCGAAGTCAGTACCGTCACGGCGATCAGCAGCGTATCATAACCCCCTGCCATCAACCGCTCTTTGCATAATCGCATGGCATCAGTACCGACACTGGCATGAATATTGGTCATCCATACGCCCATATCAGCAGCCGATAGAATAGCTTGGGCGGTGGTATTTGGAATATCGTGAAACTTGAGATCCAAAAATACTTCAAAGCCACGCTGATGAAAGGCATTGACCACTTCCACGCCACAGACGGTAAACAGCTCTTTACCCACTTTTAGTCGGCATAGTGATGGATCTAAGCTATCCGCCAAGGTCAGTGCATCAGACAAATTGTGCTTATCTACAGCGACGATGATGGGTGAAGTACTCATGAATCTATCCTTTTTTTGCTAAAAATTTGGCTTATCACAGTATAATACACAAAAAAAGCCGTTGAGTTAACGGCTTTTTAGTTGCTGATCATGATAGCACAGATTTAACAGTGATTCAATGTTAAAGCCGCGTTGAAAATAATAACCACCGCCATCATGATCGGGCAGCACACCTTTTACAAAGGGCGATGCGGGTTGGTGTCGTGTGCTGGATTGACAGAATGGTTGATCGATGTGGTCTCAGCCAAAGTCACCACATCCGATTGATTTTGTGACTCAATACGGCGAATGTGTTCTGCTTGTTGCGCCAATTTCAAATTGGCCTCACTCAGCTGAGCTTGCACATTGGCATTTTCCTTTTTCAGACGGCTGATTTCCCATTTATTTTGGAAAACACGGAACAATAGCAGTGCCAACAAAATACCGATCAACACGCCCAAAAAGATGGTCGCAACCAAAATCAAGCCCAAGCTCATGTTGGCGACATTTGAAAATAGTAGATTGACCGAGATGGCTTGATTGTTTAGGACCACCAGCGCCAAAGAATAAGCGAACGCCAGTACAAGTAGAATAATTAAAATAATATGCATAACAAACTCTTAATATGCTTTAATATGTTATATTGTAATTGATACAACAACTCAATCATTGATGGCATTCACCGCTTCACGCAGTGCTTTGCCGGGTTTAAAGTGCGGCACAGATTTGGCATTCACAGATACGCTCTCGCCCGTACGCGGATTGCGCGCGATGCGTGCAGCACGATGATGCAGGCAAAAACTGCCAAAACCCCGAACCTCGATGCGGCCATCATGAATCAGCTCTTCAACCATCATCGCCATCATCAATCGCACGGCTTCATCTACCACATGCTCTTCCAAATCATCACAGACCGCTGCCAGATTGGCAATCAAATCAGATTTATTTACTACCGCCTGCATACACCTCACCTTGGATTGCATTTCATGTATCAGATTTTTAACAAATTGATAGAATCTTGATAATAACCGAAATCTATCAAAAAGAAAATGTGTTTTTTGTTAAATTTGATGATTTTAAATCAATTTTTTGTAAAAATTCACAAAATAACAGCCATCTATCGCTTTATGGTCGCTTGTCATCATGATACATCGATTAATCGTTACTTATAACGATTCACACATAAAAAAAGAGCGATGATTGCTCATCACTCTTTTTATGCAGCTTTGGATTAGCCTTTTAGTGCATCACCGAAGATGTCACCAAGAGTTTTTGGCTGTGCTTCAGCTGGTTGAGCATTTGATAGCTCTTTGATTGCTTGACGCTCATCTGCTTCATCTTTAGCCTTGATAGATAGGCTGATGCTGCGTGATTTACGGTCAGTGCCAACAATCTTCGCTTCAACTTCATCACCAACACTTAGGACTTTTGAAGCATCTTCAGTGCGCTCACGAGCGATGTCAGCGGCACGTAGGTAGCCTTCTACTTCATCAGCCAAAGTGATCACTGCACCTTTTGCATCAACTTCTTTGACTGTGCCTTTAACGATTGCACCACGGTCATTTGACAGTAGGTATTCGTTGAATGGATCGGAGTTTAGTTGTTTGATACCTAGGCTGATGCGGTTTGCTTCAGCATCTACAGATAGGACAACAGCTTCTACTGTGTCGCCTTTTGAGTAGTTGCGGATTGCTTCTTCACCAGCTTCAGTCCAAGAGATGTCTGATAGGTGAACTAGACCATCGATACCACCTTCTAGGCCGATGAACAGACCAAAGTCAGTGATAGACTTGATAGTACCGCTGATTTTTTGACCTTTTTCGTGGTTCTTGTCAAACTCTGCCCATGGGTTTGGCATAGTTTGCTTGATACCTAGGCTGATACGACGACGCTCGCCATCGATCTCAAGAACCATGACATTCACTTCGTCGCCCACTTGAACAACTTTTGATGGGTGGATGTTCTTGTTGGTGTGGTCCATTTCAGACACATGCACCAGACCTTCGATGCCTTCAGCGATTTCAGCGAAGCAACCATAGTCAGTTAGGTTGGTCACGCGTGCTTTGGTGATGGTACCGACTGGATAAGTTTGTTCAACTTCAGTCCATGGATCAGCGCCAAGTTGTTTTAGACCCAGGCTAACACGGTTACGCTCACGGTCAAACTTCAATACTTTAACTTTTAGGTCTTGGCCAACTTCAACAGCTTCTGATGGATGCTTGATACGCTTCCAAGCCATGTCAGTGATGTGTAGAAGACCATCGATGCCGCCTAGATCAACGAATGCACCGTAGTCAGTTAGGTTCTTAACAATACCTTCTACTTCCATGCCTTCTTCTAGTTTGGCTAGTAGTTCATCACGCTCTGCTGAGTTTTCAGCTTCCATAACGGCACGGCGAGAAACCACGATGTTATTGCGTTGCTTGTCGATCTTGATAACTTTGAACTCAAGCTCTTTGCCTTCTAGGTGAGTTGTTTCGCGTACTGGACGAACATCTACTAGAGAACCTGGTAGGAACGCACGAACAGAACCGATTTCAACAGTGAAACCACCTTTAACTTTAGAAGAAATAACACCTTTAACGATTTCGTCGTTTTCGTGTAGCTGCTCAAGCGCACGCCAGCTTTCTTCACGCTTCGCTTTTTCGCGTGATAGCACAGTTTGACCCATGCCATTGTCCACAGCTTCAACAACCACATCGATGCTGTCGCCTACTGCTACTTCAAGCTCGCCAGCTTCGTTTAGGAACTCTTCACGAGCAACGATGCCTTCAGACTTAAGACCAGTGTCCACTGTAATCCAATCGCTGTCAATCGCAACCACAGTACCTGAAATCACTGAGCCACGCTCAATGTTAAGACCTTGTTCTGATTGGCTTGCTTCAAACAGTTCAGCAAATGATACCATTATGTTTACCTTAAAAAATATAGCCACAACCTGCCAGCCCAGTGTGGTTCAGTTAAGCATGATGCCAAGCATTGCTGGATTTACACTTCGCTCACGCATTAAAAAATATAAACCGCATTATTTTACACCAATTTAAATTAAAAATCACCCAATTTTTACAGTTTTTTTGGGTGATTTTGTCAAGATGTGGATAAATTGGCCGCATTGATCATCGATGGTCTAAGTTGGGAAAACAACGCCCTGCTTTTCACAAAATTTACGCACAGACAGATATACGGCTTCAGCATCCATGGCTGAGCTATCAAGCACCAGCGCATCATCAGCAGGCTTAGATGGTGCAACGCTACGGTTTTGGTCACGCTCATCGCGAGCTTCAATCTCTGCCAAAATCGCCTCATAATCTGCCGATTTACCCGCCTGCGTCAGCTGAGCGACACGTCGGTCGGCTCGTGCTTTGGCACTGGCGGTCAAAAATACCTTCACAGGCGCATCAGGGAAAATCACCGTGCCCATATCTCGACCATCAGCGATGAGTCCGCTTCGCTTCGCCATGTCTCGCTGCACATCCAATAATGCTGTACGCACTTTTGGGAATACGGCGACTTTTGAAGCATAACCACCAACGGTTTCATTGCGGATATCATCAGTCAGTGGCTCGCCATTGATTAAAATTTCGACCGTCTTTGTTTGATGATTGATGGCAAAGGCGAGATTTAACGACTGCGTCAGCTTTTCTAACTGCAATTCTAAATCAACTACATCATCAGCCAACAGCCCTTTTTGGTGTGCCAATAAGCCTATGATGCGATACAAGGCACCGCTGTCCAAAAGATTATAGCCCAATTCATCCGCCAGTCGATATGCCAGCGTGCCTTTGCCTGCACCACTGGGTCCATCGATACAGATGACTGGGTGTGGATACTGCTTTGTCGTCGTCATAATAAGCTCTTTTATTAATAATTTAATTAAACTGTGCTATTAGCCATTTGTTTTGCCAAGCGTTTATCCGCGCGTCGTTTGGCAAAAAATTGACTCAGCATCTGTGAGCATTCACACGAGAGAAGCCCTTGTGATACCATCGCCTGATGATTATAAAATCCCATCTGGCTTAAGTTCATCTGACTGCCGACCACGCCTGATTTTGGCTCAAAAGCAGCAAACACAATCCGCCCAACCCGAGCATGAATCAGCGCCCCAAAGCACATGGTGCACGGCTCAAGCGTCACATACAGCGTCGTCTGTGGAGGCAAACGATAGTTACCTAGCCGAGTACAGGCATCTCTAAGCGCCACAATCTCAGCGTGTGCCGTTGGGTCATTAGATAAAATCGGCTGATTAAACCCTTTACCGATCACCTGCCGATCATGCACAAGTATCGCACCGACAGGTATCTCGCCTGCCATTGCACCTTTTTTGGCTTCAGCAATAGCCAGGTGCATCATGGTGACATCGAAACAGTGCCAAAATTGATAACTTGACAGGTTAACCACTTGCCAATCAGGCCGAGACATCAGCGGACACAAAGACTGATTACTGTGGCAGTTGCCAGTCAATCGGGGTTTTGCCATGGCGTATCAGATAGTCATTAGTCTTGGAAAATGGGCGAGTGCCAAAAAATCCACCACGATTGGCAGATAGCGGCGATGGATGATTAGCACTTAGCACCAAATGCCGCGCGGTATCAATATATCGTCCCTTGTTCTTGGCATAACTGCCCCACAGAATAAAAACCGTCCGTTCGGTTTGTTCATTCAGCACTTGGATGGCGTAGTCGGTAAACTCTTCCCATCCTTGACGCTGATGACTACCTGCTTGACCTGCTTCGACAGTCAATGTGGCGTTGAGTAGTAGCACACCCTGCCTTGCCCAAGATGACAAATCGCCATGCGCACTGACTGGGATGCCAAGGTCGGTGGCCAGCTCTTTTAGGATGTTTTGCAGACTTGGTGGTTTGGGAATAATCTTTGGTACGCTAAACGACAATCCCATTGCCTGCCCTGCACCGTGATAAGGATCTTGCCCCAAAATGACCACTTTGACTTGAGATAAAGGCGTCAGGTGAAAAGCATTAAAAATCTGATTTTTTGGCGGATAAATCTGCTTGCCTTCTTGATAAGCCGACTGCAAAAATGTACGCAGCGCATCCATCTTTGGGTCAAGCAGTGCCGGTGCCAGTGCCATTTTCCAATCTTCGGGCAACTGTACTCGTGCCAGTGCCGCTTGCTGCTGATCATCTAGCTTCATCATTTACCCTTTTTAAATGGTACGGCAGAAGTTTTTACCACGGTCGTGCCGGCCAGTTTATCATGCCAGCCTTGTCGCTTTGGATTACGACCTGCGATAAAATAATTAATCATCAATAAAATCAATGCCATATTGATCGGAATTGGCAGCGCACTGGCGAATTGATAAATCACAAACAGCACCACAATACGCAAAATGATGCGTTTTAAAAAATTGGGCTTATCAAAAGTCTCAACATCCACCGTGCGAATGCCCACAAGCAGCTTGCCAAACGACTGTCCGCGCGCGATGATCAAAATCATCTGTACCAACACATAACCCAGCAGCAGCAGACTGGATAAAGTCATTGTCTCGGTTGGGATTTGGGTGGCAAGCTGTCTGGCATATTCCATACGCGCTGCCATATCGCCCAAATTCAGTCGCTCAGGATCAGGATCTAGCGCCATAAACTGCTGCAAAAATGGCAGCAAGGTCAATAAAAACAGCACAAAATTGATCACCACCGCCAAAAAGCGCGATCCAATCGACGCCAAAGCCGCCTGCTGATCGACCAATGTCGCTGATGGGTGCGCCTTGCTGGCTTGGCCTGCATGGGCGGCATGGGTAGGATGCAGATGTTGATTCGGCTCATCGGCTGGTTTTTTGCCGTATAATTCAGCGACGCTAATGCGCTTTTGGGGCGATGGCCGATCTGTGGCAGTCGGCTTAAAATCCACATTGTCGCCAAAGCCTCTGGGTGCTTCTTTGGCTGCGGCTGGCTGAGACTGTCCGACTGGCTGAGCTTGGGCTGGCTGAGACTGTCCGACTGGCTGAGCTTGGGCTGGCTGATAATGCAGCTGATTATCGGTTAGATCACCCAATCGCTGCCATTGGCTCATCGGTGCATGCCACGCCAAATCATCGAGCAAAACCTCGCCTGAGGCCAGCATGGTATTAAGTTCATCTAGGGTATAAGGCCCTGCTTGTACATTATTTCTTGCTAAATAAATTTTCATAATCGACTCAAAGCTAGTTTATCCGTCTATTGTAAACCAAAGCCAGTAAATAAAACAAGGCATGATGAGTCATGCCTTGAGTGTTGTTTTTGATGAGTTTAAAACAATGATCGATGGATCTTAGGCTTTTTTTAGTAACACAGAACCGATCGAATAGCCTGCACCAAATGAACACATCACGCACAGATCGCCTGATGCCACACCGTCTTGGGTCTCGTGAAATGCCACTACGGGACTGGCTGAGCTGGTATTACCATACTCGCTGATCACCACTGGGGCGATGGACTTATCAGTATCCTTACCGACCACAGAGCGCAAAATCAGATCAATCATATTAATGTTTGCCTGATGTAGCCACATGCGTTTGATTTGGCTTGGCTCAAGATTATTTTCACTCAAATGTGTGCTGATGATCTCAGACACCTTAGGGCAGACTTCACGGAACACTTTTCGGCCTTCTTGGAGGAACAACTTATCGCTGACTGGCTCTTCGATGTCTTCGTACATCTGAGTGCCTGCCGCCAAAAACTCACTGCGATCCATAAAGCCGTATTCGTTTTTGATGTTGGTCGAAAACTGCGTGTAAAGCTTGCTGTCTAGCACTTCATAGCCTTTTGGCGTGTCTAGCGCTTCGATGATCGATGCTGCTGCCACATCACCGAAGATAAAGTGGCTGTCACGATTGCGCCAGTTCAGGTGTGCTGAGGTGATCTCGATATTTAGCACCGCGATCTTCTTGCCCAGTCCTGCTTTGATGCTGCCGACCGCTTGGGCGATGCCAAAAGTCGCGGCACTACACGCCACATTCATATCATAAGCAAAACCATGCGTCATACCGATGGCATGCTGAATCTCAATGGCGATTGCAGGATAGCAGCGCTGAAAGTTTGAGGAAGCACAAATGATGCCATCAAGCTCATCCGCTGACAATCCAGCAGCGTCCAGCGCATCTTTTAGCGCTGCCAAACCCATCTCTGCCATCACTGACAGCTCTTCACCCAGCTTACGCGCTGGAAAAATTGGCGCCATGATCTCTGGATCCAAAATGCCTTTTTTATCAATCACATAGCGCGACTTAATGCCTGAGGCCTTTTCGATAAATTCACTCGATGAATGCTGCAAAGCCACTTTCTCGCCTGCCGCGATGGCATCGGCGTGCTTGCTGTTATAATTATCCACATAAGTATTAAACGCTGTCACCAGCTCATCATTGCTGATTTTATGTTCAGGCTTATAAATACCAGTCGCGGTTAGATAGATGGCCATAAATTCACTCCAGTATTGGGTTGTGGGCAAAGGCAATGCCAAATGTCCCGTCGCATCCTTTGTCGATGGCTAAGCCTCCAAGCCTATGACCTTAGTGCAGCTAAGCCATCGATCAGATTTTAAAAATATCACCAATTTTAGCACAAATAAATGTAACGAGTTGTAAAAATATACGCTTGTTTACATAAAAATTGTGTAAACATTTAAAAATGTTATTATTTTCAATGGTTTATTGGCATTTTGACACTCAAATTTATTTATACTTATAGCCATTAGGCACTGTTGAATTACAGCACGCCACGCGAATGCATAAACAACTTATCAATGGCACATGCTGTAAAAATTATTTAATTTCAATGACTTATTTATGATGGTTAATAATTTTTGCAATGATTTATGATGAATCAGCGTAAATTTATAGTCAAAATATAGCCAAGCGCCAAAACCGATGCTATACTACAAATTTCAACCAAGCTGTGCGAGCAAACAGCCCATCAATTCATCAAATAGGATAAGCCCACCCATGAGCGTACGCCACTTTCGCAATCTGCTAGACATGACACCAGCTGAACTTGAAGCCATCATCCGTCGTGCCAGCGAACTGCGCCAAATGCAGCATCGTGGCGAGATTTACCGTCCTTTCGTCGGTCGTACGCTTGGCATGATTTTTGAGAAGTCATCGACGCGTACTCGCATTTCTTTTGAGGCTGGTATGGGTCAGTTTGGCGGTCATGCGATTTTCTTATCCCCAAAAGACACTCAGCTTGGGCGTGGTGAGCCGATCGAAGACTCCGCCAAAGTCATCTCAAGCATGGTCGATATCATCATGATTCGCACCTTTGAGCATGCCAAGCTTGAGCTGTTTTGTCAGCATTCATCCGTGCCTGTGATCAATGCCTTGACTGATGATTTCCACCCTTGTCAGCTGCTGGCGGATATGCAGACCTTTCATGAGCATCGCGGCAGTATCAAAGGCAAGACGGTCACCTGGGTCGGTGATGGCAACAATATGTGTGCGTCTTATATCCTAGCAGCGCATCAGTTCGGCTTTCAGCTGCGCGTGACTGCGCCTTATGGCTTTGAGCCAAATCCTGAGCTGATCGAAGAGTACAGCCACTGTGTCACTTATGTCGAAGATCCCCAAGAAGCTGCCAAAGGTGCGCATCTGATCGCCACGGATGTTTGGGCAAGTATGGGTCAAGAATCAGAGCAGATGACGCGCGCGCGCCGTTTTGCACCTTATCAAGTCAGCCCTGCGATGCTCGATAAAGCTGATCCTGAGGTGCTATTCATGCACTGCTTGCCTGCGCACCGCGGTGAAGAGATCAGCTTTGATTTATTGAACGACCCGCGTTCTGTGGTATGGGATGAAGCCGAAAACCGCCTACACGCCCAAAAAGCTTTGATGGAATTTTTATTAAAAGACAAAATCAAATTAGACTGATCTATGGGATGCAGTCGGGTTTATTAAGCGTGGCGATGGCTGCGCTTTTTTTATGCACTTTATTGATGATTGAAATCCAGTGGCATCCGCTTAATCGTGCCTCGGCTTGACTTATCATTAATATGCCCTTACTTTGCTCGCCAAATTCGCATATTCACAATCTGCCACCAATTTTTTACATATTATGACACATACTGTTACATTATTTGGCATGAAAGGCGCTATAATGGTGCCGAACTGCCTTGAGCAGTGCATTCATTTAAGGATAAGGATCATTTACCATGTCATTTCTAAGAAATTCTGCAATCATTACTGCGGTGGCCTCAGCACTAAGCCTACCTGCATTGGCCAATGACCAAGCTTATAATCGCATCAGTTTTAACAGCGAAGTCAAAAGCGAAATCGCCAATGATGAGATTCGCGCCACCATGTCAAAGACCGCCCAAGCCAGCACCGCCGCTGCCATCGCCAAAGAGCTAAACAGCAGCGTCAATGCCGCGATGCAGATCGCCAAACGCTATCCTGAGGTGACAGTGACCACAGGCGCTCAAAGCACTTATCCGCGCTATGCCAATAACAGCACCAAAATCATCGGCTTTACAGGCAGCGTCAGCATTAACATCAAAAGCAATAACTTTGAAAAAGCCAGTCAGCTGATCGCCGATCTACAATCCACGATGGTGATGGAAAATATCAGCTTTGGCATCTCAGACAAGCTGCGCGACAGTGAAGAAAAACGCTTGCAGCTAGAAGCGATCAAGCGTTTCAATGAAGAAGCCACCACCATCAGCCAAGCCTTTGGATCAAGCAGCTATAAGATCGTCAATGTCAATCTTGGCGGCAATAATCACTATTACCCTCGACCAGTGATGGCCAGCATGAAAACCATGGATGCCGCTGCTGGTATCGAAGCCCAAAACTTCGAGGCTGGCAACACCACTTTAAGCTACAACGCCAATGGCACCATTGAGATCATTCGCTAAGCACAGTGAGCAAACTTAAGCTTTTATAAAATGACTATAAAAGTTTGACACGCAGGTTGATGGCTTGCATCTTAGTCATCAGCCTGTCAGTTATCGCTCTGCCAAGCCATCCACAGTGGCATAAAGTGACTTCATAAATTGTGGCAATGCTGCAATGATGGTATAATAAATCAATTTTTTAAGTTGAGAAGTTAAGATGAATCCGATCAAACCTTTGGTACTTGCTTTATCCAGTTTTCTAGTCATCGCTACGGCCAATGCAACTGGCGATCAAGACATCGTCTCTGGCGAGGTGGTCAGCTCAACGGCCGATAATACCGCGATCAACAGCATCGAGCAAGGTGGCAAACGCACCACAGTGCATGGTTTGGATGAGTATGCCAAGCGCGTCAATGAATCTGAGTGGTCTCAAGACATGAAGCAAAACACCGCAATGACGGTAAAATTGCAAGTGCTGCTTGATTGGAACCACGCCTCACCTGGCCCGATTGATGGCGGCTGGGGTATGAACTCCAAAAAAGCCCTGACCAATTTCCAAAAAATCAAAGGTCTAACCCCAAGCGGTCGCATGGATCAGGCAACATGGGATGCACTGACCCAAAGCATTGACAGCACTCAGCCAGTGTTAGTGTCTTATACCATTACCGCTGAGGATGCCAAAGGCCCTTATCAAAAGCTGCCTACTGATGTCGAAGCACGCTCAAAACTGAAAGCTTTAAGCTATGAAAACATCCAAGAGATGCTCGGTGAGCGTTTCCATATGGATGTCGCGTATCTGCGCAAACTCAATCCAAATAAAAAGTTTGTCGCAGGTGAGACCATCACAGTCATCAATACTGGCAAGCCATTCGAGGGCAAAGTCACACGCGTCGTCGCTGATCGCAAAGATAAGATTTTATACGCTTATAACGGTGATCAGCTGGTGGCTACCTATCCAACCACCGTTGGCGGTGATGCCAGCACCACACCTGGTGGCAAATATAAGATTGTTAATAAAGTCAAAATGCCGACCTATAAAGCCACCGTCAATCGTGATGGTGATGACAAAAAAGTCTTCTTCCTACCACCAGGCCCGAACAGTCCTGTCGGCGTCGTCTGGATGGGTCTAAATAAGCCAAGCTATGGCATTCACGGCTCACCAGTACCTGAGGGTATCAGCCGTCAATCATCTTTAGGATGCATCCGTTTGACCAACTGGGATGTGCTAGAGTTGGTCGCTGTCATCGAAAATGGCGCAACGGTTGAGATTTTATAATCGCACTCAGCATCCGTCAGTCGTCTGTCTATGGCAGGCGACTTTTTTATTGCCACTTTTATGCAGTTACCGATTTGGATTGATGTGGTTATTATTTCTTGTTTTGGTGATTATTTTTTGTTGGATGTCTTTACAAAGTGAATTTTTTGGTTCATATTATACTGGCAATGACGCAACCACTCCCATCACAAGGAAGCTGTTATGAGTGCCATTTTAAATCTGCATGATGACTATCATCAAGCCAAAAACGCCCATCATTATCCCCTACTGATCAAAAATCTTCTTGATCGCCCAAAGATCGCTTCACGCCATAAGCTGATACGCTATGCCGATCGCTTTGAGATGACCTATGAGACTTTCTTTTCACGCATCAACCGTCTGGCCAATGTGCTGACTGGCATGGGTCTGCGCTCTGGCGATGTCGTGGCAGTGATGGACTGGGATACGCATCGCTATCTTGAGCTGTATTTTGCGGTGCCGATGTGCGGACTGATTCTGCAGACCGTCAATGTGCGACTGTCCGAGGATAAGGTGCTTTACACCATCAATCACGCCAAGCCCAAGGCACTGTTCTTAAATTCAGAATTTGCGCCGATGGTCAAAGATCATGCCACGGATGCACCGAGCGTCGAGCATGTCGTTTGGCTGGATGATCACGACACGCCGACCCCTGCTGGCATCGATGGTGAGTATGAGGCACTACTTAAGTCAGCTGATGACGCATTTGATTTTCCAGATCTTGATGAAAACACCATCGCCACCACTTTTTATACCAGTGGCACCACAGGCAACCCTAAAGGCGTGTTCTTTAGCCATCGTCAGCTGGTGCTGCATAGCCTAGCTGTAGCATCGACTTTCGGGCTTAATGCCGAAGGTCAAGGACTGCGCTATGATGATGTCTATCTGCCTGTGACGCCGCTGTTTCATGTGCATGGCTGGGGCATGCCTTATGTGGCGACCATGGTGGGTCTCGATCAGATCTATCCTGGGCGATATGTGCCACAGGCATTGGTAGATCTGATGGAAAAATATCAGGTCAGCTTTACACATGGCGTGCCGACGATCTTGCAGATGCTGATCGGCGAGATGCAAAGCCGTGGACGAACTTTTAATGGTATGAAGATGATCATCGGTGGCTCTCGACTCACCGAAGGACTGTGCCGTCAAGCCCTAGAAATGGGCATTGAAGCCTTTACCGCTTATGGCATGTCAGAGACCTGTCCTGTCATTGCATGTACCACCTTTAATAAAAGCGACAAACTTAGCCATGATGATGACATCAAACGACGCATCAAGACTGGCTCCCCTGCGGTACTCACCCGCATCGAGCTGTGGGATGATCAGGGCCAAAAAGTCGCCTACGATGGCAAAACCACTGGCGAGATTGTCGTACGCTCACCTTGGCTGACCCAAAGCTATTTTAAAAACCAAGATGCCGGCGATGAGCTGTGGGAAGGTGGATTTTTGCACACCCAAGACATTGCCCACATGAATGATAAAGGCGAACTACAAGTCACCGACCGCCTTAAAGATGTCATCAAATCTGGTGGTGAATGGGTGTCATCGCTTGAGATCGAGACCCTATTATCCCTGCATCCGAGTGTCGCTGACATCGCCGTCATCGGCATTCCTGATGCCAAATGGGGCGAGCGTCCACTGGCGCTGATCGTACTTAAGCCCACCCATCAAGACACATCAGCCGATGACATCATCGCCATCGGGCTGCAGGCCGTCGAGCGTGGACTGATCGCCAAATACGCCATTCCAAGTGATGTGAAATTCGTCAGCGAACTGCCCAAAACCAGTGTTGGCAAGCTTGACAAAAAAGTCATGCGCCAGATGTACGCTCAAGGGTTGTTTGCCTAATTAAACTACCTAACATAAGCCTAGTCATGTCTAGGCTTATTTTTTTAAGGCCAATAAAAAAGACCAAACTGTCGCAGTCTGGTCTTTTTGGTATGCCAAGTGGATTATTTGGCTTGATAGGCCAATTTCACACCAGCGATAAAGCCGTCATTGTCTTCAAATCGCCCTGATAGCGCAGAAGTTCCGACTTGTGGTGGAATTTGAGCATCTGCATCGCCAAATTTAAGATACTTACCGCCAACTGCCAACGACCATTGTGGAGTTAGGTCGTATTTAGCACCCAGACCAACAGAATAATAACCTTCAATCGGACCTAGGGTTGTTGTTGGGTTGCCAGCACCACTATCCCAACCTACAGAGCCTGATACTGCCAAGCGATCAGATAGGCGTTTGCCTAGACCAACTTCAGCAGACCACTGGTCTTTATCATAGCTAACGATTGGTAATTGTTTACCATAAACACGCTCTGCTGCATCACCATAAGCTGGTGGACGAATATCGAAATCAGACCATGGCACATAGCGCACTTTGGCGGTCAATAGCGTGGTTGGGTTAATGCCAGTTTGGAAGTCTAGGTTATAAGACTCTGGCAAAGTGACTGCAAAATCACGAGTACTGTTAGGATTATTTCCAAGTAGACCTGAAGCTGGCAATACCTCAGCGATGGTACTCTTATGCTCAATTTCAGAACGATAAGTCAACGCAGCTTTAAGTGCGATTTCAGGCTTGGAATAAGCCACACCAGCCACCCAGCCGACAGCCGTATCAGGGCTGATGCGCGCATCATAGCCATTAGCAGCTAAATAAGCCGTACCGCGCAGATGCACCTCACCAGTCAGATGCTGCGCTGCAGCACCACCATAGATTTGGAAATTGCGCTTTTCACCAAATTTAGCACCCACCAAAGTTGTCAAATTATGGGTGCGGATCTCAACATTAGTGCCTTGTTGATCACTATTCAACACACCTTGCAAACCTTGTTCTTGATTCACCAAGCCAGTTCTTTGACTCTCCAAAGGCGTGCGTGCAGCCTGTGCTTGCTCGGGAGTAATTCTACCGCTTCTTTCAAGAGCATTGATATCTTCAATACCTGCATCAATACGACTGATACCATCACGAATTTGTTGCAAAGCAAAATTTCCAACAGTAGCGTTAGGGATTTGTCTCTGAGTAATTGTTGCAAGTGCACTGTCAGCATCAGCAACGAAATTATTATTACCGCTATATTGTACCGCTGCACCAAATGGCTCATCATACAACACACCGACGCTAAAGCGGTCATTCAGATCGCCTTTTACACCAAAACGGAAAAAGTCATAAGCCTCGGCACCATCTGGCACGACATTGCCTGAAGCATCTTTTCCTGATACATCAGCATCAATATAAGTATAAACAGCTTCGGCATAGGTGCCATCTTGTAAAAACGCGGTCACATCCTGACCTGAACGGTCCAGACCTGCTGAGTGTGCAGAAGTGGCTGCCAATGCTGAGACCACAGCTAGGCTTAACGCTTTATATCCAAATGTTGAGCTCATAATTTTCTCCAAATTAACAATCCTTAGTCCATGCAAAATATTGTCCATGCCCTCCTTTTGTAAGCAAACAATACAACTTTTGCACATTTGTATCTTAAATCAATTTTATATACAAGACAAGTGTAATTTTGGAAATTTTTGGTGATTTTTTGCCATTCATGCTAATGCCGCTTTCACCAGTTGCCATCAATAATGCGGCGGTCTGTCGGCAAATAGATCAAACGGTGCAATACCAACATCTTCTTTGGTGCTCATCTGTGCATAGATGAGCTTCAGCTGGTCTTGTAAGTCCATCAGCTGACGGTCTTGGCGGGCGATGACTTCGTTCAGCTTATCACAGGTATCTTCCAAGAAACTTAGGCGGGTTTGTAATTCGATGATGTCATCAGAGCTTGGCGTGGTGGTCATGGCAGACGCTCCAGTCAGAAAATTGCCAATATTGTACACAATTTTTGGCGAAATTTTGGTATTATATGCACCTTTATTTCAGTGATTTTCGATTTGGCAGCTTATGGCATTAATACAACTCAAAAATATCCACTTGGCCTTTGGTGTCGCACCGATTTTGGACGGGGTGAATTTTAGCCTTGAGCCGTATGAACGCGTGTGCTTGATCGGACGAAATGGCGAAGGCAAATCCACCCTGCTCAAGCTCATCACAGGCGATCTGCACGCCGATGATGGTGAAGTGCTGATCAAAGATGGTACCAAAATCGCCATGCTCGCCCAAGATGTGCCAAATGGTGATGCGACCGTGCTCGATGTGGTGATGAGTGGTAACCAGCAGATCGCTGATACGCTCAAAGCCTATCAAATCGCAAGCGATGCGTGCGGTCTGGGTGATGCCGTCGCTTGCGATGAGATGAGTCATCTACAGCATACTTTAGATGTGCTACACGGCTGGGACTTTGAGCGTAAGGCTCGTGCCATCATCGACAGCATGGGTCTGGATGCCAATAGCAATCTGAATGAATTATCAGGGGGTCGCAAACGCCGTGTGCTACTTGCTCGTGCACTCGTTACCGAACCTGATGTGCTGCTGCTTGATGAACCGACCAACCACTTGGATATCGAGAGTATCGATTGGCTTGAGAATTTCTTATTAAACGAGCGTTTAACCGTATTATTTATCACGCACGATCGCAAATTCGTCGATCGTCTCGCCACTCGTATCATTGAGCTGGATCGTGGTCAGCTGAACAGCTATGATGTCAATCAAGGTGCAGGCGGCTATGCACGCTACCAAGAACTCAAAGAGCTTGAGCTTGCCAGTGAACAAAAAAGCTTTGCAGAATTTGACAAAAAACTCGCCCAAGAAGAGGCGTGGATTCGTCAAGGCATCAAGGCGCGTCGTACTCGCAACGAAGGTCGTGTCCGCGCCCTAAAAGCACTGCGAGAAGAGCGAAAGGCACGCCGTGATGTCGTCGGCAATGTCCAAATCAGCCAAAATACCAGCGAAAAATCCGGTAAAATCATCTGCGAAGTCAGTCATCTGACACTTGAGTATGATGATAAGATTTTATTAAAAGACTTTAGCACATTACTTCTGCGTGGTGATAAAGTCGGCATCATCGGCAAAAATGGCGTTGGTAAGACCACCTTAATCAAGTCCATCTTGGGACTAGATAATTCTGCCATCAAACAAGGCTCAGTCAAGCTTGGCACCAATCTAAACATCGCCTTTTTTGACCAATTAAAAGATGATCTAAACCCTGATAAATCAGTCGCTGACAATGTCTCAGAAGGCTCAGATCATGTCGAAGTTGGCGGTCGTAAGACACATATCTTGGGCTATTTGCAAGACTTTTTGTTTAGTCCAAATCGTGCTCGTACGCCTGTCAAAGCCCTATCAGGTGGCGAAAAAGCCCGAGTGCTGCTTGCCAAATTACTACTCAAGCCTGCCAATGTCTTGGTGCTCGATGAGCCGACCAATGATTTGGATATGGCGACGCTTGAGCTTTTGGAAGAGTTTGTCGTAAATTTTGATGGCACGGTGCTACTCATCAGCCATGATCGTGCCTTTATGGATAATGTCGTCACCCAAACTTGGGTATTTGATGCCGACAAGCATGGCGATGGCGTGGTGCTTGAATATGTCGGTGGCTATGAAGATTACTTGGTACAGCATGAGCGGTATTTGGCAGTCAATCCAAAGCCTGTCAAAACAGACACCAAATCAGATACCAAAGCCGATACCAACTCAGGCAACGCCGAAACAGTTAAGCCTACGTCTGCACCTGCCCAAAAAACCGACGGCAAACGCAAACTGTCTTATAAAGAGCAGCGAGAGCTGGAGAGCCTACCAGATGAAATCACTGCCCTAGAATCTGAGCAAAGCGATCTAAATGCCAAGCTTGAAGACGGCTCATGGTTTATCAGTGATCTGACTGCAGCGACGGCAGCGAGCGAGCGACTGGGTGAGATTGATGAATTATTGCTCATCAAGCTTGAACGCTGGGATGAATTAGAGAGTATCAGTAAATGAGCTGCGACAATCATCAATGCGGCTGCGGTGATCAGCAAGTAGCAAGCATCAAATCTGCCATCACGCTCACCGACAACCATAAGCAGACGCATATCGCCGATGCCAAGCCATTTCAGTGGGCATTTTTGCACCCACGATATTGGGGATTTTGGCTGGTAATGGCGTTCATGCTGCCGCTGATTTATCTACCGCTACGCATTCAGTTTATGATTGGACGAGCCTTTGGCAAGCTTGTGTTTAAACTGGTTAAACGACGGGTTAATGATACACTCACCAATTTAGAGCTTGCCTTTCCCAATAAAACCGATGACGAACGCCAAGCCATCGCCCGTCAGGTATTTATCAATCAAGGCATTGGTTTTTTTGAAAGTCTGTGTGCGTGGTTTCGCCCCAATGTCTTTGTGCGTAGCTTTAGCATCTCAGGTCTTCAGCACCTTATCAATGCCCAAAAGGACGGCAAGGCAGTGATTTTGCTCGGTGGCCATTATACGACACTGGATCTAGGCGGCAGACTGTGTACGCAGTTTTTTGGTGCTGATTGCGTGTATCGCCCACAAAATAATCCTTTGTTAGAATGGTTTATTTATAATGCTCGTCGTCGTATTTTTGATGAGCAAATCTCCAGCCGTGATATGAAAAAACTCATCACGCGTATCAAAGCTGGTCGTGTGATTTGGTATTCGCCTGACCAAGATTTTGGGCTAGAGCATGGTGTGATGGCGACTTTTTTTGGCGTGCCTGCTGCTACCATCACCGCTCAGCGTCGCCTTGCCAAGATGGGCGATAAATCCAATCCGCCTGCCGTCATCATGATGGATATGGTGCGTCAGACCCCTGATTTTATCCCATCGGGTCGTCGCCCACATTATCACATCACGCTAAGCCCTGCTTTGGATAATTATCCATCATCCGATGAAGTAGCTGATGCCGAACGCATCAATCGCTTGGTAGAAGCCAACATCCTAAAAGATGTCAGCCAATGGATGTGGTTTCACCGCAGGTTCAAGAACCAAGCAGATGGCACCAATTATTATAATCGCTAATATACTTGTTAATAAAAGAGAAAACTATGATTCGCACACTACTCGGTGGCAAAATCCACCGCGCCACAGTCACAGAGGCCAATCTCAACTATGTCGGTAGCATCACCATTGATGTCGATTTGCTCGATGCAGCTGGGATTTTGGTAAATGAAAAAGTCGCCATCGTCAATAACAATAACGGCGAACGCTTTGAGACTTATACCATCGCAGGCGAGCGTGGTAGTGGCATCGTCTGCCTAAATGGTGCCGCTGCCCGCAAAGTGCAAGCAGGCGACATCGTCATTATTATGAATTATGTGATGATGGATGACGACAAAGCCAAAACTCACAAACCCAATGTCGTGCTGGTCGATGGTGATAATCATATCACTGATGTGCTGCATTATGAGCCTGCCAATACCGTGTGGTAAAATCATTGCTAATTTTTGATCATGCCATCAGCCATTCGTGCTATGGCTGGCTTGATTATTAATTGATGGTATTGGCCAATGCCAACTTATGTGCTTTTAAGCAGCTGCACATCATGATAAAATAAAATATTAATGATGCATTTTTATGGATTGTATCCGATTTTTAATTAAGGACTGTCACCCTCATGATACTGATGATCGACAACTATTGCAGTTTTACTTATAATATTGTTCAATATTTTGGTGAACTAAAGCAAGACATCACCGTGTGGCGTAATGACGAAACCACTTTGGATGAGATTATCAAGCTTGCCCCAAAAGCCATCGTGCTTGGCCCTGGCCCTTGCAGTCCAACCGAAGCTGGTGTGACACTTGAGATTCTTCAAAAGCTCTCTGGACAAATCCCCATCTTAGGTGTCTGCCTTGGTCATCAGGCCATCGGTCAGGCCTTTGGTGGTCATGTGGTGCGTGCTGGCGAAGTGATGCATGGCAGGCTCTCACAAATGCATCATACCAATCAAGGGGTGTTTGAAAACTTGCCAAATCCATTCACCGCCACACGCTATCATTCGCTGGTGATTGATAAAAATACTTTACCTGAGTGCTTAGAGATAACTGCATGGACAACTCATGATGATGGCAGTATGCAAGAGATTATGGGTGTACGCCATAAGACGCTGGATGTCGAGGGTGTGCAGTTTCACCCAGAATCCATCCTGAGTGAACATGGCTATCAGCTGTTTAATAATTTTTTGAAACGCTGCGGACTGGCTGTACTGGATGATGACAAGCTGCCACAAGTTGCCTAACTCATCAACACTCAAGGATATATCATGACTACCGCACAAAAAAGCCCAAGCGATATCGCCAATTTGCCTGACGATGCTATCCATGCCATCTTGACCGATGCACTTGCCAAGCTACTCAAGCACATCGATCTGACCGATGAGCAGATGCGTGAAGTAATGCTCATCATCATGCAAGGTCGTTGCCCTGATGCTCTGATGGGTGCACTACTCATCGCTCTGCGTGAAAAAGGCGAATCCATCAGCGAGATCAGCACCTGCGCTAAGACCATGCTTGAGCTGGCCGACACCATCAGTATCCGTGATGCCAATGCCGTGGACATCGTCGGCACTGGGGGTGATGGCTCAAATCTATTCAATGTCTCAACGGCGTCCGCCTTTGTGGCAGCGGCAGCAGGTGTGACCATTGCCAAGCATGGCAACCGTGGCGTTTCCACCGCTTCAGGCTCATCGGATGTGCTCACCCAAGCTGGTGTCAAGCTTGATATCGCCATCGATAAGACTCGCCAAGCCATCGACGAAATCGGCATCGGGTTTTTATTTGCACCCAACCATCACCCCGCCATGCGTCATGCCATCGGTGTGCGTCGCTTGCTCAAGGTACGCACCATTTTTAATATTCTAGGCCCGCTGACCAACCCTGCTCATGTCAAGCGAGCGGTCATTGGTGTGTTTAGTCCAGAGCTGTGTGAGCCCTTGGCTTATGTCTTTGAAAAGCTTGGACTGCATCATGTACTGGTGGTGCATTCTGCCGATGGCTTGGATGAATTTAGCCTAGCATCACCAACCCGAGTCGCTGAACTCAAAGACGGTCAGGTGCGTGTCTATGACTGCAATCCCGAAGATCTCGGTATCGCATCCAAAACCTTGCATGGCTTACAAGTAGCATCATCTGCCGAAAGCCTTGCGCTCATCAAACAGGCACTACAAGCAGGTGAAGCTGACGCCACCATCCAAAAAGCCCGTGAAATGATCGCCATCAATGCTGGTGCCGCCATCTATGTCGCAGGACTTGCCAAGTCGCATCAAGACGGCGTACAGCTTGCCCTACAGACCCTAGAAAGCGGCAAAGCATGGCAAAAATTAAGCGAATTTGCTGCTTTTACCCAAAGCTAACTTGATGACATTATTCAATAAAATTAAGAACTATCATGACCAATACACCAAGTATCTTACAAAAAATCGTCGCCACCAAGTTTGATGAAATCACCGCTGCCAAAGCCAAGATCAGCCAAGATGATCTGCTTGAGCGTGCAAAATCCCATACGCCGCGGGGCTTTGCCAACGCATTGCGTCGCATTGACACCACTAAAGGTCAAATCGGCATCATCAGCGAAGTCAAAAAAGCATCGCCATCAAAGGGGGTTATCTGCCAAAACTTTGATCCTGTCATTGCCGCTACAGGCTATGAAAAAGCCGGTGCTACCTGCCTATCGGTACTGACCGATCGTGATTATTTCCAAGGTCATGATGACTATCTGATCGCTGCTCGCTCTGCAGTGAGTTTGCCTGTACTGCGTAAAGATTTTATGGTCGATGAGTATCAAATCATCGAATCTGCCGCCATCGGTGCTGACTGCATTTTGCTCATCATGGCGTGCCTAGATGACGACACCGTGCATCATCTGCACAAGACAGCGACTGATTTAGGGCTGGATGTTTTGATTGAGATTCACACCCAAGATGAGCTAGAGCGAGCACTACGCCTACCAAAATCATCGCACAATATCTATGGCATCAATAACCGAGATCTCAACACCTTTCAAGTGGATCTTGAGCATAGCATTCGCCTAAGTCAGCAGTTATTTGCCGCACTTGGTGATGATGCGTTGGTCGTCAGCGAAAGCGGTCTGAACGACGCTGATGACATTCATTTGATGCAAGCCAATGGCATTCATCATTTCTTGATTGGTGAGCAGTTTATGAAAACTGATGATGCAGGCGTAGCCCTTGCCAAACTGCTAAGTACCATCTAAGTCTGTTATTGTTAAATTTTATTTATAGATTATACTATTGGATTATCTCATGAGCGAACAAAAAAAACGTATTTTAACAGGTATTACCACCACAGGCATTCCGCACCTGGGTAACTATGTCGGCTCAATCCGCCCTGCCATCGCATCTGCCAACGCTGCAATTAATGCAGGTGATGGTGACGCTTTTTTCTTTTTGGCAGATTATCACGGCATCATCAAATGCTTTGATCCTGAAGAGATTCACCGCTCAACCAGAGCCATTGCAGCGACTTGGGTTGCTTGTGGTCTTGATCCTGAACAAGTCACCTTTTATCGTCAGTCAGATATTCCTGAGATTCCTGAGCTTGCTTGGGTGCTCAACTGCTCATGCGCCAAAGGATTGATGAACCGTGCGCACGCTTATAAGGCAGCCGTCGATGCTAATCTGGCAAAAGAAGATACCGATCCTGATTTTGGTATCAGCATGGGATTGTTTAGCTATCCTGTATTAATGTCAGCAGATATTTTGATGTTCAACGCCACTCACGTCCCAGTAGGCAAAGACCAGATTCAGCATATTGAGATGGCTCGTGATATTGCAGGTACTTTTAATTTTAAATACAAGCCATTATTCACTGAACCGAGTGCTGTCGTCGATGAAAATACGCCACTATTGACAGGGCTAGATGGTCGCAAGATGTCAAAAAGCTATGGCAATACCATTCCGCTATTTGGCGATGGCAATCCACAGATTGACCCCGAAAAAGCACTCAAAAAAGCCATCATGCAGATTGTTACCAACTCACAGCTGCCCAAAGAGCCGAAAGACCCTGACAACTGCACGATTTTTGAGATTTATAAAGCATTTGCAACAGCAGATGAAATCAATGCACTGGCTGAGCAATATCGCCGTGGTATCGGCTGGGGTGATGCCAAAGAGATTTTATTTAATAAAATCAACAGCGAAATTGCTCCCTACCGCGCTCGCTATCTTGAGCTGATGAATAATCCAAAAGAGCTTGAAGAAATTCTACAAATGGGTGCCATCAAAGCACGCCGCCAAGCCCAAAAACAGCTTGATAAGACACGCCGTGCCATCGGCATCAAGCCATTAGCCAAGCTTAAATAATATGAGCGAAAGCCAACCATTAACATCAGAAGAGCAGACTCAAACCGACACAGGCGTGCGTATTTATGACACGCCTGTGCTGAGCCTGCCTGAAGATTTGTACATTCCACCGCAAGCATTTGCCATTTGGCTTGAACAATTTGCTGGCCCTTTGGATTTTTTGTTGTATTTGGTCAAGAAAAATAACTTTGACTTAACCGAAACTGCCATTTTGCCCATTACTGAGCAATATCTTAGCTATATCAATGACTTGGATGAAGAGTATTTTGAGCTTGCTGGTGATTATCTCTTGATGGCAAGCACGCTGATCGCCATCAAATCTGAGCTTTTATTGCCACAGCCTGAAATCAGTGATGATGAAATCAGCCCAAAAGCTCGCTTGATTCAACGACTTGAAGAATACGCCCAAATCAAAGAAGCGGCGCATCGCATTGATCAGCTATTACGCCTTGAGCGAGATGTGTTTTTGGCATACGCAAGCTTCCCAAGCAGTGAAGCAATGCAGCGAGAATTGCCAAACTATTCGCCGCAAATCTTGGTCAATAGCCTAGTAAATATGCAAATCCGCCCTGACTTTAGCGGTCATACGGTCAAGGTTGACCCTGTGCCATTGCCTGAGCGGATTGCGATGATTACACGAGTGCTTAGCCAAAAAGGTGTTGCAACTTTTGGTGAATTGCTTGATCAATCCCAAGGCAAACTTGGTATTGTGGTGAGTTTTGTGGCAGTGCTAGAGCTCATCAAGCGTGGCTATATTGGCTTTGATACGCCTGACATCGACAGCGATGATGAGTTTGATAGCAGTGATGCCAAGTCAAATCAATCAAAAAAACGCCAAATTCCGATCAATGTAGGGCGAGATTTACGCCATCAGACACTACACTGGCTACATTAATATTTTAGGATAATTATGACCGAAACTGCCAATGATTCTGCCTTTATCCAAGCACATCAAAAAGCTGAAGTGTTTAGCCGTTATATCGAAGTCTTGCTCCATGCCAGTGAGTCGCCATTGACGGATAATGACCTAAAAAAACACTTGATGATGAGTAATAGCGAGCTCACCGCTGCCCTTGCCGTACTTCAGCAGCGACTATCATCAGGTGTTTTGACATTAAATAAAACCGCAAGTGGCTATCGTCTGCAAATCAAAGACAACTACAGCGGACTGATTCAGCAGGTTTTCCCCGAACGCCTAGAGAATCTCAGCCAAGCGCTGCTTGAGACCTTAAGCGTCATCGCTTATAAACAGCCTGTCACTCGCTCAGACATTGAGCAGGTGCGTGGGGTAACGGTGTCTAGTCATATCTTACGCCAACTGTTTGATAAGGGCTGGATTATCGAAAATGGTCATAAGGACACCTTGGGTCGTCCTGCACTTCTGCATACCACCAAGGCGTTTTTAGATGCATTTGGGCTAAATAGCCTTGATGAGCTGCCGCCATTGCCCGATTTAGAAAGATTAAACGTACGATCAAATTAATCTTTTTCAACTGGCATAAATCGCTAAGGTGCTGAGCATACAGCACAATAAGCAATCACCGCTCGGCATACCAAATCAAATTGATAAACTGTGCAAGATTGCAGCTTGCCCAAAGCTTGCCTACCCGTTGATTTTTACTTATAATTTAGCTTATCACACAAAAAAACTGCTAAGCTTTGTGTTTAATTACTATGGACATTTGTGATCAATAAGGGCAACCATGCAACAAATTAAAACTTTGCTACACTCTGCCGACTGCCTACTCATCACCGCAGGGGCAGGCATGGGTGTCGATTCTGGATTGCCTGATTTTCGGGGCAATAGCGGTATGTGGCAGGCCTATCCTGAGCTTGGCAGGCAGCAGATAGATTTTACCAGTATTGCCAATCCGCAAGCCTTCGCCAAAAACCCACGCTTGGCTTGGGGATTTTATGGCCATCGCTTGGCATTATACCGCAAAACCGTGCCGCACGCTGGCTTTGAATATCTGTTAAAAATCGCCAAACACCTTGATTTACCATACTTTGTCTTTACCAGTAATGTCGATGGGCAGTTTGCCAAGGCAGGATTTGACCCTGAGCGAATTTATGAATGCCACGGCTCCATTCACCATCTGCAATGCACACAGCCTTGCTGTGATGAGATTTGGACTGCCGATATTACGCCTGTGATTGACAATGATAAATGCCTGTGGCTTGGCGAGTTGCCAAGTTGTCCGCATTGTGGCAGCCTTGCTCGTCCCAATATCTTGATGTTTGGCGATTGGCATTGGATTGGTGCGCGTAGCGATGAGCAAGAATCTCGCCTGCAAGCATTTCTTAGCAAGTATCAAAACCCTGTCGTTATCGAAATGGGTGCAGGGACTGCGATACCGACCGTACGGCGTTTTGGTGAGCGTTTCGCCCCCAATCTGATTCGCATCAATCCACGAGATCATGCCCTACCTACTCGTGGTGGCATCAGCCTGCCTATGGGTGCTAAGGCAGATGTTGAGATGATTTGGCAGGCGCTTATTGGGTGATGTCGAGAAAGACTCAGTACACAAGACTTGTGATCCAAAATCCTTCTAAATTACAAATCCACACTCAAAAGTCTTTGCACCACCTACCCAAATCCGATATAATTAATCCTTTTCACATTGCGAAATGTTATTATCCACTTATCAGGAAATTTATCATGACTGAACAATTCACCCCCGACATCACAGACAGCATCGACGGCAAACCTGTCGGCGAAAAGCTACAAAAACTCCTAGCTCGCATCGGTCTTGGCTCTCGCCGCGGTCTTGAAGAAATCATCAAAGCTGGCCGCATCTCCATCAATGGTAAAGTTGCGACACTGGGCGATCGAGCCAGCTTGACCGATGAAATCCGTGTCGATGGTCGCCCTGTCCGTCTAAAAGCCGAGCGAGAAAAACGCCGTCGTGTACTTGCCTATTATAAGCCTGAAGGGGAAATCTGCTCTGTCAGCGATCCTGAAGGCCGTCCAACGGTGTTTGACCGTCTGCCGAAGCTCACCGGCGATCGCTGGGTGATGGTTGGCCGCCTAGATATTAACTCATCAGGGCTACTGTTATTCACCAATGATGGCGAACTGGCTCACCGCTTAATGCACCCATCCAGCCAAGTCGTGCGTGAATATGCCGTGCGTGTCCTAGGCGAAGTCACCCCACAAATCGCAAGCGCACTGACCGCAGGTGTCGAGCTTGAAGATGGCTTTGCCAAATTTGACGACATCAAAGAAGGTGGCGGTACAGGTGTCAATAAATGGTATCATGTCACCATCAAAGAAGGTCGCAAGCGTGAAGTGCGTCGTATGTTCGAAAGCCAAACCCTGAAGGTGTCTCGCTTGATTCGCACCCGTTATGGTACGATGATTCTGCCAAAAGAGCTACGCACTGGTCGCTTTATCGAACTTGACGCCAAAGAAATCGGCAAATTGGTCGAATCTGTCGGTCTGCGCCAGCGTCAAGGCACGGGTCTAAATACCGCCGCCAAAGAAAAACAAGCGCGTATCCATAAAAAGCCACTCAAATCTCGTGAAGTGCGTCGCAAAAAGCATGAAGAATACGAACGCCGTCAAGAACGCCAAGATCGTCGTCCATCTCAAAAGACGCCCTCTTTTAAGACGGCAAAATTTGTCAAAATTGATTAGTTTTATTAATTAATATTCTAAAAATATATCAGTCATCATTTTGTCTTGAGGGATGCTTTTGTATGTTATTTTAGCGTTTATTAAGGTCGCAAGCAGATTGCTTACGGCCTTTTTTTATTCAGATTATTCAATCCAAAATCTCAACAATTTTATTAAAATTAAACCATCAACACCTCCTTGGTTTGCGTTACAAAAAACTCAAAAAAATTTTTTATGTTCGTAAGCCTTGCCATTATTGGCTTTGGTAAAAAAGTGATAGATTTTTTGCCGATAAAGCATATTTTTAATGTTTTGACAATCTTTTATTTTTAGAAAAAATAGGCTATATTGTTGCCTAAATTTATTCTATGCACTAGATATGGTGTAACTTTTTAAATAATGCCATATTGATTTTTTGATGATTTTTTGTTGAATAATTGCTTTAGAATCAGATATTTTTGGCAAATTAGTACGCAAGTCATCGCAAGTTTTTAGCATATTGGGAGCAGTAATGACACATATTGACAAAATCAAAGTGACCAAACGCGATGGTCGCCTAGAGCTGATTGATCTGGATAAAATCCATCGAGTCATTGACTGGGCTGCCGAAGGCTTGCATAATGTCTCTGTTTCTCAAGTTGAGCTAAAATCTCATATCCAATTTTATGATGGCATTCGCACTCGTGACATTCACGAAACCATCATCAAGGCAGCAGCAGACCTAATCAGTGCCGAGACGCCTGATTATCAATATTTGGCAGCTCGTTTGGCAATTTTCCATTTGCGTAAGATTGCCTATGGTGAGTTTGAGCCACCACATCTATATACCCATGTCCAAAAATTGACCGAACAAGGTAAGTATGACAAACACATCTTGGCCGATTATAGCGTTGATGAGTTTAATGAGCTAAACGACTACATCGACCATAGCCGTGATATGAACCTTGCCTATGCTGCTGTTGAGCAGATGATGGGTAAGTATTTGGTACAAGACCGTGTGACCAAGCAAGTATTTGAAAGTCCGCAGTTTTTGTACATCTTGGTCGGGATGTGCCTATTTGCCGCTTATGATAAGGCGGAGCGACTGGACTATATCAAGCGTTTTTATGATGCGACTTCTAATTTTTATATCTCGCTACCAACACCCATCATGGCAGGTGTGCGTACGCCGACTCGCCAGTTCAGCTCATGTGTGCTGATTGAATGCGGGGACAATCTTGACAGCATCAATGCCACCACATCAGCCATCGTCCGCTATGTCTCACAGCGTGCTGGTATCGGTATCAATGCCGGTGCCATCCGTGCGCTTGGCAGTCCTATCCGTGGTGGTGAAGCGCAGCATACTGGCTGTATCCCATTTTTCAAAATGTTCCAAGCAGCGGTCAAATCCTGCTCGCAAGGCGGCGTACGAGGCGGAGCGGCCACGCTGTTTTATCCGCTATGGCATTTAGAAGTCGAAAGCTTACTTGTACTGAAGAACAACCGTGGTGTTGAAGACAACCGTGTTCGTCACATGGATTATGGCGTACAGCTGAATAAAACCATGTACACTCGCTTAATCAAAGGTACAGAAATCACCCTGTTCTCACCATCAGATGTGCCAGGGCTGTATGAAGCATTCTTTGCTGATCAAGACGAATTTGAGCGACTCTATACACTGTATGAAGCTGATGACAGCATCCGCAAGCGTAAAGTCGCTGCCAGAGATTTATTTAGTCTGATGCTACAAGAGCGTGCCAGCACTGGTCGTATCTATATCCAAAATGTCGATCACTGCAATACGCACAGCCCATTTGACTCAAGCATCGCACCGATTCGTCAATCAAATCTGTGCATGGAAATCGCTCTACCAACCGCACCGCTTGACAACATCAATGATGAAAAAGGCGAAATCGCTCTATGCACACTATCGGCGATTAACCTTGGCAAAATTGAGAATCTATCCGACATCGAAGAGCCTGCCGAGCTGATTGTGCGTGCATTAGACGCTCTGCTTGATTATCAAGATTATCCAGTCATCGCCGCCAAAAAAGGTAGCATGAACCGTCGCACTCTTGGCGTAGGCGTCATCAACTATGCCTACTATCTTGCCAAAAATGGTACTCGCTATTCGGATGCAGCGGCATTAGGTCTGACTCATCGCACCTTTGAAGCGCTACAATATTACCTATTAAAAGCATCAAACAAACTTGCCAAAGAGCAAGGTGCTTGCCCATGGTTTCATGAGACAACTTATAGTAAAGGTATCTTGCCAATTGATACTTACAAAAAAGACCTTGATAGCATCTGTGCCGAGCCGCTACATCTAGACTGGGAAGGTTTGCGTAGCGACATTAAGACACACGGTCTTAGAAACTCTACTCTATCAGCCTTGATGCCATCCGAGACCAGCTCTCAGATTGCCAATGCGACCAATGGTATTGAGCCACCTCGTGGTTTGGTGTCGGTCAAGGCAAGTAAAGATGGTATCTTAAAACAAGTCGTGCCTGAGATTGAACGCTTGGCATCTCAGTATGAGCTACTGTGGAATATCCCTGATAATAACGGCTATCTACGCCTTGTGGGTATCATGCAAAAGTTCATTGACCAGTCTATCTCAGCGAACACCAACTATGACCCTGCCAAATTTGAAGGCAATAAAGTACCAATGAAAGTCTTGATTCAAGACCTATTGACTGCTTATAAATTTGGTGTCAAAACCTTGTATTACCACAACACCCGTGATGGTGCAGATGATGCCCAAGGCGACTTGGACGATGGCTGCGCTGGCGGTGCGTGTAAGCTGTAATTCAGCACACTCCCCCAATAAGCACTGCGATAAGCGGTGCTTATTTTTTTGGCAAACTTATGCTATAATAAGCCAAATAACCCTATTTAATTACCATAAATCTAGGAAACAATTATGAACATTCAAGCCCTAATGCAACAAGCCCAAGCCATGCAAAAGCAAGTCGAACAAAATGTCGAAGCTGCCAAAGCAAGCCTTGCCACCAAAGAAGTCCATGGCGAAGCAGGTAACGGCTTGGTCAAAGTTACCATGACAGGCCGTCATGTCATCAAGCGTCTATCCATCGACCCTAGCCTAATGGATGATGAGCCAGATATGATCGAAGATTTGGTCGCAGCAGCGGTGAATGACGCTGTCCGTCAAGCCGATGAGCTATACGAAGAAGTGATGGCTGGTGCGACCACTGGTATGGGCTTGCCACCAAGCATGAAAGGCTTGTTTGGCTAATCATGCTCACCCCAAAGCTTGATAGACTCATCAAAGAGCTACAAATCTTACCAAGCGTCGGACAAAAATCTGCTCAACGCATGGCACTACATCTATTGACCAAAAAGCGCGCGCAAGGCATCAGCCTAGCCCAGACGCTTGAGACCGCCATGCGCGAGATCATCGAGTGTCATCATTGTCATTCATTCAGCGATGATGAGATTTGTCCGATTTGCGCCGACCCACGCCGTGATGATGGCCTGCTATGCGTGGTTGAGAGCGCATCGGATGTGATGGCCATCGAGCAAAGTGGCGCTTATCGAGGCAAATACTTTGTCTTGGGTGGTCATCTGTCACCGATCGATGGTATCAATGCCGATGATCTGCACATTGATAAGCTGATCGCGCGCATCCAGCATTCTGCCATTGATGAGCTGATCTTGGCCACTGGCGCGACCGTCGAGGGTCAAACCACCGCATTTTTTATTTATGATGCCGTGCGCTCTTATGTCGGCAAGGTGACGCGCCTAGCACAAGGGATTCCGATGGGTGGAGAGCTTGAGTATGTGGATAGCATCACCCTTCATCAAGCCCTACAAAATCGCAGCTCCATTTAATAGACACTTATGACACATCCAGCCTTTAATTTTCCCAAAATCAGCCTCGATACCAGTGCCGCCGAAGCGCTGCCTGTCGTCTGGGTTCAAGATAACACAGCTTTGTACGCATTGATTGATGAGATTGACAGCGTCGATGTCGTGGCATTGGACACTGAGTTCATCAAGCGCACCACCTATTATCCGATTCTTGCGCTCGTACAGGTCAATACTGGCAAAGCGATTTATCTTGTGGATGCGCCAAAGCTTGATTTGACAGAGTTTTGGCAAGCGCTGATCGAAGTGCCAACGATGGTATGGTATGCTTGTGGTGAGGATTTGGGCATTTTTTATTTGCTTGCCAAATGCCCACCGCTAACCAATATTTTTGATGTGCAAATTGGCGTGGCATATTTATCCGGTAAGCTGCAAGCGGGCTACAGTCAGGCGCTTTATGAGATTTTGGGCATACAGATTGATAAAGGCGAAAGTCAGTCAAATTGGCTTGCCCGACCTTTGACCACTGAGCAAGAAACCTATGCCGCCAATGATGTGCGCTATTTATTGGCGCTGTATCAAGCGGTACAGCAAACATTGCAATCACGGCAGATTCTATCGTGCGTGGTCGAAGACAGCCATCATTATGCCAACGAGCTGCACGCACTTCAAAATCAAGATAGCGACAGTCTATATCTGGATCTGATCGCCCCGATTTACGACCGTCGTCAACTGGGCGTACTCAAGCATCTGACCATCTGGCGCGAGACACTGGCAAAAGCGACCAACGAACCCAAAAGCTTCATCTTAGGCAAACAAGCATTGCGCGAAATTGTGCAAGAAATGCCTGACAGCATCCGCTTATTGGCACGCACCACCATCAACCGCGCGGTGCTAAGACGCTACGGCGAAGAAATCGTTCGCATCATCCGCCAAGTCAAGGCCATGCCCGAACAAGAGCTGCCACCGCCACCGCCACCCAACTATCACAGTAAAAGCAAACCCTTTAAAAACGACTTGGCCAAAGCCATCGATCAGTACAGCGCCGAGCATCAGATTCCTGCCAATCTTTTACTGAAAAACCGCTGGATGAACGATTTGTTGGTTTTGGTGGCTGATGAAGGTCAAATCGAGCAGCTGCCCGCTGAATTATTGGGTTATCGTAAAGCTTTGGTAACTGAGGCGATCATTCCGCTGCTGATGCCCTATAAAGCACACATCAAGCAAGTGTTAGACACACCAGAATATCCCTAACCTGCCTTTTGGATTACACATGAGCTTAAGCACCCCATTTAGCAATACACCAACAGATTCAAGCAGCCCACGATATGTCTTTAGACGGGTGGTCGTTTATTGTGGCTCTAACTTTGGTGACACACCTGCTTACTATGCAGCCGCCCAAGCGCTGGGCAAGGCTTTGGCACAGCGTGATATCACACTGGTATATGGTGGTGGCAATGTGGGCTTGATGGGCACGGTGGCTGATAGCGTCATCGCACATGGCGGCAAGACGATCGGTGTCATTCCAGGCTTCTTAAAGGACAAAGAAGTAGCACATCAAGGACTAAGCCAGCTGATCATCACCGATGACATGGCCAGCCGCAAGCTTAAAATGATCGAGTTTGGTGATGCTTTCATCGCTCTGCCTGGTGGCATTGGCACTTATGAAGAGTTGTTTGAGGTGTTGTCTTTGGCTCAGCTGCGCCAACACCAAAAACCCATCGGCGTGCTGAACATCGAGGGCTTTTTTGATCCTTTGCTACAGCTTTTGGCACATACAGCAGCGGCAGGATTTATGCCCAATGCCAATCTGCAGCTGATTTGTGTGGCTGATGACATCGATGTACTGCTGCAAAAGATGGCAAATTATCAATTCATCGATGCTCAAAAATGGGTCAAACCCGACTGGCTTGATGATAATGACAGTTATACCGTGCCAAAATTTATCTAAATACGCCCAAAAATCACCCTTTGGCTAAATTTGTACCAAAATATTACAAAAAACACTTGCAATAAAATAAAACGAATGTACACTATATAAAGAAAATTTTTTGCAATTGGCACAATGACCATAATGCCAACCATAGTACTTTGTCATGGCTCATTGAATGATCTTGACAATTTTTTGTATTAACATATTTATCAAAGGTGATGCTGATGGACATCAAAAAAATTCGCGAACTTGTCGATCTGATGGAAGAAAAAGATTTGTTGACTCTGGAATATGGCCACGATGACAAATACATCAGTCTGACTCGCAATACTGGCGTTCAGACCGTCGCCGCGCCACAAGTTGCCGCACCTGCTGCCGCTGCCGCTCCCGTCGCCAAAACACCAAGTGGCAAGCTTGAGACTTCGCCAATGGTAGGCGTGTTCTATTCTGCGCCAAGTCCAAATGATCCGCCATTTGTCAAAGTCGGCCAAAAGGTCGAAGCTGGCGATACTCTGGGCATCATCGAAGCGATGAAAATCATGAACCCACTAGAGGCCACTCAAAGCGGCATCATCGAAGAGATTTTGGTGAGCAATGCTGAGGTGGTAGAATTTGGTCAGCCTGTCATCCGTTACAAAGCCTAACAGAGATACGCCATGATTAAAAAACTACTGATTGCCAACCGCGGCGAAATTGCTCTGCGCATCGTGCGCGCATGTAAGCAGCTGGGTATCGCGACGGTGGGCGTGTACTCGACCGCCGATAAGGATTTGATGCATTTGCGCTTCGTTGATGAGGCGGTATGTATTGGCAATGCTCCATCCGCTCAAAGCTATCTGGACATTAATGCACTGCTGGCTGCAGCAGAGGTGACAGGCGCCGATGCCATCCATCCAGGGTATGGCTTTTTGTCAGAAAATGCCGAGTTTGCCGAACGCGTCGAAGAAGCTGGCTTGACTTTTGTCGGCCCACATCCTGAGCACATTCGCTTGATGGGGAATAAAGTCTCTGCCATCAACGCAATGAAAGAAGCTGGTGTTCCCACCGTGCCTGGCTCGGTAGGTGCCATCACTCTGCATAATGCCGAAGAACAAGCGCGCAAGATTGGCTTTCCGCTCATCGTCAAGGCAGCTGCTGGTGGCGGTGGTCGCGGCATGCGTGTGGTTGAGCGCTTTGAAGAGCTGCTTAACCAAGTTCAAGCCGCTAAGACCGAAGCTCAAAGCGCCTTTGGTGATGACACCGTATATATGGAGCGCTTCTTAAAAAATCCTCGCCATGTTGAGGTGCAGGTCTTAGGTGATGGCAATGGCAATGCTCTGCATTTGTTTGATCGCGACTGTTCGCTACAGCGCCGCCATCAAAAAGTCCTCGAAGAAGCGCCAGCACCTGACATTCCTGATGATGTACGCACACCGATCTTGGAGGCCTGTGTTCGTGCCTGTGAGCAGATCGGCTATCGTGGCGCTGGTACTTTTGAATTTTTATATGAAGATGGTGAGTTTTTCTTTATTGAGATGAATACGCGCGTACAGGTCGAGCATCCTGTGACTGAGATGATCACAGGCCTTGACATTGTGGTTGAGCAGCTGAAGATCGCTGCAGGTTATGGCTTGTCATACCATCAAGATGAGATTACCATTCGCGGTCACGCCATCGAGTGCCGTATCAATGCCGAAGATCCGAAGACTTTTATGCCATCACCTGGCAAAATTGGTCAGCTATTCGCCCCAAGCGGTTCGGGCATCCGCTTTGACTCACATTTGTATCAAGGCTACAGCATTCCAAGCTATTATGATTCTTTGATCGGCAAATTGATTTGTCATGGCCAAACTCGCCGCCAAGCGATTGCCAAGACCTTGCATGCACTCGATGAGCTGGTGATTGAAGGCATTAAAACCAACATTCCGCTGCACCGTGATGTGATTTTACAAGATGAAGCATTTTGTGAAGAAGCCCAAAATATTCATTATCTTGAAACTCACCTATTGAATGCCGATAAAAAGCAATCGTCAAAATAATAAGATTGGCTTTTAGATGCCAAAGTCAGAGTACCAAAGCAGCAGTCGATTGAGTCAACTGCTGCTTTTTTAGTGACATCTAATTTTACTAAGTTATCAGAAATTAGATGATTTGCCATTGAATTTTTGTCGATCGCCCTAATAATGCTGTTAAGCAATCGCATGTATTTTAATTCTAACCAAAAAAGGATGATTCATTGAGCATTACTCGTACCATTCACACTGACCTAAACACGCAGCAGCTGCGTACTTTATTGGGCGAATATAACAAGCATATCAAATACATTCAAGAAAGACTCGATATCCAGATTACCCATCGCCAAGATGCCTTTATCTTAACAGGCGATTTATCAGCGGTTGAACATGCCGAACTGATTCTTGGTAAACTTGCAGAGCTTGCCAAGGATCAAGAAGACATCACAGGCGAAGAGCTGCATCTGATTATCCAATCTAGCCTATCTCGCCAAATGGATGACGATGCGCAGACAGATACCCAAAATGCCAGCTATGATGCCATTTCGCTGCGTACCAGAAAAGGGAAAATCACCCCGCGCGGCCACAATCAGCAGCAGTATGTCAAAAAAATTCTCATCTCCGATGTATCGTTTGGCGTCGGCCCTGCTGGTACAGGTAAGACCTATCTGGCAGTAGCGTGCGCGGTGGACATGCTTGAGCGCGGTGAGATTGAACGCATCTTACTGGTGCGTCCTGCCGTCGAAGCTGGCGAAAAATTGGGCTTTTTGCCTGGTGATTTGACCCAAAAAATCGATCCTTATCTGCGTCCTTTATACGATGCGCTGTATGAGATGCTCGGCTTTGAAAAGGTCGGTAAGCTATTAGAGCGCCAAGTGATCGAAGTCGCACCTTTGGCTTATATGCGCGGTCGTACGCTCAATAACTCTTTTGTGATCTTAGATGAAGCCCAAAACACCACGCCAGAGCAGATGAAAATGTTTTTGACGCGATTGGGTTTTGGCTCGCGCGCAGTCATCACAGGCGATATGACACAGGTGGATTTGCCTCGCGGTCATAAATCAGGTCTGGCACAGGCATTACAGATTTTGTCCAAGATTGATGAAATTCACATCACGCGTTTTGATAGTAAAGATGTGGTGCGTCATCATTTGGTACAAAAGATCGTACAGGCTTATGACGCCTTTGATGAAGAGCAAGAAGCGGCAGCCGCTGAGCGAAAGGCACACAGGCAAGCACAAAGACTTGCCGAACAAGCTTTAATGAATACTCAAGCTGACAACCACAAAGGCAGTGCGTGATGCATCAGGTATTTATTAATATCAGTGAGTCGCTGTCCGAGCAAGCATCTGTGATGTATCAAGCGATCAATTTTGAGCAGATTCTTGTCACAGCGCTCATCACGATGGATCAAAAGCTCAATCAAGGCTTGGAATTTCGCTATTTTTTAGATAGTGAGGATGATTGGCATAAGCCAAAAACCTTAAGCCTCTACATTACCGATGCCATCGAAGCTAGAGAGCTGAACTTAGAGGCGCGCGCCAAGGATTATGCTACCAATGTGCTGTCCTATCCTACGCAGCTGCCTGCTTTTTTACTCCAAGAGTTACCAGAGATTGATTTGGGTGAGTTGGTTTTTTGTCACGAAGTGGTGGTAAAAGAAGCAGAAGAACAAAATAAAACATTCGATGCGCATTTGACGCACTTGGTCGTTCACGGTATCTTGCATCTGTTGGGGTTTGATCATGAGATCAGCGATCAAGATGCCGATGCGATGGAGAGTTATGAGATTGAGATACTGGCCAAGCTTGGCATCAATAATCCTTATCTGGCCTAACTGACAATCACCAATAAAAAACCGATGGCAAGTCATCAACTGCTTAGCCATCGGTTTTTTTATAAAAAAAATGACTTCATCAGCACATCTTCGGCACACTTTGTATCTACTACCGTTGCTACCTTCCGGTCCTGGCGGGGTTCATAGTACACAGTTGCGAAGCTACCGATGAAGCCAAGTCGTTATTATACCGAAAAATTAGCGATTTGCAAGCAAAATTTATGTTTTATGTTATGGCATCATGGCTGATCAGGGATAAAGCCATCAACACTACGCGCCAAAGCCTCTGCCACGACAGTGGTCTGTAACACACGGCATTCCGCCAATTCAAATACAGCTGGTGATAAGCCATCAAGCTGCGCCACCATGCGCGCGACGATCGGCATATGGCAGACGATGGCGATGCATTTATCATCGGTATCCATGTCAAATTTGGCGCGGATGACGCAGTCGATGTCATCGAGTGCAGTCACAGGATCATCATCTGGCGTGATGCTACTGACGGTGACAAAGCTTGGCGACTGCCCTGAAGCGATCGCTTGCTCTTGAAGGATTTTGGCGGTTTGATCAGCGCGGTTGTAAGGGCTTGCGATGATCAGATCCAGTTGGTGCATGGATGCGATGTGGTGTGCTGTCTGTGCAGCTTGCATGCGACCAAATTCGGTCAGATCGCGACCTGCATCATCCTCACAATATGGGCCTGCTTGACCATGTCTTACAAAAATCAGTTTCATCACTCACCTTTATCTTTGGTTGATTTGGCTGGCTCGTTTGGGTCAGTAGTTTCATTGCTAGGCTTGGCCTCAGCACTGGTTTTAAGCACTTCGCTAAATTCATGGCTTAATTTGGCATTGATCTCATCATGTGGTAGCACAAATTCCACATCACTTCTAAAGCCGCTTTCCATCAGATTCAGTGCCACGCCCAGTGCTGATTTGTTTTCATACAGCACCGCATGCAGTGCATGAGTGATCGGCATATAGATACCCAATTCGGTAGCGCGGGTATGCACTTGCAAGATGGTATTCACACCCTCAGCGGTCTGGCCAAGTTTTTTGATGGCAGCATCCAAACTGATACCCTGCCCCAACATATGGCCGACGCGATAATTACGACTGAGTACCGAGCTACAAGTGGCATATAAATCACCCACACCAGACAAGCCCAAGAAAGTCAAAGGATCAGCCCCTACCGCCACCCCAAAGCGACTCATCTCAGCCAATGCCCGCGTCAGCAGCATCGCTTTGGTATTTTCTCCCACTTCATAGGCTGCAGCCATCCCCATAGCGATGGCATAAATGTTCTTCAACGCCCCACCAAGCTCGACGCCTTTGACATCATTGCTGGCAAATACGCGAAAAAACGCACTGTGCAATGCCGTCTGCACCGCTTTACGAAGTGGCTCGGACTCTGAGGCGATGACGGTGGCCGATGGCATATTATCCATGATTTCAACCGCCAAATTCGGGCCGCTCATCACCCCAAAATTCACCTCAGGCAGCACATCGGTAATGATGTCACTCATCAAAGCAAATGTGTCTTTTTCCATGCCTTTGGTTAATGACACCACAGCTTGATGGGTGATATAAGGCTTGATGTTTGTCAACATCTCACGGAATGCCGAGCTTGGCACCGCCACAAAAATCACATCCACGCCTGTGACTGCTGCCTGTAGATCATGACTAAATTTTAGGCGGTCATCAAGCTTGTGGTTGGGCAGATATTTTTTGTTGATTCGTGTTTTATTAAGCGATTTGACTGTGCGTTTGTCGCGCACCCACAGCGTGGCATCACAGCCATTTTTGGCAGCCAGATTCGCCATCGCTGTACCAAAACTGCCACCGCCCAAGAATGCAAAGCTCATTTTCTCGATGCTCACCGAAGGCTGCCCTGCTTGCAGCGACTCAGCCAGCTGCACAGACTTTTTCTTTTTTAGGCCAGTCATCTCAGCAATGCTTGTGATGATTGGCGCATTTGGCAAGCCAGACTCTTTGATGGCATTCACCGCATCATCTAGGCTATGACTGGCAGCCTCGACGATTTTTTTGACCTTTGGGTTTTGTACGCTTGGTTTTTTTAGTTTCATACCAGAGCACCTTTTATTAAGCTATTTATTGTATGCTGACTGTTCTGACAGTCGATCTTATCCGCCATCAGTTGTGATAGCTGACATAGTCACTGATGTCAACTGCCTCACGCGCTGGCATCTGCACTGTACTTGAGCCAGTATAAATCAAGCCGCAGATGGTGTCATCGACGCCGACCCCAAAATGCGCCTTGACCACATCGGTATTACATAGCGGCCCTGTACGCCACACGCTGTTATAACCGAGCGACTCTAGCGCAAGTAAGATATTTTGAGCAGCAGCGCCAGCACTCAAAAGCTGCTCATACGGTGGCACTTTTTCGTGATATTTTTGTTTGGTGGCGATGACAATGATCATCGGCGCGCGCAGTGGCATTGTTAAGGTCTTTTTAATGGTTGCCTCATCAAGCACCTCACCACGACTCTCGGCTTCTGCTTCGGCTGCATCTAATAACACCTTGCCAAATTCCACAAGGCTCTCATCAGTCAATACCCAAAACTGCCACGGCTTGAGCTGCTTATGATCAGGTGCGACCATCGCTGCATGCAGCACGGTGTTGAGTTCATCTTGATTGGGCATCGGCAAGCTTAATTTGCCAATGCTGCGGCGTTGATGGATGATATCCAATACAGGGTTTGTCATTGTTATGTTCCTAAATAATTCATTTTAATCCAAGCGATGCTCAGCCGCCAGATAGTCCTCCGATTGCATCTCAAGCAGACGCGAGCGAGTCCGCTCAATCTCAAACGCCAGCTTTTCGCCTTGATACAGCTCAAGGATGGACTGCTCTGCACGCACAAGCAGCTTGACACGGCGATCATAAAATTCATCGACCAAATAGATAAATCGGCGGGTCGGATCCATCAGTGTGTCATTTAACAATGGTACATTATCCACCATCACCGTATTAAAGTCATTGGCAATCTCAATAAAATCCGATGCCGCACGCGGCTGCATGCATAATGCACGAAAATCAACCAGTAGCATCGTCTCAGTACGCTTGATAATCGGCACCTCACGATTAGCAACGACAATCGGTGCGGTACTGACTGACTGCCCACCTGCCAAAGTGTCAAAACGCTCAGACAGCCAGCCATCGGTCTCGGTGGTCAATGGATATGAGTATAGTTTAGCTTGTTTTAATAATCTTAGACGATAATCGATACCAGCATCAATGTTCATCACAGTGGTGTTTTTTTCGACTTGAGCGATGGCAGGCAAGAATCTGTCGCGATGGATGCCATTCTTATACAGCCCTGATGGCTCAATATTCGATGTGGCCACAAGCGTAATTCCACGATCGAACAGCATGGTGAACAAATCACCCAAAATCATCGCATCAGAGACATTCGACACAAAAAATTCATCAAAACAAATCACCACCGCCTCACGATGAATGATGTCAGCGACCTTTTGCAGTGGATCGGATTGTCCTTGTAGTGCTACCAATTCACGCTGCACGCGCTGCATAAAATGATGAAAATGCATTCGCATCTTACGCTCAATCGGCAGGCTATCGTAGAACATGTCCATCATCCAAGTCTTGCCTCGACCGACGCCGCCCCACATATACAGACCCTTTGGCATCTGTGGCTTGGTTTTAAATAGACTGGCAAACCATCCCGACTTTTGACCGCCTTCTGCCGCCAATATCTCATGATGCAGATTATCCATATAAGTCACCGCTGCCAACTGAATCGCATCTTCGCTAAATTCACCCGTGGCCAGTGCGGCTTGGTATCGCTGTAACGGAGTTTGCACGCTCATCTTATCGATTTTCCTTAATAACTTAAAAGTCTGATTATATTAATGTATGAAATTCTAACGCTTGTCTGAGTTCAACGAGCTTGGCATGAAAAAAATGCCCCGTCTCAATCACTGTCGTCGGTATGTGATGTTGTTCAGCAAAATTTTGCATCGCAGCCGGCGGCACCAGCTCATCTTGATCGCCATAGATCATAAACGCATGGTCGCTGTGCCAAGTCAAATCATTGATGCCATCACGCAATACTGATGGCGCAATCAGCACAAGATTTCTAAGATGCACATCATTCAAATCTTCAGCATTCTTGAGATGATCTGCAACCCGACAAGCGACATAGCCACCAAAAGAAAAACCTGCCAACCACAGCCGCCGTGCTTTGGTCTGCGTCAAGGCAAACTTCAGCACCGTCAAAGCATCCAAAAACTCGCCATCACCAGTACCGACACGACCTGTCGAACGCCCAACACCCCGAAAATTAAAGCGCAGTACATCCATGCCCACATCGCGACAATACCGATACAGCGTGCTGACTACTTTATTGCTCATCGTGCCGCCTTGCGTGGGGTTGGGGTGGCAGATGATGGCCAAATTATCCTTGGCCGATCGCTCACCTGACTGCAAAATCATCTGCACCTCAAGCACGCCTGCAGGGGCATCGATCAATAGGCTTTGCTCTTGAAAACTGGACATGATAGTGTTTGATAAATTACTTATAAAATGTATCGCATTATATCACACTTTTTAGGATGCGCCACTTGACATCATCTTTCACGCTCTACAAAATTTCTACAGTTGCGCAAAAAACTTAACTTGAACTGGCAGCAATTATTGATATACTGATATCACTGCCGATGACTGTCGGTTTGCCGATGGCATCATTTAGGCAAGTTTATTTGGCAATATTTTGGCAAATGCCCAGTGCATTGTTTTGTTTTTATGGGAAATCTTATGAAAAAACTCATCTTAAGTCTCGCTGCGGCAGCGTTATTATCTGCTTGCGCCAGCACCACAAGCACCTCGCCTGTCTTGACACGCGCTGATGGCACACTTGAAACCACTGGACTTGGCAGCACCAAACTCAAAGCCCAAGAAGCCGCCCTGTCCGCCGCCAAAAAACAATGCGGCATCCGCTCGCCTGTCATCATCTCGGATAAAACCACCTACAATGGCGTGCTTGATGAGCGCACGGGTCGCATGATCGAACAAGGCGTCAGCGTCGTCGGTGCTGTCTTTGGTCAAGCCACACCAAATCTAAGCCGCGATGATGATTATGAATATCAAATCAAATTTCAGTGCCGCTAAGCACTGCTGTCAATCTTTGGTTAAGCAAATTCATCGTATGATTTGATCCAGCTTACATTGGCCTTATACAAAAGCTAAGGATATCATCGCTTTTATAATGTTGATCAGTCAAAGGATCTTGTAAATCATCTTTTAAATCACCTTAGCCAAAAAAATCCCTTAAGCGGCTGCTCAAGGGATTTTATATTTAGATCGATGGCGATCCAAAAAATTAACGCGTGCGCGGATATACTTCGTCTGCACCGAAGAAATAAGCGATCTCACGCTCAGCAGATGCCACAGAGTCAGAGCCGTGTGCAGCATTCTCATCGATGCTGACAGCAAAATCTGCACGGATGGTGCCAGGTGCTGCTTCTTGTGGGTTGGTCGCGCCTAGGATTTCACGATGTGCAAGCACGGCGTTTTCGCCCTCTAGGACAGATACCACAACTGGGCCTGAAGTCATGAATGCCACTAGGTCACCAAAGAAACCACGCTCTTTGTGCTCAGCGTAGAAGCCTTCAGCATCTGCTTGTGATAGGTGCTTGTATTTCATCGCAACTGGCTTAAGGCCTGCTTTTTCAAAGCGAGCGATGATGTCACCGATGTGGTTTTTGCCAACTGCATCTGGCTTGATGATAGATAAAGTGCGTTCGATAGCCATGGGAATATCCTTTTGCTAATGGGTTTAAGGGAAAACATAAACTGCTTTGATTATAACCAATTTTTTGGATAATTGACAGTGTTTTTGATAAAAATATTTGCATATCTTAAGCGCCTATGTCGTGCAGATCTGGTATATTTATCCTGCATCCTTATTGATTTTATTACGGCTTTTATGGTTGGCTGGCTTTTGTTTTTGGGCGGATTTCGTACTATAATAGCCACTTTTTATAAGCCCTAGCTGTATGCGTTTTATCCAACGACTCCTAACCCACCCTTCTGTTGCTAATTTTAACCAAACTGTCTGGGCGATGCTCATAGGCGGGTTTATCGTACGCATCAGCTACTTTATGTCATGGCCATTTTTGATCATTGTCCTAAACAGCAATCAAAGCGTCTCAACAATGGGCGTCGGTGTGATATTGGGGTTTTCGGCTGGCGTGGCTGCCATTTCTGGTATTTACATTGGCTATTTATCAGATAAATTTGGTGAAAAACCGCTCTTACTCACAGGCTGTCTGGTTGGTACAGCGTGCTATGCCATGTTGCCATTTGCGCTCAACTTTTGGCAGTATTTTGTCATCATGGCTTTATTAGGCTTGGTGCGTCCGATGGTTGAAGTTGTTGGCAAAGCCATCATGTGCAACAGCTTATCCGACCCAAAAGATCGTGAAACTGCCTTATATTTACGCTATTTTCTCATCAATATGGCTGGCGCCATCGGTCCACTACTTGGGCTATGGTTTGGATTAACACAAGCTGATACGCTGTTTACCATCACCGCCATGGCTTATTTTGGTTATTTGATTTGGATTTATCAATTAATCCAATCCACTGAACATCATGCCACGCACGAGCTGCCCAACTTCAGCAAAACCGTGCAAGTCATCCGCTCTGATTTGCCGTTTTTATTACTACTGATCATCATCTTTTTGGTATTGATTGTCTATTCGCAAGCATATGCCACCGTGCCACAGATCATCACGGGACTACTTGGCGGTGATGCTGCATCACTGATTGTACTATTGACCGTGGTCAACTGCATTACCGTCACCGTATTTCAATTTCCACTATTAAGGCTGTTTCGCCGACTATCGATCGCCACTCGTGCTCAAATCGGCATAGTTTTTTTGTTATTGGCTCAGCTATTATTCATCGTTATTGATGATCACTCGTTAGTCGCATGGAGCGTGGCATTTTTTGTGTTTAGCTTAGGTGAAGTCATTACCATTCCGACCATCAGCGTGCAGATTGATGAATTTGCCAAAACAGGGTTGCGTGGCAGTTATTTTGGCGCAGCGGCATTTAGTGAGCTTGGAAATGCCATCGGTCCGATGTTCGGCGCGATGATGATTAGCAGTTTTTCAAATGATCATTATTTTATCGCAACGACGCTCATTTGCAGCATCTGTATTGCTTGCTATGGTATCATCCGTCGCCGAGTCGGTTAGCTCGTACAAATTTGTGATGATAACAAGCTTTTTTGGTGGCAATTTGTTATAATAGCTTGTTTAATTGATTGATAAGCACATTTTTTTGACTTAAGTGAATGATTAAGATAAGGAGCCATCATGGGCTTTAACTGCGGTATCGTCGGCCTACCCAATGTCGGCAAATCAACACTGTTTAATGCACTGACCAAAGCAGGCATTGCAGCCGAAAACTTCCCATTTTGTACCAAAGATCCAAACACAGGCATCGTCCCTGTACCCGATCCACGCCTAAAAGCACTAGCAAAAATCGTCAATCCTGAGCGTACCATCCCAACCAGTATGGAGTTTGTGGATATCGCAGGCTTGGTCGCTGGTGCATCCAAAGGCGAAGGCATGGGCAACCAGTTTCTAGCCAATATCCGTGAAACCGATGCCATCGCCCATGTGGTACGCTGCTTTGATGATGACAATGTTATCCATGTCGATGGCCGTGTCAATCCGCTATCAGACATCGAGACCATCAATACCGAACTTGCCTTGGCTGACCTTGATGCTGTCACTCGTGCCATCACCAACCTAAACAAAAAAGCCAAAGGCGGTGATAAAGAAGCTCAAGCCGCCCTAGCTGTATTCCAAAAAATCGAGCCATTTTTGGCGGATGGTAAGCCTGCACGCTTAGCAGGTATCGATGCTGACGAGAAAAAACTCATCAAAAGCTATGGTCTGATCACCCTAAAACCTGTGATGTACATCGCCAATGTGTCAGAAGATGGCTTTGAGAATAACCCTTATCTGGATCAAGTCCGTGAATTTGCAGCCAGTGAAGATGCCATCGTCGTACCACTATGCAACCAAATCGAAGCTGAAATCGCTCTACTTGACGAAGCAGACAAGGCTGAATTTCTTGAGAGCTTAGGTATGCAAGAAGCTGGCCTTGACCGCGTGATTCGAGCAGGTTATGAACTACTCAATCTACAGACCTATTTCACCGCAGGTGTCAAAGAAGTGCGCGCATGGACAGTGAAAGTCGGCGCCACCGCACCTGAAGCTGCTGGCGTGATTCATACCGATTTTGAGCGTGGCTTTATCCGTGCTGAAGTGATCGCTTATGATGACTTTATTGAGCATGGTGGCGAAAAAGGCGCTGCTGCTGCCGGTAAATCTCGCCTAGAAGGTAAAACTTATATCGTCCAAGATGGCGATGTGATGCATTTTAGATTTAATGTCTAAAACAAGCTAAATCAACCTCTTTGATTCCACTATGGTGCGTGCTGTTCACTGATGGCGCGCACCATTTATCCCCATTTGCACCAGCCTACTACACGCTTTTGGATAACCCATGCCCAATATCGCCAATCTTGACATAAGTTTAATTGTCTTATTTATCCTCTTGGCGCTGGGTGTATTTAGCCAAAATAATACGATCATTTTAGCGACCGCCTTATTGATCATCCTTAAGATCAGCCCATTTGGCGAGATGATGCTGCCTTATGTTGATAAATATGGGATTAGTTTTGGTATTTTGATATTAACCATTGGGGTATTAGCGCCCATCGCCAGTGGCAAATTAAATAGCGAGACGATTTTACAGTCTTTTATCAGCCCAAAATCACTTGTCGCCATCATGGTGGGCTTACTGGTCGCTTATTTGGGCGGTCGCGGTGTCAAATTGATGACAAACGAACCTCAAGTCATTGCAGGGCTACTGATAGGCACAGTGCTTGGCGTGGCTTTTTTGCGCGGCGTACCCGTTGGCCCACTCATTGCCGCTGGGATTTTATCGCTATTTTATTGGCAAAAGTAAATGGGCTTTGCTTTATAGAAATAGAACCTTGATGTTGTTGATTGTGCATCATTGCGTTATAATATAGCTATTTTAGATAAATCACGATCCATCACATAGGTAACTTATGAAAAAAATTCTACTGGCTTCATTGATTGCCACACTAACTTTAACCGCCTGCGAAAAACAATCACAACAAACTGCCGCCGAGCAGCCGCAGCCTGCCCAGACCACTGTCGCCGCCGAAGCTCATGATGCGATGGAGGATTCTGCTGATCATCAAGATCATGATCACGACGAGCATGACCACGAGCATGACCATGCAGGTCATATGCACAGCCACGATGAGGGCGATGCCTACCAATGTGGCAGCAAAACCATTCACATCGCTGTCCACGACCACGAAGGTGAAACCGAAGCACACCTGACCGATGACAGCATCGTGTATGACCTAAATCAAGATCCCGATAATCCTGCTCGCTTCACCACCGATAATGGCATCGAAAACAATCAGCCCATGGCTTTGACCATTGATGGCAATAATGCTCGCGTCACCAGCAATAATCGAGTGCTACTAGACTGCACCAAACAAAGCTGAGCTACATCCCCTGATGTATTTATCGCCCATTGTCGTTCGTGTGATGGGTGATTTTTTTGATTGTAGATTAATCAGGGCGGATTTGAAATTTTTTTGGAGAAATTTTACTAAGTTTGGGATAAGCGCTTGCAACTGTCGCGCTTTTTATCCATAATATACAGTCATTCACTCAAATTTATGGACAAACCATGAGCGTCGAAAAATCCACCAATCGTGAACAAAAAAAACGCCAAACTCGCCAAGCCTTTTTTAATGCCGTGCTGGATCTGTGCATGAGCGGTCAAGGCTACAGCTCGATTAGCCTACGTCAAGTTACCCGTGAAGTGGGCGTGGTGCCGACCGCGTTTTATCGACATTTTGATGACATGGAAAGCCTTGGCAAAGCCTTGGTTGAAGATGAGCTTGGCAGTGCCCTTGCGATGCTTCGTGAGCATATGCAGCTGGGTCGCAAACGCAGCTTTGATCGGCAGATTGCCAAAAGTGTTCAGCTGTTTTTTAAGGCGGTCAATGCACAGCCACGCTATTGGCAGTTCATCGCATCGGAGCGTTTTGGTGGCTCTGAAGCTGTACGCCGTGCGATCAGTGAGCAGATTGCGACTTTTGCCAAGATTATGAGTGAAGATTTGGGTATGCAGCCTGCTTTTGAGCACATCAGCAGCGAAGACCGCTATTTATTGGCAGAAACTGGCGTGAATCTGTCATTTTCATGGATCATTGACTGGCTTGATTTGACTTATATGCCTGACTTGATGGATGAAGACGACCGCCCAAGCAAAGATGAGCTAGAAGCCAAAAAACAAGCCATGCTGCATCGCTGCACACGTCAGATGCAGATGGTGCTGTACGGTGCTTATAATTGGAAATCCAGCGAAGAGACTTTGCTTGATGAGCATATCCAAAATTAATCCACCACATTTACCAAAGCCAATCATTGATAAAACAACAAGAATTTTTGCTTGCTATTTTATCAAGTTGCAAGTAGCATGGGGCGAGTTTTCGCCCTTTTTATATTTAAGATTAGACCGGTCAATCTATGTCAAATAAACCAAAATCCATTTTGAATAAAGCCCAAACCAACAGCACGCTGACGGATAAACCTGACGCCACCGCTACCACCATCAAGCCCAAACGCATCGCCAAATCCGCCACCACAGGCGCGCCAAAGGCAACGGGAGCGACACCAAGTTTTGACGTTAAGCCTAATGATGTCGTGCCATCAAAAGCCATCTATAACGACCCTGCCAAGGTGCTTCGAGTCGTCTCCATCAATGTCAATGGGCTACGCTCTGCCGAGAAAAAAGGCTTTTTTGAGTGGCTTGCGACATCCGATGCTGATGTCGTATGCATCCAAGAAGCACGCATCACCCATGAGCAGTGGACGGATAAATTTCACCCCGAAGGCTGGCATACCCACTTATTTCCAGCTGAGCGAGCTGGCTATGCAGGCACGGCGATTTATAGCCGACTACCCTTTGTGTCTGTCACAGACGGCTTAGGCTTTGAGCTTGCTGATAGTCAAGGCCGCTTTATTACTGCCGAATTTGATTTGTCACATCACGGCATCGATGAGCCTGTACATATCGCATCGCTGTATCTGCCATCAGGCTCATCAGGTGATGATGCCCAAGCTCGCAAAGATCATTTCTTGGAGCAATACCGCCATATCCTAAAGGCATGGCGTGACACCAACAAATCCATCATCGTCTGTGGCGACTACAATATCGTGCATAAGCGAATCGATATCAAAAACTGGTCTGGTAACCAAAAAGCATCAGGCTGCCTGCCGCACGAGCGAGCATGGCTTGATCATATTTATGATGAGCTTGGCTATGTTGATACTTTTCGAGTTGTACGCCATGATGCGGACATCTATTCATGGTGGTCAAATCGTGGTCAAGCCCGTGCCAAAAATGTCGGGTGGCGTATTGATTATCAAGCCTGTTCACCGGATTGGCGTGATCGGACTGTCGGCGCTTGGGTCTATAAAGACCAATGGTTTAGCGACCATGCACCTGTCATCATTGATTATCAGCTATGATTTAACAGCGGGCATCGATCAATATTCCCCTAAAAATACCAAAATTTTCTTAATTCATAATCAAAATACTAGCAATTTAATTTACTTTTCAGTAAAATACTGCAACTTTTTAAGTTGTCTAGTCGATTATACAATTTTTAACCTTTACTCTGATGTTTTGTGGTTACAAACCAACGGTCGTTTAGCGTTAAATTCTATCATCACAGACCAATTAACCAGCATGCATGGGCAGCACAGATTTGTCCATGCATGTATATGATTTACATAAACAAGGAGTGGGTATGTATACTTTTTTGGCGATGCTGCCAATCATCATCGTATTCGTACTATTAGTCGTGATGCGCCTGCCTGCAAAATACGCCATGAGTTTGGCTTATGTGGCAACCGCAGCGCTGTCGTATTTTGTGTGGCAGACCAGTGGCAACCAAGTCGCTGCCGCCACCATCCATGGCGTATTGACTGCCATCAATGTTTTATTCATTGTTTTTTCAGCGATTCTTATCCTAAACACCCTTAAAGAAAGCGGTGCGATCTCAGCGATCCGCCGTGGCTTTATGGATATTTCACCTGACCGTCGCGTGCAGATGATCATCGTTGCATGGCTGTTTGGCTGCTTGATCGAAGGTTCAACCGGTTGGGGTACACCGTCTGCGGTCGCAGCACCACTACTTCTAGCACTTGGCTTCCCTGCGATGGCGTGTGTCATGGCAGTATTGATTATCCAATCAACGCCAGTATCATACGGTGCGGTGGGTACGCCACTATTGATCGGTGTTAACTCAGGTCTTGAAAACAAAGAAGATGTGGCAAATGCTCTAGCATCAGTCGGTAAAGATTTGCCTGCGTATATCTTTGATATTTCGGGAAATGTTGGCTTTGTGCATGCTGCTGTTGGTTTCTTGATTCCGCTAATTCTTTGTGGTTTTTTGACTCGCTTCTTTGGTCAAAAGCGTTCATTCATTGAGGGTCTAAAAGCAGCACCATTTGCTATCTTTGCTGGTCTAGCATTCACCATACCGTATGCCTTGACCGCCAAATTCATCGGCCCTGAGCTGCCATCGATCGTCGGCGCCATCGTCGGTATGGCATTGGTGATCCCTGCAGCTAAGCGTGGCTTTTTGACGCCAAAAGAAACCTTTGACTTCGGCCCTCGTGAGTCATGGGATAAAGAGTGGGTGAGTGAGCTTGCCATCACCAATACCGATGACAAAAACGCACCGAATTTCAGCGTGCTGCGCGCCTTTGCCCCTTACTTGATCATCATCGCAATCTTGATCGTGACTCGTACTGTCAAGCCACTAAAAGCATTCTTGAACTCAGACCCAGTCACCATCGCTTATACCAATATCCTAGGTACAAGCATCACCAACAAAACTCAGCTACTTTACTCTCCAGGTACTGTACTGCTATTGGTGTCGATCATCTGTATTTTCCTGTTTAACATGAAAGGTGATATGATCAAAAAGAGCTGGTCAGCTTCAGCCAAAACCATGCTTGCTGCAGCACCTGCACTGCTGTTCTCTGTACCGATGGTGCAAGTATTCATCAACTCAGGTACAGCACCTGATGCAGCGGTACAAATGCTTGCGATGCCAAAAGTATTGGCAACTGCAGCCGCTGGTGCCTTTGAAGGTATGTGGCCACTGGTCTCACCTTGGATTGGTGCACTGGGTGCATTCATCGCAGGCTCGAACACTGTATCGAACATGATGTTTGCACATTTTCAATGGGGTACAGCAACTCAAATCGGTCTTGATGTTGCCAATGCTGGTAAAGTCGTCGCTCTACAAGCGGTCGGCGGTGCTGCGGGTAACATGATCTCGGTGCATAATGTCGTCGCTGCGTGTGCGGTCGTTGGTCTGGTGAACCGTGAAGGTTATGTGATCCGTAAGACATTGATTTCAATGACTTATTATGTTGTACAGGCCGGTCTGATCGGTATGGCATTGATCTTTAGCCCAGTGTGGTGGGTCGGTGCCATCATTTGGCCAATCCTCTTCTTATTTGTGATGAGCAAAACAGGCGCCAAAGCCTAACCTGCTCCATCAAGCGGGTTTGCCAGATCAAGCCCGCTTGATGATTTTTGTAAGTAATTGCCCAAAACCACAAATCAGCTATTGCCGTGCATGCCTCAATACAGGTAAAATACACAGCTGTTTTACAGTTTTATTTTGATAAAAAAGTCCTTCAATGAATTTTTATCAAAATAAAATTGATGCAAAACAACCCAAAAGAGCAATTTATTATGGCAGATCTAAGTAAAATCACCGAAATCGAAGACCTACGCCGCATCGCTGAGCGTAAAGTGCCTCGTATGTTCTACGACTATGTGGACTCAGGTTCGTGGACACAGACCACCTATCGCAATAACGAAACTGACTTTGACCGCATCAAACTGCGTCAGCGCGTGCTTGTGGATATGGAAGGTCGCAGCCTAGCCACGAAGATGATCGGTCAAGATGTCTCTATGCCTGTGGCGATCGCACCGACTGGCTTTACTGGTATGATGTGGGCGGATGGTGAAATCCATGCAGCGCGTGCTGCTGAGAAATTTGGCATTCCATTTTCACTATCGACGATGTCTATCTGCTCTATCGAAGATGTGGCTGAGAATACCACCAAGCCATTTTGGTTTCAGCTGTATGTTATGCGCGACAAAGAATTCATGCAAAATCTGATCAATCGCGCCAAAGCTGCCAACTGCTCGGCACTGATTTTGACCGCTGACCTACAAGTACTTGGCCAACGCCACAAAGACATCAAAAACGGTCTATCAGCGCCACCAAAGCCAACCCTAAAAAACATCCTAAACCTAATGACCAAGCCTGAATGGTGCTTTAATATGCTTGGCACCAAGCGTCACACCTTCCGCAATATCGCAGGTCATGCCAAGGGTGTTACCGACCTATCAAGCCTATCATCATGGACAGCTGAGCAGTTCGACCCAAGTCTCAACTGGGATGATGTCGCTCGCATCAAAGAACTGTGGGGCGGCCCACTGATCATCAAAGGCATCATGGAGCCTGAAGATGCCATCCTTGCAGCTCGCTCTGGTGCTGATGCGATGGTCATCTCAAACCACGGTGGCCGTCAGCTCGATGGTGCGCCATCATCGATCGCTGCACTGTCTGACTGTGTACAAGCTGCTCATGCCGAAAATTCAAACTGTGAAGTATGGCTAGATTCAGGTATTCGCTCAGGTCAAGATGTCCTAAAAGCCATCGCCCTAGGTGCAAAAGGCACAATGATTGGTCGCTCATTTTTGTATGGTCTTGGTGCGTATGGCGAGGACGGTGTCCGCCGCGCCCTTGAAATCATCTACAAAGAATGTGACATCACCATGGCATTCTGTGGTCATACCAATATCAATACCGTGAACGAAGATATCTTTGTCAAAGGTACTTATGAGCACCTAAAATCAGGCAATCCGCACATCACGCCGATTCGCTGGTGATCGCCTACAGCTTTGCCCCACGATGTATCGTGGGGTTTTATTTACACCGCCTTATGATGAGTGCATTGATCTGTTAATCCTGATCAGAATGTGAAATTCAAATTAACAAATCCGCCCATTTCTGCTATAATCTGATGATTTTCATCCAAGCTTAGCTTTGGATCATCCTATCATCACGAGAGACCCATGAAAGCCAAAACCCAAGAGCGTCTATCCGCCATCGAAAAACTGCTGCATGAACTAAAAACCGATATTCATGAAGTGGCCACACACTCGGTCAGCGAACGCACCACCAAAGCCAAGACACCATTTTCGTTTGAGTTCTTCCCTACCAAGACCGACGAAGGTCAAGACAAGTTGCTTGGCGTCTTTGATGAGCTGAATGCTCTGAATCCAAAATACTTCTCAGTTACCTATGGCGCCGGTGGATCAACGCGTGAACGCACATTGGGCATCGTCAAGGCGCTCATCGAAAAAGGCAGCACACCAATCGCTCCACATATGTCATGCATCGGCGACACCAAATCACAAATCGGCGAGCTACTGGATTATTATAAAGCACTGGGCGTGGATCGCGTGGTGGCACTGCGTGGTGATTTGCCATCAGGTCAGGTCGGCTATGGTGAGCTGCCTTATGCACTGGATTTGGTCAAATACATTCGTGAACACAGTGCCGATCACTTCTCCATCAAAGTTGCCGCCTATCCTGAGATGCATCCACAGGCGCGTAATTTTGAAGCAGATATTGATAATCTGGTTGCCAAATATCATGCTGGTGCAAACGAAGCCATCACCCAATTTTTCTACAATCCTGACAGCTATCTGTTCTTGCGTGACCGCTTGGCAAAAAAAGGTGTGCATCAAGATGACTTCCCTATCATCGCAGGTATCATGCCAATCACCAACGCATCAAACCTAATCCGCTTTGCAGATGGTTGTGGTGCCGATGTCCCACGCTATATCCGCAAACAGCTTGCCGACTATGGCGATGACAGAAAAGCCATCCGTCAATTTGGCTTTGATATCGTGCATCAGCTGTGCGAACGCTTGATTAGTGAAGGCGTGCCAAGCTTGCATTTTTATAGCATGAACCATACCGAGCCAAACAAAGCCTTGGTCGAAAGCTTGGGATTAATTTAATTTATCCAAAAACCGTCCCTGAGTTGATGCCAGTTTATATGAGCATTGACTCATCACGGTTTTTAATTTTTCTTACCATTTATTGATGAATCATGTCCAGATTTTTTATTGAGACGCCTTTATCTACGACGCTGATCGGTCAAAGCATCACCTTACCTGATGGCGTCTATCATCATTGGTGCAAGGTTTTGCGCGCCAAAGTGGGCGACACTGCAGTGCTGTTTGATGGTACAGGTGGTGAATATACGGCAGAATTGATTAGTATTGATAAAAAATCATCACAAGCCAAGCTTCATGCCCATAACCCCATCAATCGCACACCGCCTTTTGCAGTCAGTATCGGACTTGTGATGAGTCGTGGCGATCGCATGGATTATGCCATTCAAAAAGCGTGTGAAATGGGCGTGCATCAGATTCAACTACTGACCAGTGAACGCTGTCAAGCACATCTAAAATATGAGCGAGATTTTAAGAAAATCGAACATTGGCAAGGTGTGGCGATCGCCGCTTGTGAACAATGTGGATTGAACATCATCCCATCCATTACTCCGCCTGTACCGCTTGAGTCATGGGTGGCAGATTGTGCAGATGCGCTTAAATTGGTACTGGCATTGTCAGATGGCAAGCCCGCTTTCCCAAATCCCTTGCCTAGCTCCATCACTCTATTAATCGGTGCTGAAGGCGGCCTATCCCCTGCTGAGATTAGCTTTGCCACCGAGCATGGCTTTGTGCCTTGGACGATTGGCGAGCGAGTATTACGCACCGAGACCGCCCCTGTGGTGGCATTGACAGCACTGCATATGATTCATGAATTGGGTTAATTTACTACTGAGCGGTGGATAATTCTGGCTTTTGCCAGTGCCAATCATCTGGGAAATTGATACATTTTTGTCGCGCTTTTTCTTCGCTCTCCACCCTACTTAAATAACGCTCCGATGCTTTGAGTGGATACTCTGTGATATTATGGTTGGTTAAAAATACTTGATATTTTTGATAACTATCAAAGCTAACCACCCATCTATCCAAATAATTAAATACATGGTAAGCACTGATGGTTGTTGGAACTGCATCTAATCCACCATGGATTGTATCGCACAAACCGATATCCATTGTTAAGAGCAAGTAATATTTACCGGATTTTTTATAATCAACGATACCAGTAATAGGATCGGTTTTTTGGTACATTTCATTAATGTAGTAATTGGTAATGGCATGATCATCCCAGTTCTGTAACCAATATGAATCGTAGTGCTAAAAACCTTCAACCAAGTAATAATTGTTTCTTAATTCAATTTTGTAAGGACCGAACAAATAATCCAAGGGATCGCCTGTTCTGATTGTGCTTTTAATCATACCGATTATTCCATCAAGAATCACAACCAGTAATATAATTAACAATCCCCAAAATACCACACGACAAAACCAGACAAACGCATGATCCAAAAAGTGTAAGAGCCGCTTCATGGCATCACCCACCATAAATCTGCTGCCACATCGATAGCATCTGTACGCTTTTGGCGACATCATGCACACGCACGATGCTTGCACCTTGTTGCGCCGCCAATAGCGACATCCCCGCACCGATGACATCTCGATCATGCGGCTGATGGTTTTGTAGGCTATCCAACCTCGTACGCTGCAATATTTCACCCAAAAACCGCTTACGAGACACCCCAAACAACATCGGCAAATCAAAATGGCGAATAAAAGTATCAAGCTGCGTCATCAGCATCTTGTGATGCTCATAAGTCTTGGCAAAGCCCATGCCAACATCAATCACCAACTGCTCACGAGCCACCCCAGCTGACACCGCCCGCTCAATGCTGTGCGACAGCTCGTCGATGACTTCACGGATGACATCAGTATATACCGCCAACTCATCCATCGTATCAGGCTCACCGCGGCTGTGCATCAGCACCACAGGCACACCAAGCTTGGCCGCCATCTGCACCGCCCCATCTCGTCGCAGTGCTCGCACATCATTGATGATGTCTGCGCCCGATTCGATACCTGCTTGCATCACCGCAGGATTGCTGGTATCAAGCGACAGCCAAATCTCATCGCCGAACGCCGAGCGAATCGCCTGCACCACAGGGACGACACGGCGAAGCTCTTCATCTGTGCCAACTGCGGTCGCATTGGGGCGTGTCGATTCGCCGCCGATATCGATGATATGCACGCCATCAGCGATCATCGATTCGGCATGAGCAAGTGCCCGATCCACCCCATGATAGCGTGAGCATGAATCTGGCGTGACATTTAAGATTCCCATCACCTTGGGCGTGGATAGCTCCAAAATCTTACCGTGTGCGTATAGCTGTCTGATTGCTCGCTGTGACATAAAAAACTCACTTCATCCCAAAAATGCCTTATAATAGCATAAATCACTGGGTGAATCACACCGCAGATGATTGGGTTTGCACGGTTTGTGATTGGTATGGATTTGTTAAGATAATACCCATCAAGCATTTAAGTTGACTCATCTTGCCCCCATATAAAGCACTCGCCCATGGTGTATTGACCCAATTATTTATTTTATATTTATACTATAAATTATCAAAAGGATAAAATTTGCAATATTTTGACAGACATGAAGGTGGCGAAAATGCCATTTTGGTTCATCTTGACATTCATCAAATCGTCAATCCTGATGATTTGGAAGAGTTTCGCCTATTGGTGCATTCAGCTGGTGCTAACGAAATCGAAATCATCACCGGCAGTCGCAGTAAGCCGCACGCCAAATACTTCGTCGGTACTGGTAAAGCCGATGAAATCGCCGATGCCGTGCGTCGCTTCCGTGAGAGCACGGATGACGAAAAAGGCGATGTGGTGGCGATTTTTAATCACACACTTACGCCAAGCCAAGAACGCAATCTTGAAAAAATCCTAAAATGTCGCGTGCTTGACCGCACAGGATTAATCCTTGATATTTTTGCTCAGCGTGCTCGTACTTATGAAGGTAAATTACAAGTAGAATTGGCTCAGCTTAATCATCTTGCCACACGACTGGTACGCGGATGGACGCATCTTGAGCGTCAAAAAGGCGGTATCGGTCTGCGCGGCCCGGGTGAAACTCAGCTAGAGACCGACCGCCGATTGCTACAAATCCGTGTCAGTCAGCTCAAGGCCAAGCTCGATAAGGTCAAGCAAACTCGCGCCCAAGGTCGTGCCAAACGCCAAAAGTCCGAAATCCCTACCGTCTCATTGGTCGGCTATACCAACGCTGGTAAGTCTACACTCTTTAACCGCCTAGCTGATGATAACATCTATGCTGCCGATCAGCTATTTGCCACCCTTGATCCGACACTTCGCCGTGTCAAATGGCCTGGTGTCGGCAATGTCGTACTGGCAGATACCGTCGGCTTTGTACGTCATCTACCGCATGAGCTGGTCGAAAGCTTTCATGCAACGCTCGAAGAGACGCTTGAAGCCGATCTGCTACTACACGTCATCGATACCGCCAGCGAAGATCGCCATGAGCAGATCGCCGCGGTCAATGATGTACTCGCCCAAATCAAAGCCGATGCACCGATTTTACTTGTGCATAACAAAATCGACAAAAGCGACGAGCCACCTGCCATCTATTATCAAGATCATGGTGTGCCGCATCGCGTCTATGTCTCCGCTCGTGAAAATCTAGGCATCGATCAGCTGATGATCGCCGTACAAGAGCTGCTCTCAGGCGAACTCAAAGAGTTTACACTCACCCTGCCTTATCATGCTGGCGGACTCAAAAACACCCTGCACGGTCTGGGTGTCATCACGGGCAATAGCTATGATGAGATGGGCAAAGAAGTACTACAAGTGCTACTTGCACCCAGCAAGCTACAGCAGCTACTCGGTCAATACGCACTGGATGCTGATGAAGTCCTACCAAAAGCTCAGGCGGATAGCCTAAAACCAGTGCTTGAGCCTTTTGAGGTGGTGCTTGATCAAAATAAAAATAGCGATGGCAAAGATGATGCTGAAGATGAGCTCGATCCTTTTTGTCATTAAACAAAAAAAGACTGTTTATATAAACAGTCTTTTTTTAGAGGTATAAATCAGTGATCAGCCATGGAGTTTATTCAAGGCGGCAATGCGATCGTCCAGCGTCGGATGTGAGCGGAACAGATTGGCGATGCTAAAGCCCTGCGACTGGCCTGATGCGATGGCAAAAGCTTTCATCGACTCTGGCATCTGATCAGGACGCGCTTCAGCAGGACGCAGTGCATTTAGCGCGCTGATCATCTGATCGCGGCCAGCTAACTTAGCACCCATCTCATCGGCACGATATTCACGCAGGCGTGAGAACCACATCACGATCGCCGAGGCCAAGACACCCAGCAGAATATCCATCACGATGCTGGTGATGAAGTAGGCGATGCCTGGTGAGTCGCTTTCATTCTTAAAGATCGCGCGATCAACAAAGTTACCAATAATACGCGCAAAGAACATCACAAAGGCATTCACCACGCCTTGGATGAGCGCCAAAGTCACCATATCACCATTGGCCACATGCCCGATTTCGTGCGCCAAGACAGCCTCTACCTCATCAGGGGTCATCGTGTGGATCAAACCAGTCGATACAGCCACCAGTGCGTTATTTTTGTTCCAGCCGGTGGCAAAGGCATTTGGCTGCGCATTATCAAAAATACCCACCTCTGGCATGCCGATGCCAACAGCTTTGGCTTGGCGAGCGACGGTATCAACAAGCCACTGCTCGGTGCCGTTGCGCGGCGTGTCGATTACCACAGTACCCGTGGATTTTTTGGCCATCCATTTTGACAAGAACAGCGAAATCATTGAACCAATCATGCCATACAGCAAACACATGACAGCCAGGCTTGCATAATTAAGCCCGCCTGCGCTATGCACACTGCCTAGGCCGAACACTTGTGATAGCACCATAAATACGATGCTAAACACCACCAAGACAGCCAAGTTGGTCAGTAAAAATAAACCAATTCGCATCATCGAAGAATCATCCTTTTAAAAGCAAATTAAAACAAATTGAATCAAAATCTCATTGTCTTACTATTATAAAGACTAAATCACAAAATAAAAGGTAAAACTTGAACCGATTCAAGATTTTACCTTATTTTATACAAAAAGCTAACAAACTTTTGTCGCTGCGGCAACGAAACCTGAGCGAAGCTGCATCGATAGACACAGCTTAACTTTGAGCATCAGTCATTGTTTGAAAAATAAATACGGCCAGTAGCTTCACGGCTGATGATCGGATTATTTGGCGTTTGGTTTAACGGCTGCGCGTATGAGGTCGTGGTGGTACTCACCTGCGCTCTTGGGGCGCTATTCATCGCAAGTACAGTGCGGTTGGCGTCATAACCTTGGTATAAGGCAGCATCCATACGATAGATATTGTTATAGCGCTCATTGACCTTGACCACATAGTTGCGCGTCTCGCGAAACGGCGGAATGCCACCGTGCTTACGAACATTACCTGGGCCAGCATTATATGCGGCGATGACATGATCAGGGTTGCTAAATTGGCCTTGTAGCCATGCCAGATAACGGGTGCCGCCCTCGATATTTTGGGCAGGATCCCAAGCATTATACACACCCATATCGCGCGCCGTACCAGGCATCAGCTGCATCAGACCCATCGCACCGACTGGCGAGCGCGCATTTGGGTTGAAGGTTGATTCGGTGTGAATGACGGCTTTGACCAAGGCAGGATCGACGCCGTGGCGCATGGCTGATTCACGAATCAGGTGGTCATAAGCACTGCGGTCTGAATAGCCGCCTGAGTAGCTGCTATAGCTACTGGCTGCAAAGTTCGCCGAATAGTTGGTCGCAGGCTGGCTGCTGGTGTACAGACGCGAGGTCGTTTGGGTGGTTGAGCCAGCTTGGGTGAATTTTTGGGTGCTGCCACTGCGTGATTGCAGATTGGTCAGCAATGCCGATTCCACAGCATTGTTGTTATTTGATAAGGTATAAACAGAGGCCACGGTCGCATTCGAAGAGGCTTGTGGCGCGATATATACCGATACAGGATTTTGGGCAAATGCACTACTGCTTAGCATGCCAAATGTCGCCAAGCCAAGGGCGTTCAGATGGATTTTTGAAGTTTGCATATTGTCTATTCGTCTTGTTGATGATTAAAATTGCTGCGTATTATACCACAAAAATTATAAATAGCACGGCAAAAGCCAGTTTGCTACAAAATGCTACAGTTCAGCAAAACTGTCATTCTAGTATTTGTCAGGTTTTGCAGAAATTTGATTATGCATCTTGGCGCACATGATCGCAATTTTTTTATCAGTTTTTATGATAAATCAGTCTGACAAATAACCACTCTATGCATGATCATGACCACCTGATTAAGACAACCACCACAGCACCGCCACAGGCAGCCACATGGCAGTCACCAAGCCATTGATCGCTAGACCAAAGGCAGCATAGCGCCCTGCAGTCGGACTGATCGTCCAAGCCTCCACCGTGCCGATGGCATGCGCCACCAAACCCAAAGCCAAGCCTTGCGCCCTTTCATCTTGAATGTTGCGAAACAACAGACGACAGACGCCAGCCCCCAATATGCCTGAGACAATGATGATCAAGTTGGCCATCACCAAAGGCGCATCGATGATTTGTGCCACAGACAAACCCACAGGTGTGGTCACCGAGCGCGTGGCAAATGCCAAAATCGTCTCCATGTTCAGCATCAAAGCATAAGCCAAAGCCATCGGCAAGAGCGCCCCGACCAAGCTTGCCATCACGACGATTACGCCCAATTTTTTGACCGGCAAACCTTTAAAATCCATACCTGCCAAAGGTACAGCCAAAAGCACTGTGCTATAGCCAAGCAATCGATCAAAAACTGGTCTGGCATGCGCATAATAAATATGATAATCCAGCCCAATGATCAATAAAAGCACCAAAGTCAGTACGATGGCGACGATGATCATCGGAATGCCTTTGATGTATTTATTCAAATATCGCAAGACAAATTTGGCGCCGACATGCGCAATCAATGTGACAATAAAAGCGATGGCGATCGTTGTGGTATCCAGCATCATAGCTCATCTCCTTTGACATGCTTTTGCTCTTGATTGAGCCAGGCTGCCGAAAGCTTGGCAAATGCCCACAGCGGAATCACTGTGCTGATGATGATCACTGCCGATACTGGCAATAAATCCGCGCCCAAGCCAAACAACAAAATCCCTGCGCCTGCCGAGACTGGCAAAAAAGCAAAACCGCTATCAACCAATAAGGTGCTGGCCGACCCAGATAACCATGTTGGCAGCCCCACCGTCATCCGCACACCCACCAGCAGAATGAATAAACTGATCAAACCAACGATATTTGCCGCACTTGGCATCCCAAACCAAGTACACACCACCAAAGCCAGCTCACGAAAACCGACCACGATGGTAATAGTCGCCAGCATCCCCAACCAAAACTTAGCCCTGCTGTGTGTGCGCTGCATCATTCCTCCTGAAATTTGATTGATAAATTATATAAAGTAATCAGTTTGGCCAATCCATCCACCAAACTGACAAACTAACACCATCGCTTAACACCATCAAAGCCAGACGACGCCCAAGCTTGTCATTATCATATTAGCGATATTGGATGTGCTGGACTTATTATGCACCGCTTAAGTTGATGGCTTATGCTAAATACAGCGACCGCTTGGCAGCTGCTTGATAGTTTAACTATAATTTACATTGAAACATTATCATATTTCAAGGTCAAGCCAGTGACTGCTATGTTCATCATTTTTTTAAATGATGGCTTGACGCTCAAAGCTTCTATTCAGTGGCCATGTTGGCTTAAAAAAACGGATCAAATTTAACTGAGGCGCATGCTGACTTTCAACAGCACTACTGATTGATGACATTGATAAAAGTGGCTGAAATAGCAAGTGCCTATTTTAAGAATAAATCATTGATCCGCCTTTTAAAATCACCCATCCATCCCCATTAATCGATTAATGACATGCGATAATGCGATTATTACCAAATCAAAACTGTGCTGCACAGAGTATAGACCGCAGATTCAGACGCAGTCATTGATCGCATCCGTGTATGATGCTTTTTTTGGGCTAATTTGCTGTCTTGAAAGATGCCCAAAAAGCCAGTATAATGAAATGTTTTTTACGCCTCTGATTTTCATCAAAATTTTCACGCTATAAGAGATCTATGCACATGAGTGAACATAATTACACCGCCGAAGAGCACGACGAATCATCCTCGCAGCTGGCTGCACTGATTCGTTTGGGCAAGGAACAAGGCTATCTCACTTATGCAGAAGTGAACGATCAGCTGCCTGACTCTGTCACCGAAAGCGATCAAATCGAAGACATCATCCAGATGCTCACCGATGTGGGGATTCAAGTGTTTGAAGTTGCCCCGGATGACGATGACATATTGTTGGCTGATGCTGGCAGCGACGATGAAATGGCAACCGATGAAGCAGCTGCCGTGCTGGCATCGGTCGAGACTGAACCTGGCCGCACCACTGATCCTGTACGTATGTACATGCGCGAAATGGGTACGGTCGATCTTTTGACTCGCGAAGGTGAGATCGGCATTGCCAAACGCATCGAAGAAGGCACTCGTGAAGTGCAGTACATCATGGCGTATTGGCCAGGCACGGTTAAATTCGTGCTGGATGAATATCAGCAAGTTTTAGAGGGTGAGAAAAAAATCTCCGACATCGTCTCAGGCTTTTTGAGCGCTGATGATAGCGAATTTGAACTTGGTGAAGAAACTGAGCTTGAATTAACTGAGCCTAAGGCAGGCGATCTTTCTTTGGAAGATGATCTGGATGATGATGACAGCGATGACGATGACGGCGCGATGGATGCCGATGCTGATGACTCAAGTCTTGATCCAGAAGAGGTAAAAGCCCGATTCGATGAGATGCAGCGTCTATATGACAAATCTCAAAAGGCGCTTGAAAAATACGGCCGTGGCAGCAAGCAAGCCAAAGCTGCTGAAGACGAGCTGGCCAACCATTTCATGCTCATCAAGCTCAACAACCGTCTATCAGATCAAGTGATGAGTCTGATGCGTGAAGTCTATGAAGATGTTCGTGCCAATGAACGCCGTATCATGAAGTTGGTGATTCGCCGCGGTAAAATGCCGTTAGAAGAGTTCAAAAAAACTTTTCCAAGTAACGAAACCAATATCGAGTGGCTCGCGCATCGTATCGAGGGCAAACCTGCTTTTGCTGAGACGCTGGCCAAAATCGAACCTGAAGTCGTCGCACTGCAACAAAAAATCCTCGCCTATGAGCAACAGCTACAGATGGACATCCGCGACATGAAAGCGGTCGCTCGCCAAATGGCCATCGGTGAAGCCAAGGCACGCCGAGCCAAAAAAGACATGGTAGAAGCCAACTTGCGTTTGGTGATCAGTATCGCCAAGAAATACACCAACCGTGGCTTGCAGTTTCTTGACCTAATCCAAGAAGGCAACATTGGCCTGATGAAAGCGGTGGATAAGTTTGAATATCGCCGTGGCTATAAGTTCTCCACTTATGCGACATGGTGGATTCGCCAAGCCATCACCCGCTCAATCGCTGACCAAGCACGCACGATTCGTATCCCTGTGCATATGATCGAGACGATCAACAAAATCAACCGTGTTAGCCGTCAGCTACTCCAAGAAATGGGTCGTGAGCCAACACCCGAAGAGCTGGGCGAACGCCTAGATATGGACGAAGCCAAAGTCCGTAAAGTACTAAAAATCGCCAAAGAGCCAATTTCGATGGAGACACCGATCGGTGATGATGAAGATAGCCACTTGGGTGATTTTATCGAGGACAATACCATCTCAAGCCCGATTGAGAATGCCACCGCCGAAGGTTTGCGTGAAGCAACTCGTGAGGTACTCGATAATCTGACCGAAAGAGAGGCCAAGGTCTTGAAAATGCGTTTTGGTATCGATATGCCAAGCGATCATACGCTTGAAGAGGTTGGCAAGCAGTTTGATGTGACGCGTGAGCGTATCCGCCAGATCGAAGCCAAGGCTCTGCGTAAGCTGCGCCACCCATCTCGCTCGGAGCATCTGCGTTCATTCTTAGAAAACGACTGAGCGGCCATACGCTCTTGGCTTGCCGATGACTGTGATGAGCGGTTGTCGGCAAATTTGTTTTAGTACCAGATATATTGGATTGATTATGAAATTTTTGGAATCAAAATACTTTCGCCCACGCACCATCGCCACCGAAACCTACATCGATGGCCAATACCATCTGACCACCCAGCCGATCGATGAGCGCATCAAATCAGACATTACGCCATTTGAAGAGCTGATCAATTCTATGATGCCAAGCATCAACTTTCGTGGTGATGATGTGGTGATTAAGCGTTCGCATTTGGCGCAATTTGTGCAATGCACCGACTTTCATGTGGTGCGTTATGATCGTCATACAGGTCAATTTTTTGCTGCTGAGTTGTGCTATTTTCACCCAGAATATGAGTTTTTCTTATTATTAAGTGAAGATCTTAGCAATGAATATGACAAAACCATCATCGAATCTGGCTATTATAGCGTCGTACGCTTGGCCTATGATTCCCAAAAAACTGATGCGCTGACAAAGATTCGCGCGTTTTATGAGGCGTATTTAGAAAAATACATCTCTTCTGAGGCCAAAATCTCGCTACTGCTCAAAGAAGGTCAGGATTTGGTGTTCAAATCACATACCATCAAGCCCTTAGCGCTGGATTTGGCAACCATGTATAATGATGATTTTTTGCCAGTACACCAAAAAATCAAAGAATCCCTAAGCGATGGCAACAAAGGTCTGGTACTGCTACATGGTTTGGCAGGATCAGGCAAAACCAACTACATCAAGTGGCTCACCGCCCAAATCCCCAATAAAAACTTTATCTTCGTGCCAAACAATCTCATTGGCGCTTTGGCCGAACCGCAGTTTATGAGCATGCTGATTGACAATAAAAACTCGGTGCTGGTGCTTGAGGACTGCGAAAACTACATCGCTGAGCGCGTCGGTGGTGGCAATACATCTGATGTGGTATCCACCATCTTAAACATCGCTGATGGCATCTTATCTGATGTGCTAGAATGTCAATTTATCTGCACTTTTAATGCTGATTTGATGGACATTGACCACGCGCTGCTGCGTCATGGCCGCTTGATCGCAGAATATCAATTTGGCGCGCTGACTGTCGATAAAGCCAATGCCTATCTGGCCAGTGTCGGCAAAGACATCACCGTGGACCAACCGATGACGCTGGCTAATGTAAGTAACATCGATGAGACCGAATATAAATCCAGCCCAGCCCAAAAAAGCTTTGGTTTTATCGGTTAATCTAAAGTTGTAAAAAATCTCGCAACACATATTGTGAGATTTTGTCAGCTTATATTGGCTTATGGCAGCTTTGGCGGATTGGCTGGTTTTGGCAAAGGCTGAATCCCCTCATCTGCAGACGATGACTCAGGACGCTTTTTAAGATTGCCCTCTTCATCAAGCTCATCATTGTGATAAGCCTCAATGGCCTCACGAATACCCTCAGGCTCTTTATCTTGATGATCTTCTTTGGGCTTATTGCGCCCCAAGCGTCGCACGATGGCATCGGCATAGACGCGCGTTTCTTTGTCATCGCCCGTTTCTTCAAAGATCATCTCACCTAGGCTGTTGATTTTGGCGTATTTGACCGTTTGTTTACGCGGCCAAAAAAAGTCGGTTGGGCGAGTGAAAAAATGATTGGTCACCAACTGATACAGTCGTTTCCACTCCATGAATTTGACCTCTTTTGAGCGCAAAGCCACCATCAAAGCCAGCGAAAAACTCACCAAAAGGTTCACCATACCAATCAGCAACACCCCTACAAATGACAGCGCTGCTATCTGCCAAGTCAGATGCTCAGGCGACAAATAAAACAGTCCATGCACGAAGTTTGCTGAGGCAAAGGCAATGTGGCGGATGTCCAATGGCAAACCCAACATATAGCCAACCGTCGCGGTACTGCCCAAAAAGCAGCCAAAAATAAAATTGCCCATGATGGCGCCAAGATTGGCCTCAATAAAGCCGCCCATTTTATTCAGCCATCGCGTTGGCATCACGCGCACCAACACCCAATGCCGACGGATGCGCTCGCCAATCTTATTATAAGCGGCCAAATTATCATAATACCCTGCAATCAAGCCCGACACGAATAAGAACACGCCTGCGATGGCGGCATGTGGCAGCGCCAATGAGCGGATCGGATCTAAGTCATGCAGCAGATGAGCCGCCTGCGCGCCATCAATCATCGGCGTGCCTTTCAGATAATTCCATGACAGCGCGATCAGTAGTGCCACTGGCATCGCTACAGATATGTTGCCCAAAATGGCGATGAATTGGGTACGCAAAATATCAACGACCAATTCAGCAAGCTTGGTCAGCTGCTGCGTTTTTTTGCCCGAAGATCCAGAGATGGTCGAGGCGATCGCCGCGGCCGTCATTGCAGGCTGCTTGGTTGCGACCGTCCCTCGAGCGATGTGAATGAACACAAAGCCCAAGCCATAAATCATGCTATTGACAAAAGCTCGACCCACAGGGGCCAAGGCCAGATGATAAGCCAAAGTCTTTAAAGTTGCCATAAAACCGATGAACAAGCCCCCGATGGCAGCTTTTTTATACATCTTACGATAGCCTGTGCTGTCGGTACTGATGTAATGCTCACCGACGCGGCCAGCATTTTCGGTGACTTTACGCGACAGCAATCGGGTATTGGATTCGATGAGCGAGCTAAAGCTGTAGCGCGTTTTGGCGGTTTGTACTACTTCGACCGTCAGATCGACGATCGCTTGATCGCGCTTATGCTCAGCATTACTAACCAGCTCCACCAAAGTACGCATTCTTTGCAAACTTTGCTCAAGACGCGCCAACATATTGGTCAGGCGAATCGAAATGCCTGTTTTATAGACACGCTTTCTTAGTGTATCGACAATGTCCTCACACTGCTCGACCATCACCATCAGTGGTGCAGGATCGATGTCTTGTTCAGGCATCACATCAGTCATCAAATCCAGCTCATGCGCCTGACGATACTGATTGACAAATAAGATGGCTTCTTGGTTTTGGGCGACGAATGCCGCTGAATAATTCAGCAGCTCTGGATAAAAGTTCATCAACTCTGGATGCAGACCAATGCCGCTCACGCGATATGACAGGACGACGATGGCGTTTAGGATGCTGTTCTTGGCTTGAGCCACCAAACTAAGATCCTTCTCATCAGGTCGGATCAATGGCACCAACGCATTCCAACGATCTTCGCCGATCGATTCCACCCATCGCCAGTCGCTGCGCTTATCAAATAAATAATTAGCCAACTCCACCACCGAATCCTCATCAGGCAAGAGCGGCAAAAAACGATGGCTGATCAAGCGCGATACACTACTTGAAAAGCTCTGATCTGAGGCGATACCTGTGTCGGTATATAAGGTAATTTGGCGATACTGAATGATCAGGCGCAAAATGAATGCCGCCAAACCTGATCCGTATTCAGGATTGGCCTGCAACAGCTCAATCAGCTCATCAATTCTGGCATCGGCATTTTGCTCATCTTCATCGACGACTCTTAGAGCGTCAATCAAGCGCTTTAAGGCTTCGGGTTCTGGCAACTCTTGCAGCATGACAATGCGCTGCAATATCAATTCCAAATCCGAAGTATCACTGTCTAACACAATCAAACTCCAATTAGGCTATCATCGCACATCAAAGAAAAATCCTGCAGCTTTGGCAAGTCATCACCCATTTAAGCTGTAAGAATATTTCGCTGATTCGACAAAAAATTTACGCTACTGTATCACATTTGACTCGTTTTACCAAATTTCTATGGTAATCAAATGCGCTAAATTGTTTCAAAAGTTTGTCAATGTGACAGTATTGGTTATCACTTTGCAAGTGACAGTATTGGATGGCGATAATGCATGCAATGACCAATAAAGAATCAAAATATCAGCTCATCACTATCCCAGTCGATGCCGATTTTTGGTTTATTGCGCGACTGATACTCATAATAACCACCAGATGTTGACTTTGTGCCTTCTGGCACGGCATTGATCAGCAGATCATCAGGCACATGGCTCAAAAAATAACTCTCTGCGCTGGCATGATGATCTGAGTGATGCATCGACCAAGTGTTGGTATTTTGGCGAGTAAGAATCAGCTCATCTTTGGCGCGGGTCATCGCCACATACAGCACCCGCCGCTCTTCTTCAATCTCATCGAAACTGCCAGCAGCTCGGGCGTGCGGGTATTGGCCGACAGAGGCATTGACGATATAACAAACCTCGCACTCGGTACCTTTGGCTGAGTGGATGGTAATCAGCGTCACCACATCATCATTATTCTGACGCGTCACCTCACTGTAGGATACTGGCTCTAAAATATACGCCTCAATAAAATCAATCAGCGTATCATGCCGCTTGGCCAGCTGCTTGATCAAATCAAAATCTCGCACACGGCTTGGCCAGTTTTTCTTATCATAGTTTTGTTCAAGCTGCTCGATCAGCGCATCCACCGCGATACCGACACTCACCTCTGGTTTGAGCGGCTTGTCGATGAGCCGAGTCAGTGCATTGAGGGCTGGCTCGGGCACTTTGCTTTTTTGTCGCAGCAGATCAATGCATGCCTTCAGATCTGGCAAATCGGCCATTTCATTGGTTAATTTGGCAGCACCCGCATCGCCGATGCCGCGCCACAAAGTCAAAAAACGAATCCAAGCCAGCTCATCAGCAGGATTTGCCGTGACGCGCAGCATGCTCAGCAGATCTTTGACATGTGCCGATTCCATCAACTTAACGCCACCGATGAACATATAAGGGATTCCTGCATCAATCAGCGCGCTTTCAACCTGACGACCTGAATATGCCGACCGCAGCAAAATCATGTGATGATGCCAAGGACTGCCGGTGTCATAACGCTTTTTGAGGTCTTGGATGATCCATCGAGCTTCCTCAAATTCGTTGGCAAATGTATAAAGCTTGGGTTCGATGCCGCTGCCACGATGCGCAGTCAGCCGCTTTTTATAATCCAACGGGCTTTCTTCAAGCAGCCAATTTGACAGATCCAAAATCCCTTGGGTTGAGCGATAATTCACCGTCAAAGTCAAAATTTTCGCCCCCGGCACACGCTGATCAAAGCTGTGAATATTTTGAAAATCCGCACCCCGAAAGCCATAAATTGACTGCGCATCATCGCCCACACAAAACAGATGACTACGGCCAATTAAGGGTTTGATGATCAGCCACTGCAAAGGATTGGTGTCCTGCATCTCATCAACCAACAGATGCTGTAACGATCCACTGACTTTATCAAGCAGCCAAGCATCGGTGTTGAGATAACGCGCCACATACTCTAAGATATCATCATAATCCAGATAGCGCCTGGCTTGTTTTTGTTGTTCATAATCTTTCATCATCTGCTTGATGACATCCGCCTCTTCCATAAAATCTGGCAAATGCTTTTGTAATGCTTCTTTAAAGGCGCATTGGGTATTGCGCGCATAAGAGTAGGTATCGGCTAGCTCTTTTGGCTTGGGCAGTCGGTCTGTTTGGTTGGGTTTTTTGGGATTTTGCTCGTTTTGTGCATTTTCAAGCTTGGCACGAATGAGCTTAAACATCATCAGCTGATCATCGCGATCAATGATATTAAAGCCTTTTAAATCAAATACATGCGAATATCGGCGCAAGATGGCCAAACAAAAAGTATGAAAAGTTGAAGCCTTAAGTCCTGCGGCACGCTCACCCAAATGTGCCTCAACTCGGCTGACGATTTCGCTAGCAGCGCGGCGCGTAAAGGTGACAATTTGGATCTGCTCAGCAGGCACACCTTGATCGATCAGATGCGCTGCACGCGCGACGATGGTTTTGGTTTTGCCGCTGCCTGCGCCAGCCAGTACCAGAGTATTGGGGGATGTGGTGGTGGTCGCTTGGCGCTGATCATCATTGAGTTCTTGAAGCAATGTGTCTATGGTCATATCGATACCGACGGATGAAATGGCTGTTTGTGTTAGATTAACAGACGATGGCTGAATGCTCAAGTGCTTAGCAAAAATTATCACCCAAATTCATCCATCCTTTGCCCGATGGCATCGCTGTTTTGGCTGTGACAGGCGTATTTTAATAAAAAAGGACAGATACAAGATCTGTCCTTAGCTAGGCCATGTCAATTAAGCGAAAAACTCAGCATCAAATGCCATGATGCTGTCTGTACCCGACTTGGCCATATTGGCATGAGCATACAAATCAGGCAAGCTGCGTGCCACGAAATAATCAGCCAATTTGCGGCGCGTGTCATAAAACTCGCCAGTTTTGCCGTCGCTGGCTTTTACGATCAAAAGATACATATAAGCATAGCACAGGTAGCCGACCGCGTGCAGATAATCCACAGCATTGCCATTGATGGCATTGGCATCGGTTTTGGTGGCATCGAGCATCACCGATGTCAGTGCAGCCACCTCATCGGCAGCGTCGATCACCGCTTGTGTGATCGCATGATCAGGGGCGTCTTTAGCGGCTTGTGTGATCTCATCGATGAATGCCATCATCGCGCGACCACCATCTTTGACCACCTTACGACCCAAAAGATCCAGCGACTGAATGCCATTGGTGCCTTCATAGATCTGGCTGATGCGCGTATCGCGTACGATCTGCTCCATACCCCACTCGCTGATGTAGCCGTGGCCACCAAATACCTGCTGACAGTCGATGGCTGCATCAAAAGATTTGTCCGTGACAAATGCTTTGGCAATCGGCGTCAATAAGGCGACTTTTTGAGCAGCAGCTGATTTTGCATCAGCATCGTCACTGAATTTGGCGATGTCCAGATTTTGGGCAACATACATCGCAAAGGTACGCGCAGCCACGCTGTTGGTCTTGGCGTTCAAAAGCATACGGCGCACATCAGCATGATGAATGATCGGATCAGCCGCTTTATCTGCATTGACCACGCCAGTATCAGCGCGGCCTTGCAAGCGATCTTGGGCGTAGGCTGCTGCATTTTGATAAGCCAATACGCTTGCGCCCAAGCCTTGTAGTCCCATGGTCACGCGCTCGTAGTTCATCATTACAAACATTGCGGCCAAACCTGCGTTTTCCTCACCCACCAGATAGCCTTTGGCAGCATCAAAATTCATCACACAAGTCGCCGAAGCCTTAATGCCCATCTTATGTTCGATCGAGCCTGCTTTGACGCCGTTGCGTTCACCGATACTGCCATCTTCATTGATCAAAAACTTCGGCACGATAAACAGTGAGATGCCCTTTGAGCCAGCTGGCGCATCTGGTGTCTTGGCCAGTACCAAATGGATGATGTTCTCTGCCAGATCATGCTCACCGCCAGTGATAAAAATCTTGGTGCCAGTGATCGAATAGCTGCCGTCATCGTTTGGCACAGCGCGCGTTTTGATGATGCCAAGATCTGTGCCTGCATGTGGCTCAGTCAGACACATGGTGCCTGCCCATTGCCCCTCATACAGCTTTTGCAGGTATTGCTGCTTTTGTGCTTCGCTGGCCACCGCCAATAAGCATAAGCTTGCGCCCACCGTCAGATTCGGATACAGCGCAAAAGACTGATTGGTGGCAAACAGCATCTCTTCGGTCAGCATGGTGACCATCTTTGGCATTCCCTGACCGCCAAATTCTGGATCACCGCCCAGACCAATCCAGCCTGCCTCTGCATAAGCTTTGAATGCTTCTTGAAAGCCTGTCGGCGTCTTTACCACGCCATCGCCCAGATATTGAGCGCCCTCTTGATCACCAGACTGATTGAGTGGCAGCAGCACTTCGGTGGCAAATTTTGACATCTCATCTAAGATCATGTCCACCGTATCTTCATCGACATGCGTCAACTGCTCATTGTTCGCCCAAAATTTCGGCGCATCAAACACTTCTTTTAGGGTAAAACGCATCTCATCAATCGGAGCGGTATATTTCAATGACATAAAATTTCCTTTTTATCCATTTTATCAAAGTTAACTGTGGCAAAACGATTGCTATTTGCCATTTTGGTTATCGCGCAATCAGATGGATGATGACACGCCTGCCTGCCATCATCGTATCGCGCATTAGAACACAAACTGCTCAACATCCATGCTCATCAAAGTCTCTTCGCCGGCATTGATGCGAGCAACATGCACTGCATGGCGTGGCAACAACTTGGCAAAATAAAACTCTGCAGTCTTCACCTTGGCATCATAAAATCCGTATTCGCCATGCAAAGCTTTGTCTGAATCTAGGCTTTCATCAAAGCTTGCCAATTTGGCTTTGGCGACTGCAGCCATGCGCGCCCACAGATAGGCCAAAGTCACATAGCCGCTAAAGAACAGATAATCAACCGCAGCTGCGCCGATGGCTTCTGGGTTTTGGGTGCCTTGCATACCGATGCGTGAGGTCACATCTGCCCATTGCTTATTTAGCTTGACCAACGGACGGATGAACTGACCCAGCTCATCATCATCGCTGTGTTCTTGACAGAATTTATGGATGATCTTGGTGAAATTGGCCAGCAAGCGACCTTGACTGCCCAGCACTTTTCGACCCAACAAATCCAGCGACTGAATCTCAGTCGTACCCTCGTATAGGCAAGCGATACGGGTGTCGCGGACATTTTGTTCCATACCCCATTCACTGATATAACCATGTCCGCCATAGACTTGTACACCATGGTTCGCGGATTCATAGCCCGTTTCGGTCAAGAAAGCTTTGGCGATCGGTGTCAATAGCGACAGCATCTCATCAGCAAATTTCACCTCAGCTGGGTTTTCGCCCTTAGCGACGATGTCGGCAAATTGAGACAGATAATACACCAACGCACGACCGCCTTCAGCAAAGGCTTTTTGGGTCAGTAGCATATTGCGTACTGCAGGATGATGGATGATGGTATCTGCAGGTTTGTTTGGCTCTTTGATACCAGATAAGGCACGCATCGCTGTACGCTCTTTGGCGTAGCTGAGTGACCCTTGAAAAGCAAATTCAGCCGCCGCCAAGCCTTGAATCGCTGTGCCAATACGAGCAACATTCATAAAGGTGAACATGCAGTTTAGACCACGGTTTTTAGGGCCGATCAAATAGCCTTTGGCAGCATCAAAATTAATCACACAAGTGGCTGAGGCTTTGATGCCCATTTTATGTTCAATAGAGCCACATACCACGCCATTACGCTCACCAACCGAGCCATCATCATTCACCAAAAACTTTGGCACGATGAACAACGAGATGCCCTTGGTGCCAGCAGGTGCATCAGGCAATCGCGCCAACACGATGTGGATGATGTTTTCGGTCAGATCATGCTCACCAGCTGAGATGAAGATCTTTTGGCCTGTGATGGCATAGCTGCCGTCGTCATTTGGCACAGCGCGTGTCTTAATGATGCCCAGATCCGATCCTGCATGTGATTCGGTCAGACACATGGTGCCAGACCATTGCCCTGTATTCAGTTTTTCAAGATAAGTGGCTTTTTGCGCTTCGGTGCCGTGATGCTCGATGGTCTGGATCGCGCCATGCGATAAGCCAGGATACATGGCAAAAGCCCAGTTGGCAGTACCCATAATTTCGCTCACAGCGCTGCCAAGCGAAGTGGATAATCCCATCCCGCCATATTCAGGCTCGGCATTGATCGCAGGAAAGCCAAGCTCACAATACTGCTGATAAGCTTCTTTAAAGCCGCTCGGCGTATAGACATTGCCGTCTTCGAAACGGCAGCCTTCCATATCGCCCGTACGGTTCAGCGGTGATAGCACGCTTTGGGCAAAATCAGCCGCGGCTTCTAAGTAGCTATTGACGGTGTCGGTATCAAGCTCTTGATACGCAGGCAATTTTCCATAATGCGCCTGACTGTCTAGCAGCTCATGCATCACAAATTGAATGTCACGAAGTGGTGCTGTGTATTGCATATCTCTATCCTTTTTTCAGTTAACATGTCAATATTGATGCTAATAAAATAGCCAATGCAATCTATGAATGCAAATGCGCCATCTGACTGATGGGTCATAAAATAATCCAGACCATCGCCAGTCCTTGATTATTCGATAAAATAACTTATTAAATTATAAAATAAAACCGCCCAATCATCGATTGAGCGGCTTGGCAAATCATCATAAAAACTATATTACTTGATACGCATATCACCAGTTTCAACGAAGCGTTGATGCCATGATAGCGCTTCTAGCAAGATGTGCGGTGTGTGGATGCCACCTGCCTTCTCACTCACTGCCAACGCGCGATCATAGTAGTCACGCAGCATATCACGATAGTCAGGATGTGAGCAGTTCTCGATGATCAGTTTGGCGCGCTGTTTTGGTGACTTGCCACGCAGATCAGCCATACCTTGTTCGGTAACGATGAACATCACATCATGCTCAGTGTGGTCATGGTGGCTAACCATCGGTACGATTGATGAGATTGCACCACCTTTAGCAGTTGATGGGCTGACATAGAACGAGAAGAAACCGTTACGAGTAAAGTCGCCAGAACCGCCGATACCGTTCATCATCTTGGTACCCATGACATGTGTTGAGTTCACATTACCATAGATGTCCGCTTCGATCATCGCATTCATGCCGATGATGCCTAGACGACGGATGATTTCTGGGTTGTTGCTGATTTCCATTGGGCGTAGGATTAGCTTGTCGCGTAGGAACTCAATGTTGTCATTGAAGCGTTGTAGTGCATCAGGGCTGAATGACAATGCAGTCGCCGAAGCGTGCTTCATCTTACCTGCCAAGATCAAATCTAGCATACCATCTTGTAGTACTTCGGTGTAGCCAGTCAAATCTTCAAATGGCGCATCCAATAGACCTGCCATGACAGCGTTTGCCACATTACCCACACCTGATTGTAGTGGTAGTAGGCTCTTTGGTAGGCGACCTGCTTTGACTTCATGGTCAAGAAAATCGATGATTTGTGCTGCAATACGCATTGATACATCATCAGGATCAGCGAATTTTGAGTTGCGGTCGCCGCCATTTGTCAGGACAATTGCAACAATCTTATCAGCAGCACATTCGATGTATGGTGTACCGATACGGTCAAATGCACCAACCAACGGGATTGGCTTACGATGCGGTGGCAAGCCCACTTCGCCATAAACATCATGCATACCTTCTAGGCCAGCATTTTGGGCGGCGTTCACTTCGATGATGACATGCTTGGCGCATTTGATGGCTTCTACACCATGGCCGATACCCATTGCAGGGATGATATGACCATCTTCGGTGATGCCTGATGCTTCGATGATTGCGATGTCAAACTCACCGTAAAAACCTTGGCGCATTTGTTGTTCAACATGCGATAGGTGCATATCTTGATAAGCGGTACGGCCAGCGTTGATATTGTTGCGAAGCGTTGGATCTGATTGGAATGGTGAGCGGAAATGTACCGCATTGGCTTCAGCCAGTACGCCATCACACTCAGGCGCAGTTGACGCACCAGTGACCATACCAATGCTGAATGCTTCACCACGCTCATGTGCAGCTTTGGCTTTATTAGCGATGGCGGTTGGTAGTGCTTTTGGATAGCCTGCACCGGTAAAACCTGTGATGGCTAGGTTCATGCCATTTTTGACAAATTCGGCGGCTTGCTCGGCACTCATCACCTTGTCACGCAAGCTAGCGTTACGAATACGATCTAGAGACATAATAGTTTCCTCTTAAGTTATGTTATTCCAACAATGCGGTAAAAACGCAAATGAATTTACACTTGTAAATTAATATGATTTTACCATTACATGACAGTGAAATAAATACCCAAAATGCTAAATTATGGGAAATAAGCTATCAAATACTTTACAAGTCCAATTTAGGCTATTAAAACATCTTTTCAATCGTTAAAAACCACGCCTGATTATCACGATCATACAGTGCTAGATTGCTATCTGTATACTGGCGTCGATAATTAATCTGAGGTACAAAGCCCTTATAATTCAGCTTATTATACCATAGTGTGCCAATAAACTGTGTTTCAGTATCATGCCTGACTTCACCATACCAAAAATTCGGTGCCAAAAATTCTCGCTTGGTATGTCTAAGCATCGCACGCACACCCACATCTTTACCATAATAGCCCATGCCCAGTCGCAGTCCTTGACGGTTCGATGATTCTGAGCTGTCTGCTAGTCGTTCATGACGAGCTTCTAGCCCTGTATAATACAGCCATCGATCTGTCGGCTGATACAGTGCCATCACCACGCCATCATTGGCATAGCCATCATATCGCTTACTGATATCATGATCATTATAGTTTTTTTGACTATGATTGGCACTTATAGTAATCTGCCAGTTGGCACTCATACGATGCGTTGCACCAACGCCGACACCCCACTGGTATTGATACTGGTCACCACCAAGCCAATCTTGTACGGCAAATGGCGTAATGCCAAAGCTTGATTTAATGGTCTTATATCGATAACCAAGCTCGCCGCGCAAAGCAAATTCATCATAATCACGCTGACTGGGATAATAGACGCCATTTGCACCTATCGATGAGTACAGATGATGCCGTCCGCTGACATTGTGCTCACGGCTGATGCCTATGTCATATCTTAACCCTGTGGCAGACTTGGGTAAGGATTCGTCATTAAAAACAAATGTCATCCCACCGATGTCAAATTCTCGCAAAGACGATGCATTATTGACATTGTCATTTTGCTCGATATTTAGTCCGAAGTTTGGCTTGGGTTGCTCAATTTTCTTGATAGCAGCCAAATACTGCTCGCTCAGAGCCTGCATGGGTGTGGGCAGTGATGGCTTAATAGCTTCAAAAGTAGTCTTGGCATCCTTGTATTGTTTGTTCTCAAAATACATCACCGCCAGATCAAATTTGGGGAAGATCAGCGATGGATCTTGGGTGATTTTTTCGTAGTGCTTGATGGCTTGGTTATGTTTGGCCTGTGCTCGTAGCATCGCCCCCATTGCATAGTCATAGAGTACTGGATCATGGTCGGCTATCTCTTGATACGCCATCAGTACTTTGGCAAGCTTATCCCATTGATGATTCACCATCAGATGGGTGATGATATCTTCATTGGTTTGTTCTATCGTTGTTTCTTGTTGCAGAGGATTGATACTGATTGTTTCAAGTGGTGCTGGTAAGTTTGCCCAGTCCACTCGATCAACAACAGTATTAACTGCTTGCGACAGAACCATCGTGGAATTTTGTGATGGGTTTTGGAGTATTGTAGGATTGGCCTGTAGTGGCATGGCATATAAAAAAAATAAGGAGGTCATGCCAAATTGATATAATTTCATTAGTTGCATCCAGATTGGGCTATATGATATACATACACAATATATTATTAATATATCTTATTAATAACTAACATTAATACCAATTAGCTCCCATTGTGTTAAGAACCATTTGAATAGCTTTTAATATAATTTTTTTAAGTGTTAAAAAAATTTATAAACAAAAGCCATCCACATGGACGGCTTTTGTTGAGAAAAATAACTTATTTAGTGATAGCACCACGGGTACCGCCAAAGCCTATTTCTGTTTTGCCTGCTCTATTTGTATATGCACCATGTCTAATTGCCCATGAATCCGATGCTTCTAGACGGCCAGCTACTTCTTCTGCTTTTGGCCCATAGAATCCTAGGCTATAGGTACCAATGTTTGTACCATTAAATGCCACATCGCCCGAAATGCTTTGCTTTGCAGCTATGCCAGCAGTTGCCGATTTAATTTCTGAGGTATTCAACACCAAATCACTACGAGCTTCGCTAAGCCCACTAATTTTACCATTTCCTTTACGCGTGCCGAAATCAACAGAATATTCAAATCTACCATTACTCTTGCCACTAAAGGCATCACCATGATATGTAGCTTTACCTAGGGTTGGTAGTTGATTGGCTTCTGTGGCCTGTCCTGCAATTTGATCCACTGTAAAGTTATTATTATAAGCATAAGCTGTATAATTGCCTCTAAAACTACCATCTGAATAGCGACGACTCGGATCTCGTGTATGCTCAGCTCTTTGATATAAATTACCATAAACAATAGAATAGTTTTGATTATAAACTCGCTCTGAACCACGGATATGGTAATTATCCAACCCCGCACCTAAAATCACATCATATTGGCGATCGGTTGTGCTAAATCCAGGTTTAAATCTTGTTGATGCAATCACCGCATCGCCTGTCCTGGCTAATTTATCTTCAGTGGTATAAGCCGTTGTGCGGTTTGGATCTAGATTGACTGGGCGAATAATACTATGCCCCTGGATGCTTGGCACTGATAATGTTTTCGCCTTATTCGCCGCTTCCAACACCTTACCAGTTGGAGCTGTTGGCGCAGGGACAAGCACAGTTGGCTGTACAACAGGTGTGGTTGGCGTCGTTGGTGCTGGCGTCGTTGGTGTAGTTGTGCCGGTATTACCATTATTTCCAGTTGTACCAGTAGTGGCAGATGGAATGGTGGTGGCAGGTTGAGGATCAGTCTTATCACCACTTGAGCTACACGCAGCCAATGAAATCGCTAACGCAGATAGTGCAGAAACTTTGTAAAACGACATGATTTTACTCCATGTTTTTGGGGACGAATTAAAGGGGAGCAAAATCATCTAAAGATAAATCAGAACTGATTTACCATATTAGAAGAGTTAACGCATCAAAATTTTTGATTAATTAATTAAATTTATAAAAAACCATCCGATGATTTATAAAAATTTAATAAACTGATCAAAAATTAAGTAAAAGGGACGCGCTACCCCCCCCCTCCTTAATAAGTATTTTTATTTTAATGGATTTGCCATAAAATTGCAAGCAAATGTTTCAATATAATTACAATTCTTTACATTCAATAAAAAATCACCCATCATCCGATGAGTGATTTTATGCTTTTGACAGCCAATTGAATCAATCACAGTCCTGCTTTTAGGCTTGCTTCGATAAATTTATCCAAATCGCCATCCAGTACCGCACCTGTATTGGAGGTCTCAACGCCTGTACGCAAATCCTTGATACGAGAGTCATCCAGTACATATGAACGGATTTGGCTACCCCAACCGATGTCAGATTTGCTGTCTTCGAGTGCCTGCTGTTTTTCCATGCGTTTTTGCATTTCTAGTTCATACAGCTTGGCGCGTAGCATCTTCATTGCAGTGTCTTTGTTGGCGTGCTGTGAGCGTTCATTCTGACACGCAACGACCACGCCTGTCGGTTGGTGGGTGATACGGACTGCCGAATCCGTGGTGTTGACGTGCTGACCACCAGCACCGCTTGAGCGATAGGTATCGATGCGTAGATCGGCAGGGTTGATATCAATCTCGACATTATCATCAATCTCAGGCGATACAAACACGGCAGCAAATGAGGTATGGCGACCGTTATTGCTATCAAATGGTGACTTACGCACCAAACGATGCACACCAATCTCAGTACGCAGCCAACCAAAAGCATAGTCGCCTTTGACATGAATCGATGCCGACTTGATGCCCGCCACGCCACCTTCTGACACCTCAAGGACATCCGCCTTGAAGCCATGACTCTCACACCAACGCAGATACATACGCAGCAGCATCTGCGACCAGTCTTGTGCTTCGGTGCCGCCCGAGCCTGCTTGGATGTCTAGGTAGCAGTTATTGGCATCCATCTCACCGCTGAACATCCGCTTGAACTCAAGATCTTCAACCTTGGCACGCGCCGCATCCAGCTCAGCTTGCACATCAGCAAGTAGGCTCTCATCGTCTGCCTCGACAGCCAGCTCCAGCATCGCTGCAGCATCCTCTAGACTGGCATCCAGCCCCTCGATCACACCGATGATGCCATCAAGCACCGATTTTTCTTTGCTGATTTTGGTGGCGGCATCAGGGTTATTCCAGATATCTGGGTTTTCAAGCTCTAGATTGACTTCTTCTAGGCGTTCTTTTTTGCCTTCGAAGTCAAAGATACCCCCGAAGTTCTTGGCCACGAGTGGCAAGGTCTTTGATTTGTTCTTGGTAGATGGCGATTTCCATGATGGCTCCAAATGTATAAAATAAATCAACCGCTTATTATAGCAATATTTAAGTTATTTTTCTATGACCAGCATCACACATCACTACAGTGACCAATCTTCAATTCGCCAGCCGTTTTTTTCAGCCTCGCTGCGTAAAATCGCATCAGGTGTGATGCAGACTGCTTCATCGGCATAGTTTAGTAATGGTAAATCATTCTTGGAATCTGAATAAGCAATCAGCTTATCAAACTGCACACCCTTATCTTGATATGCCTTGATCAAATTGGTCAAATGATAAATCTTACCTTCTTTAAAATTGGGACGGTCAGCGACTTTGCCAGTGTAGTGATTATCAATGATTTCAAGCTTTGTCGCCAAAGTATGATCCGCATCGACACCAAACAGTCCTGCAATCGGCACCACCACAAAATCATTGGTCGCACTGATGACCACGACGACATCACCAGCCTCTTTGTGCTGATTGATTTGTGCCATGCCCTTGGTGCGCATATTTGGTCGTATCCAAGTATTTAGATACTCTTCACGATAAGCGTGTAAATCCGCCATCGTCTGCGTGTGCAAAAACGCCGACACAAACTCATTATACTCCACCGCATCGAGCGTACCTGCGATATAATCTTGATAAAATTTGTCATTGGCATCGGCATAGACTTGTGGATCGACAAGGCCTTTATTGACAATAAACTGTCCCCAACTGTGATCGCTGTCGACATTGAGCAGTGTCATATCTAGGTCAAACAAAGCAAGATTTGGCATCAGTTATCCTTACTATAAAATAATTAGCCGCCATTATCGCCAATCTTATCACCGCTTGCAAGTTTTCGATGTGATTTGATGATGATTTATCTTGGGTTTTATTGATAGCATAAAAAAGCAGCCGATCATCGACTGCTTTTGCTTATCAAAACGCTTAAAGTTTATTGGCATTCATCTGTGCAAGAATCTGTGCGATCTCATCATTCGCCTCTTGCTCGGTGCTTAGATCACCTTGCGGTGTCAAGTCATTGACCACTTTTGGTAGTAGCTCTGCGATGCCTTGACAGACTTCCGATTCGCTAGCACCTGTTTGGGCGCACGCTGCTTGGATTTCTTGGTCGCCAAACAGACGCTGAATGTCGCCTGCATCGATGCCATCATTATCAGCGTCGATATTCACCCATGACTGCGCTTTATTGCCCATGCCATTGTTGCTGAATTTACCAAGTACACCTGACAGGCCGCCATTTTTTTGGATATAAGCCAGCACGACAGGTAATAGCGCTAATAGCAGTGTGCTTTTATTGAAGCCACCTGACTGCTGCGGCAAGCCGCCACGAGCCATACCACCCTGGCCAAGTACGCTGCCTAGCACACTGCCCAAATCACCAGCGCTGGTATTTTGACGAGAATTGCCAAGTAAACCGCCCAACACCGATTCTAGGCCTGATGACTGACGGCCGCCCATTTGTGAGCCAAGCACGCTGCCAAGCAAACCGCCCAAGCCAGCTTGATTAGCCGATGATGGCTGCTGAGACTGACCCATCGAATTGGCCAGACCGCCAAGCAAGCCGCCAAGTCCGCTTTGATTGGCATTGGGCTGCTGTGTTGGTTGAGTTTGGATGGCGTTTTTTAGGACTTGTCCGACGATGTTTTGAAGTAAGCTCATGATTTTTCCTTAAATTGACTGTGATGAATGATAAAGTGATGGCGGTTTTGATGGATAACCAATGACCGCCAAGAATCGCTATATTGATGTCATCTTAACAAAATCATGACTTTAGTTTTGTAATGATTTGTGCTAGTTTTGAACGCATTGTTACACGCCCATCCCTCGCCTTAACCGCGCCAACGCCATCAACTGCGAAAAATCCCGCGCCGTCAGCTGATCTTGGAATATCACGACACGCAGTCGCTGCTTTTTTGGCAAAATCACATAAAATTCGAGTATCACAGCCTGAGTGACGCCCAAGGCCACCGCATCAATGTCATGAAGATAAGCTTGATGGATGATGGCTTGATCCAGAGGTTTTTTAGGGGTAGGCGAGCCTAACCGATGCCTCACCGACAGCGCTGACAGCTGCGCATCCATCTTCGCCAACAGCCAAACGCCATCAATGTCATCGGTGCTGAGGTGATGCACACGATGCTTTTGTTGCCAATGAATGTGCATCAATAACACAGATCCGACCACGGCCAGCACAAGGCATTGCCAGATCGATAAGCTCACAGCAGCACACAGTAATAACACCACAAAAATCACAGCGCAGCTAAATAGGATCAAGGACTTACTGGTTGTAATTTTAATATCTAATTTTAAGGTGTTTTTAGTATATTTATTCAATATCTTAATCTGTCTGATGCGTAATTAGGCGGATTGATGGGTCAAAGTTTGGCAAAGCGCAGCGCTTTCATCTTAGCAATCAGTGCAGCGACGCCTTCTTCTTTTGGCGTCTGTTGACCCAAAAAAAACAGCAACAAATCTGGATCTTCATAAGTCAATAAAGTCTCAAACGCCGCCTGCTCATCACTATCAGCAGTCAAATAATGCTCTTTGACATAAGGATCCAGATAATAATCGAGTTCTTTTAGGCCGCGGCGTGCTTGATAAATGATGCGTCTTTGGGCATCGGTTGGGCTAATACTCATGTCTTACTCCTAATAAATCAATAAACAGTCAATGTCTGTAGTATAGCAAATTTTGCCACAAAAATACCAAAAGCCATCATTTATCATGCTGATAACTGATAGTTTTTTCACGATTATTTTTAAATCTTGATCTATTTATCATAAAAAATAATATAGGTATAAAAAAATCAAATAAAATCTAGATTTTTGATCAAAAAAAGTATAACATAGCCAGGGTCGGATATTCACCTTGATGAATTTGCAAGATTTTTCCTTGTGAACAGCTAAATAAATCCCGACGCCATTGACCGATACGGCACATAATAATGACTGTACAAGCCCATCGATCGCACTAGCCATTTCCCCCAAGCTTTGCTTGGCAATTTATAAAAGGATAAGCCATGTCAATGATCAGTACTACCAGCCATTTGGCGACCCCGCATGATTTTTCGGATAACTGCGGTTTTGGTTTGATTGCCCATGTCGAGGGTATGCCAAGCCACGATCTCGTCAAAACTGCCATTCATTCTCTTAGCTGCATGACACACCGTGGTGGTGTCGCTGCCGATGGTCGTACTGGTGACGGCTGCGGTCTTTTGATTGCCAAGCCTGAAGCATTTTTTCAAGCGGTAGCCAAGGAAGCAGGGTTTAAATTGTCTGAAAATTTTGCCGTCGGTACAGTATTTGTCAATCTTGATAAAGACAAAGCCGAACGCAGTATGAAGCTATTTGATGAGTACATCACCGCCGAAGGGTTAGAAGTCGCAGGCTGGCGTGATGTGCCGGTCAATCTAGACATCGTCGGTGACATCGCTCGTGAAAGCTTGCCTGATTTTAAGCAAATCTTTGTCAATGCACCCAGCGATCTACCGCCTGAAGTCTTTAACCGCAAGCTGTTCGTTGCTCGCAAAAAAACCGAAAATGCACTGACGGATGATGAGCTGTTTTATGTCACAGCGCTCAACTGCCAAACCGTGATTTATAAAGGCCTTGTGATGCCTGCGGATTTGCCAAACTTCTTCTTGGACTTACAAGATGAACGCTTGGCATCGCACATCGTCGTCTTCCACCAACGCTTCTCAACCAACACCCTGCCAAAATGGCCACTGGCTCAGCCATTTCGCTATTTGGCACACAATGGTGAATTGAACACCATCACAGGTAACCGCAACTGGTCTGTGGCTCGCACACCGAAGCTTAAGACCGACAAACTGCCGAGCCTACAATCTTTGGCACCGCTTGTGAACACCACAGGTTCTGACTCATCAAGCCTAGATAATATGCTTGAAGTACTGATGAATGGTGGCATGAGCCTATTCCATGCGATGAGCATCCTTGTACCACCCGCTTGGCAAAATGTCGATAACATGGACATGGATTTGCGTGCATTTTATGAATTTTATTCACAGCACATGGAAGCATGGGATGGTCCAGCAGGCCTAGTCATCCAAGATGGTCGCTATGCAGTGTGTATGCTTGATCGCAACGGCCTACGCCCATCTCGCTGGGTGACCACCAAAAATGGCTACATCACCGTCGCATCAGAAGTCGGTACATGGGATTATGCCCCCGAAGATGTCACTGGCAAAGGTCGTATCGGCCCAGGTCAGATGCTCGTCATTGACACCCACAGTGGTCAGATCATGGACACCAAGACCATCTCGACCATCCTAAAAAAAGCGCATCCCTACCGCAAATGGCTGCGTGAAAATGCCATGCGTATCCGTGATGTCGAAGCCATCGAAAAAGCCCAAATCAACGATGCCAAAGATGCCGACACGCTCGCCACCTTACAAAAAATGTTCCACATCACCAGTGAAGAGCGCGGTGAGATCATCCGCCCTGCCGCCGAAAATGCTCAAGAAGCGGTCGGCTCAATGGGTGATGACACGCCGATGGCAGTGCTGTCTCGTCAGATTCGCCATGTGGCAGACTTTTTCCGTCAGCAGTTCGCCCAGGTCACCAACCCACCGATCGACCCACTGCGTGAATCGATCGTGATGAGCCTTCAGACTTGTCTTGGCGCTGAGACCAATGTCTTTAAGCCATCGCCAAAAGATGCGCACCGCATTGTGCTATCATCACCGATCTTATCAGCCAGCAAGATGGCGCAGCTAGAAGCCACTCAAGATCCTGCGTTTTTGAGCTATCGCATTGATCTGAACTATGATGAGACGCTAGATCTAAAAAGCGCCATCGAAAATATCTGCAGCGATGTCAAAACCGCCATCGAAAAAGGCTATACGCTGATTATCCTATCAGATAAAGCCATCAAAAAAGGCAAAGTCCCTGCCAATGCAGTACTGGTCACCGGTGCAGTGCATCATTATCTGATCAAAGAAGGCCTGCGTGCTGATGCCAATCTCGTCATCGAAACTGGTCTTGTGCGTGACCCACACCATGCAGCAGTGCTGATTGGCTTTGGTGCGACCTGTATTTATCCATACCTAGCTTATGATGTGATTGATCATTTGGTTGCATCAGGCGAAATCCAAATCGATGCACTGACCGCTCGAGCCAATTTCCGTAAGAGCCTAGATAAGGGTCTATTAAAAATCCTGTCAAAAATGGGTATCTCAACCATTGTTTCTTATCGTGGTGCTCAGTTGTTTGAAGCGGTCGGCTTATCCGAAGAGATTGTGGATTTGTGCTTTGTCGGTGTGTCAAGCCGTATCAAGGGTGCGACTTTTGATGATCTTGCCAAAGACCAAGCCATCCTTGCCAAAAATGCCTTTAACCGTCGCACACCGATTGACAAAGGTGGCTTGATTAAGTTTGTCTTTGACAAAGAATATCACGCATTCAACCCTGATGTTGTGCGCGCACTACACGCTGCGGTACGCTCAGGCGACTATAGCGAATACCAAAAATACGCCGACATCGTCAATAACCGCCCTGTCGCCACCATCCGTGACCTACTTGCACTCAAGACCGATGGTGAGATTAGCCTAGATGAAGTCGAAGGCATTGAGCATATCTTGCCACGCTTTGACTCAGCAGGGATGTCACTGGGTGCACTATCGCCAGAAGCACATGAATCGATCGCTATGGCGATGAATACCATCGGTGGCCGCTCAAACTCAGGCGAAGGCGGTGAAGATCCTGCTCGCTACGGTACGCTTAAGAACTCAAAAATCAAGCAAATCGCTTCAGGTCGCTTTGGTGTCACGCCTGCTTATCTGCGTAGTGCCGAAGTCCTACAGATCAAAATCGCCCAAGGTGCAAAACCTGGTGAAGGCGGTCAGCTACCAGGTGGCAAGGTCAATGGGCTGATTGCTCGCCTACGCTACTCAGTACCAGGGGTGACACTGATTTCACCACCGCCACATCATGACATCTATTCGATCGAAGATTTGGCACAGTTGATTTTTGACTTAAAACAAGTCAATCCAAATGCCCTAGTCTCAGTCAAGCTCGTCTCTCGTCCTGGTGTAGGTACGATTGCCACGGGTGTTGCCAAGGCTTATGCTGATCTGATTACCATCTCAGGCTATGATGGCGGTACCGCAGCATCACCGCTATCATCAATCCACTACGCAGGCTCACCGTGGGAGCTAGGACTTGCCGAAGCGCATCAGTCACTGCGTGTCAATGGTCTGCGTGATAAAGTGCGTATCCAAACAGACGGCGGTCTAAAAACAGGTCTGGATGTGGTCAAGGCTGCCATCTTGGGTGCTGAAAGCTTCGGTTTTGGTACAGCGCCGATGCTGGCTGTCGGCTGTAAATACCTACGCATCTGCCACCTAAACAACTGCCCAACCGGTGTCGCCACTCAGCGTATCGATTTGCGTGAAGAGCACTACATCGGTGAAGTGGATATGCTGATTAACTTCTTTAAATTCGTAGCGATGGAGACGCGTCATTGGATGGCGAAACTGGGTGTGCGTACACTTGAAGAGCTGGTTGGCCGCACAGACTTACTTGACATCTTGGATGGCGAAACCAGTAAGCAAAACCATCTGGATTTGACACCGCTACTGTACAGCCATCCGCGTGCCGAAGGTGCACCGCATACTTGCCAAGTAGCGAACAATGAGCCATTTGACAAAGGTATACTAGCTGAGCGTATGGTCAGCGATATGAATATCAATATCAAAAAAGGCTACGGTGGCGAATACAGCTATCGCATCAGCAACTGCGACCGCTCTATCGGTGCTCGTATCTCAGGTGAGATTGCTGCCACTTGGGGCAATACTGGCATGAGCGACAAGCCAATCAAGCTGCACTTGACAGGTACCGCAGGTCAGTCACTGGGCGTATGGAACGCAGGCGGTCTGCATATTGAGCTTGAAGGTGATGCCAATGACTATGTCGGCAAAGGTATGGCGGGCGGCGAAATCGTCATCTATCCACCACGCACTGCCCACATCAAGACCAGCGAATCTGCCATCATCGGTAACACTTGTCTATATGGCGCAACTGGCGGTGCACTGTATGCAGCTGGTACTGCAGGCGAGCGTTTTGCGGTGCGTAACTCAGGTAGCCATGCCGTCGTCGAAGGCACAGGTGATCACTGCTGTGAATACATGACTGGTGGTGTGGTGACCGTACTTGGCCCGACCGGTCTGAACTTCGGTGCAGGTATGACAGGCGGCTTTGCTTATGTGCTGGATACCCAAGGCGATTTCTTCGACCGCTGCAACCATGAGCTGATTGATTTGCACCGCATTTCAAGCGAACAAACCGAAGAACATCGCATCTATCTGCGTAAAATCATCGAAACGCATGTCGAAAAAACGGGCAGCGTCTGGGGTCAGACCATCCTAAGTGACTTTGAACATTATGTTCGTAAGTTCTATTTGGTGAAACCAAAAGCGGCAAATATCGCCACTTTGGTCAAATCCACCATGGCTGATCCACAATAATCCACTTTTTTAGATATTTGGCGTTGGTAGACATCCCCACCAACGCCCCATAGGAGAATAATTATGACAGCTCGTTTACATAATGATTTTCAGTTTTTGGATACGCCACGCACCGATCCAAGCAAAAAATCGATCGAAACTCGCAAAACCCAGTTTATCGAAATCTACAAACCATTTGACCAAAAAAACGCCACTGAGCAAGCACATCGCTGCCTAGAATGTGGCAACCCATACTGCGAATGGAAATGCCCTGTGCATAACTACATTCCAAACTGGCTCAAGCTTGCCACCGAAGGCCTGATCGAACAAGCTGCCGAGCTTAGCCATATGACCAACACCCTACCTGAAGTCTGCGGCCGTGTCTGCCCTCAAGACCGCCTATGCGAAGGTGCTTGTACTCTCAATGACGGCTATGGTGCGGTGACCATCGGTAATATCGAAAAATACATCAACGACACCGCTTTTGAGCGTGGCTGGCGTCCTGATATGAGCAATGTCGTCTGGACGGATAAGCGTGTGGCGGTCATCGGTGCAGGCCCAGCAGGTCTAGGCTGTGCTGATATCTTGGTGCGAAATGGCGTACGCCCTGTGGTCTTTGATAAGCGTCCTGAAATCGGCGGTCTGCTCACTTTTGGCATTCCTGAATTTAAGATGGAAAAAGAGGTGATGGTGCGTCGCCGTGAAATCTTCACCGACATGGGCATCGAGTTTCGCCTAAATACCGAAATCGGCAAAGACATCAGCATCGATGAGCTACTAGCGCAATATGATGCGGTATTTATGGGTATGGGGACTTATACCTATATGCGTGGTGGTTTTGCTGGTGAAGACCTTGATGGCGTGTATGATGCACTGGATTTCTTGATTGGTAATGTCAATCACTGCCACGGCTGGCAAAGCGATGCCGAGCCATTTGTCGATATGCAAGGTAAGCACGTCGTCGTACTCGGCGGTGGTGATACCGCCATGGACTGCAACCGCACAAGCATCCGCCAACAAGCTGCATCCGTCACCTGTGCCTATCGCCGTGACGAAGACAGTATGCCAGGCTCAAAGCGTGAAGTGACCAATGCTCGTGAAGAAGGCGTGAATTTCCTATTCAACCGCCAACCTGTCGAAATCGTCGGCAAAGATGGCAAAGTCACTGGCGTCAAAGTCGTCACCACAACACTGGGCGAGCCTGATGCCAATGGTCGCCGTAGTGCGGTGATTGTCGAAGGCTCAGAAGAGATTCTACCTGCTGATGCCGTGGTGCTTGCCTTTGGTTTTCGCCCAAGCCCTGCCGAGTGGTTTACTGCCCAAGGCATCGAGATGCACAAAGATGGCCGTGTCATCGCCCCCGAAAAACAGCCTTACAAGTTCCAAACCACCAATCCAAAAATCTTCGCCGGTGGCGATATGGTGCGTGGCTCAGACCTTGTTGTGACTGCGATTTGGGAAGGTCGTGAAGCCGCCAAAGGCATCTTGGATTATCTGGAAGTCTAAGATAATCTGACAAGCAAAAAAATAAGCATATCGATGAGTGTTGGTATGCTTATTTGTTTGGGTATATTTATGAGTGCGTAGGCTGCACACCGTGCACCGTTGATTGAAATTATTTTGATGGTGTGTGGTATGCATACTGCTGGACTGTATTTAAATTTTATCGTTAAATACATAGCCTTTATTTATCATGCAGTGTGTAAACTTATGAGCAATATCTTGTTGTGAGCGTTTTTTATAAAATGCGGAATAGAAAAATGAGTCTAAATCAATATCATTTTTATGTTCTCCAAGACACATTTTCATATCTTCTAGTATTTGGCTATTGCTCAAACCATCTTTGTCAAAATAAGCGAACGGACCTTTGTATTTGGCGCTGCAAGTTACAGATTGTGGAGCATAAAAACAACCATTCTTATAATAACAAGATGTCAGCATAAGACATAGAGATAGAATACATAGTTTTTTCATCTTAATAATCTCCAATTTGTAGCAAGATCTGCAAAAAGTCAGGTGAGATTAAATCTGCTATGGCAAATGGGGGCAGCAGTAGGAATTGCAATAACCGCGGTAACCGATGAAATTCTACCATCATTTCTATTGGGGCTACTTGAATGTGGATTGTCGTCTGCACGTCTACCACGAGTAGTATTCCCACTCTCATCATACAATCCCCATATCTGACCACCTTGGATATCATGCGTTCCTGCAAAACTTTCAATAAAAAAATACCAAACCTTCTAATTGCATTTGCCATTTAGCCTATTTTTTGTATAACAATCTTTTAGAGATAAAATAATATAGTCTTTATCATACATGCAATCATCAAATTTTTCTCCTTTTTGTTTATTAAATATGCCATTGCTATCAAAAACAACACTTCTAAGGCTATCATCTCCGTATTCAGCACCGCAGCTAACAGCATCAATCCATCGTTGATTTTTATCTGTTCTTCCTGCCATATTGCTTTTTTGATATGTACTAATAGGACTAGGAGTTGACAAAGTAGATTGCTCATTAAAACAAGCAACTTCTTGTGGCGTGATTAAACAGCCTTGCGAATAATAACAGCTTGTTAACATTGCTGATAGTGCAGTTAAAAATAACAATTTCATTATTATTTACCTCCTAGCTTAATTAATAAAACAAAAAAATCAGGGGATAATAAATCTGATAATGCAAAAGGAGCAGATACAGGAATGGCGGCACCTGTGGCAACTCCCTGTAGTGGCTTACTACCACGCTTGGTATTACCATCATCACCATAATAGCCCCATATCTGACCGCCGAGTAGGTCATAAGCAATTAATTACACTTTCCATTTAATTTGGTCTGGCTTTCTGTTCGGCATTCGTGTTCGGCAAATTGAATATATCCTTTTTGAGTCATGCAACTGTAAGTTTGTCTGTGCGTCTCCCTAAAACGCCACATTCCATCATTGGCGATGATCAGTCCACACTCTTGAAAATCTCTCCAGCGTTGTTCAGGATTGGTATGACCAATACTGTCTTTTTTTTGCCAAGTTTGAATCGGATCTACTTCCGGACGAGCAGAACAAGTAACACTTTGTGCCACATACCAACAGTCTTTTGAATAATAACAACTACTTAAAAATACTGTAAAAAAACCAAGAATAATAATTTTAACTACGCTCATCATTGACCTCCTAATTTTAATAGAATTACAAAGAAATCTGAAGATAGTACATCAGTGCGTAGGGTGTGCACCGTGTATCGTTGATTGAATGGTTATTATGGTGTATGGTATGTACCCTGTTGGGCCATATACCAAAACTACCGTACCTGCTCAAAAATGCACCAGTACAAATCACCATCCATAGCAGTTGGTTTGGATTTCCCAAAGTTTTTAGGTTGCATTGTTGTGATTATAATACAAATCCAAACTTTTGTTCAGATAAATTCAATAATATCAGCCAATATTTTGACATTGCCATGTATTTATTAAGCCATCACGCCATCGCAAGTCTTGCTGCAAAGCCCAAGAAAATCAGCCCTGCGCCTGCTTGACCTAGACGATTGAGCCAAGCAAACTGATTTAGCTTTTGACCAATCAAGCCTGAACATTTGGTTAAAATCAGTAAAAACATCAAGCTGCAACATTGAAAAATCATACCCAACACCAACAAACTGATCATTGAGCTGGTCGTATCTGTCGCCACAAACTGAATCATCACCGCAGGGAAAAATACCAAGCCTTTGGGGTTTAATAGTGCGACGAGCAGCGCTTTTTTAAACAGCGTGATTGGGTGTGCTGATGTGTGCGCCTGTATCTCTTTGGCTGTATCAGCGGCTGGGTTTGGCGTAGGATTGGTGCAGCCTGTGTGCTGAGACTTTGGCTTTTGGCACTTTAGCAGATTCATCAAAAGACGAGTGCCCAAATAAGTCAAATACACCGCACCCGCCATCTTGATCGCACCGAATAAAAATGGATAACGGCTAAGTAGCGCCCCTGCGCCCAATGCTGATGCCACAATCAGCGTACCATTGCCCAAAAAAGTCCCCATGATGGCAAATCTCGCCTTGGCAAAACCATGTGCCAATGCCGTGCCAAAACAAAACATCGAATTCGGCCCTGGCAAAGCAATCAACACCAGCACCGTCAATACATAAGCCATCAAATCCGTGATACCAAACATCTGTCACTCCCCATCCAAATAAATAAGATGCAGGTAGTGTACAAGCTTTATTTTTATAGGTAAAATATATTTAAAAACTATCATCCATAGGCAAAAACTATGCTTAATTTTCGGCTCATTCGCCATCTATACCTATTCACCATCGTCGCCCAAGAAGGCAGCATCGGTCGTGCTGCTGAGCGACTGGGTATGTCACAACCACCATTGACTGAGCATATCAAGACGCTTGAGAGCAATCTTGGCACTGTGCTATTTCACCGATCCAAATCAGGTGTACAGCTGACCAGTACAGGTCAGCGGATATTGCCCAAAGCACAGCTGTTCGTACAGCAGATGATGACGCTACAACAAGAAATCGATGATGTGCTAAAAGGCGTCAATCACACCATCCGTGTCGGTGCGATTACCCAGTCGATGACACAGATGCTACCACGACTCATGGATGAATTTGGCAAACGCTATCCTGACACCAAAATCATCGTCCAAGAGATTAATAGCGCAGGGGCAACCGCCCTACTTGCCGATGGTCATATCGATGTGGCACTGGTGCGCGCACCGCTTGATGGCCATCAAGCCGTCGGGATTCGGAGCATCCCCATCAAAAATGACACACTGTGTGCCGTCCTACCAAAATCCCATCCGCTCGCCCAGGCAGATACGCTTAAGCTATCGACACTGGCACAAGAAAGCTTTGTAATGCATAAGCGTTCGGTCAGTCCAAAATCCTTTGACGAAGTCATCGGTGCGTGTAAATCCGTCGGCTTTGAGCCAAAAATCTATGCCGAAACCACATCAGCCGTCGCCCAAATCGCCATGGTCAGCTGTAGTGAGCTTGTGGCACTCGTGCCTGAAAGCTTGGCGAATTTTGCTGGTGATAGTGGCTTTATCCCCCTGACCGATGATGATGGCAAGCCAATTATCATCACCGCCATCGTGCTACTGTCACGACAGGATGATGATGCTGTACAGGCATTTTGTCAGATGGTGCTTGATGGCAGGCAAGGTGATTGATTGGCACACCAAAAAAAGCGCGTGGTCTGATAATGATCGTGTAGTTATTTGATTGACTGGCCAAGTGATTGTGCTAAACTGTGTCGGTTTTTGTATTAGTAGGTTATTATGCCCCATCATCGCCCCAAACACCCCATCATGCCACGCATCGATCAGCAGCTGAGTCAACTGATCCAATTTAATCGTCCTGCGCGTGCTTGGCACATGCCTGTGGCGGCAGGCATTGCTGCCAGTCTGCCGATCTTTTTGGCGGCGTCGATCGGCCGATGGCAGGATGGACTGATCGCCTCATTAGGGGCGATGGTGTTTTTGAATTTGCCGTATCAAGGTTCGTTTTTATTTCGTATGGTGCAGCTACTGGCTTGCAGTTTTGGCTTTGTGGCGTGTTTTTCTTTGGGATTCATCGCCCAAGTCATACCTGTGATGACTTTGCCATTGTTGGGCTTTATTGGTTTTTGGGTGGCTATATTTGGGCGCTATTTTCGCTTAGCGCCGCCTGCGGGTGTATTTATGATCATCAGTGCAGCTTTGGGCATGTTTTTGCCTTCACAGGTGCATCAGATGCCATATTTCATAGGTGTGTTAAGTCTTGGCTGCTTAGTATCTGGAATGATTGCTTGTGTTTATACTCTGGTGCTGATGTACCAACAGCGCGACCATAGCAGCGCGCCATCTTTTGGTTATGCAGATGATATGATCGTCAATAGCAGCATTGTGGCTATAGCCATCGTGCTTTCGGTGGCCATTGCGTTGATGCTGGATCTGCCACGGCCATACTGGGCTGCAGCAAGCTGCTTTGTGATCATCACTGGCATCAGTTTTCAAAGCATCTGGATTAAGCAGCTACAGCGGCTGATCGGCACAGCCTTAGGCATGCTCGTCGCCTGGTGGGTATTAAGCTTAAATCTCAGCGCTTGGGGTGTGGCGCTGGCGGTGATGGCTCTGGTGATGATCATTGAGACTTTGGTGGTGCGCAATTATGCCTTGGCGATCGTGTTTGTTACCCCGATGACCTTATTGATCGCCGAAAATGGACAGGTCTTAGAGACTGATCACATGCAGATCATTTTGGCGCGCTTTTGGGATACGCTGATTGGCTGCTTGGTTGGGCTGGTGGGCGGTTTTGTGATTCACAGCCCTCGTTTGCGCCCGAAGCTTAGCGCCATCGATCACAGCATCCGCCGTCGATTACACATTTTATGATCAGCCAGCTTACAGCCGCTTAATCACTGACTGCCAATTTATGACACATATCCAGCAGTCGATTGGCGTATCCCCATTCGTTATCATACCACGCATAAATCTTAATCAGCTCGCCTGCTGCCATCAGCTGCTGGCCATCAATGATCAATGAATGATCATTACCAATAAAATCACTGGACACCAATGGCTCATCCGTATAATCCATAATGCCTGACAGCTGATGTTGGCTGGCATTGATCAATGCGCTGCGGATCTCATCTAGCGCTTTTGGGGCGCAAAATTGAATCGTCATATCGATGGCTGCCACATTGATGGTCGGTACACGAATCGAATGGCCATTGATTTTGCCACGCATCGATGGCAGTACGCGTTCGGTGGCATTAATGCTGCTTGAGGTCGTTGGGATGATGTTATGCCCACTGGCACGCGCCCGACGATAGTCACGATGTGCCTGATCCAGTACGCTTTGATCTGCGGTCACAGCATGTATCTCGGTCATCATCACGCTATCGATCCCAAAATCTCGATCCAGCACAGATAATAACGGCACCAAAGCCTGAGTCGTACACGACACGCCTGATATGATCGGCAGATCGCGCGTCAGCTCATCATCATTCACACCGATGACGATGCTGGCATCCACCTCATCAAAAGGTGCAGCACCGATGATCACCTGATGCGCGCCTGCCTCACGATGACGCATGGCATCAGCATACGAGCGAAACTGACCCGTGCATTCTAGCACCACATCAATATCCAGCGCACGCCAAGGCAGATCATTGGGCGATGGATGATTTAGTAGTAATATATCAAAGGCAGTCTCATTGATTTTGACATGCAATGCCGTGTGCTGATCATCCTTTTTTAGGCTAACAGCGATGCCATCACACAGCCGATCAAACCGCCCATGCGTGCTGTCGTATTTTAATAAATGCAGCAGCATATTAGGATCAGCGATGTCATTGATGGCAACGATTTCGATGGCATCAAACAGCTGTCTATGCCCAAGATAAGCGCGCAGTACATTACGCCCAATCCGCCCAAAACCATTGATGGCCAGTCGTAAAGGTTTAGTTGGAGTGGCTGTTGGCATCGGATGTCCCATCTGAGTTTTTGGTGTATTGGTCGGTATCAATGAATCCCAGCGCCAAGCGAATTTCGCTAAAGCTGTATTTTTCGCGCAGTTCATCACGGATGGCGGTAAGCTTGATGCCGTCTTGTAATTCGCCTTGGGCATCGAGCGTCTCTATGGCCTGACGAATTTCCTGTATGACCGCATCCTCTGGGCGATATGCCTTGACCGCATCCTCCCCTAAGGTCTTGGCAATGTCAGCGACATGCCCCATGATGGTGGATAGCGCAAGGCTGCGTGCAGTCGCGATCTCATCCAAGGACTTATCTTGCTTGATCAGCTCATAGGTCTCATTGACGGTTTGGGTCAGGCCATTGGCGGCAATGCGCACTGCTTTGGCTTTGGTGTCAGACTTTTGTTTTTGGGTCAAGGCGTATTGTTTTTTGGCATCGAGGTATTTTTGATTGATGGCGATTTGTTCAGGATCGCTGATGCCGCCACACGCATCGATGAATGCCTTATGTATCACAGCCAGCATCTCATTATCCAGCTGTGAGAACTGCTCGGCATGCTCATCAGATAAAGCTAAGAGCCGCTGATCGATGCGCTGCACCCACTCATCAAGCAGCAGACTTTTGATATTAAAACCCAATAGCTTTAGGCCATCTAAAGTACGCAGACGCGACAGCGCCACATAGCCCTGACCCATCTCGAAGGTCTTGGACAAATCGATCTCAGCAGCATCCAATGTCATGCCTTGGGATTTATGCACCGTGATCGCCCAAGCCAAGCACAAAGGCACTTGGCCAAAGCTTGCCAACACCGCACCATCTTTATCCTCGACAGTCCACTCTTCAGGCTCAGCCACCAGCTCACCGCCAGTATTGAGCCGCACCAATGGGTAAGCAAGCTCAGGGATGGCAGTTTTGGCATCTTTGTAGGTTTTGCCTGATGTGCCAACAAAACCGATCACCTCTCCCATCGTGCCATTAAACACCCCTAACAGCGGTAAGTTCTTGACAAACATGACTTTTGCGCCGATGGCCAAAGTCAGCTCAGTGGGCGCGCGCACGCTTTTTGACAATGATTCTTGCAGCAGCTTATCGCCCATCAATGCGGCTTGGTAGGTGATCGGAATGCCGCCGAGCGCTTGCAGCTGCTTTTGGTTGATGGCATCCACATCCAAATTATGCGTATATAAACGCGTGCGATTAAGATCAATCGTATGATCTTGGGTGGCTGTCAAAATATCGATGGCTGCCTGAGTGACTGTCTGGCTGCGTATTTGATTTAAAATGTCGTTCAAAGACAAGCCAAAGCGTGCTTTTTCGTCACCACCTGTTTGGCGATGCTGCTCGGTCAAATAGCAAATCTGAAAGCGGCACTCAAGCCACGCTTGTGACATAAAGGCATATTTTTCTTTGGCGGTTTCGCCTTTTTCGCCAATCGGTGGCAGCTGAAAAAAGTCGCCCGAAAAAATCACCTGCACCCCGCCAAATGGCAGCTCACTTTTACGAAAATGTTTCATCACCGCATTGATGGTATCTACCTGCTTGGCATGCAGCATCGATATTTCATCGATGATCAGCACTTTGGTATTTTTGATGCGATCAAGGTATTCATCGCGCATTGCCAGTTTTTGCAGATTGACTTTATCAATGCTGTTTTGGATACCGATCCCAGACCATGCATGGATGGTCGTGCCATTCATGTGCGTCGAGGCGATGCCTGTGCTGGCAGTAACCGCCACCGCGATGTTTCGGGCGCGCAGATAATCGATGTACTGATTAAGCACATAGGTTTTGCCGGCACCTGCTTGACCTGTCAAAAACACATTTTGACCAGTTTTTAAAATCGCTAAAGCGGTGGCTTGTTCCATTATGGTCACTTGACTTATTAACAATTAAACATATTTAGGGCAATCAGCCCCAAATCCATCAATATTAGCCACTTAGGCAGACTGGATCAATCTGCCTAAGGCATCAGCGCATCACTCAGGCTTAAAGCTGTCTTTTAGCCCTACGATTTGGTTAAATACTGGCAAATCGGCATTGTGCTCGATGGCATCAGCGATAAAGTAACTCTCACGCTCAAACTGGAAACGCTCGCCTGCCGCAGCTTTTGCCAAATCAGGCTCAACCACCGCTTGGCAGATGGTGAGTGAATTTGGGTTCAGATGCTGCTTGATCCACAGCGTATCAGCATCAGTGTCGGCATCGATGATTTCTTTTTCGTGTAAGCTAACATCACTGATTTCATCATCTTCGAGCAATAGATGCTCATACAGACGCACCACCGCATCAACACCATGACTGGCCGATACCCAGTGGATGACACCTTTGACCTTGCGACCTTCTGGGTTGTTACCCAGTGTATTTTCATCAATAGTAGCAATCAGCTCAACCACTTGACCTGCTTCATCCAGCTTATGCTCATTGACCTTTAGGACATAGCTATTACGCAGGCGGATTTCAGGATTTTCTGGCGATAGACGCTTGTAGCCTGCTGGTGGTACGACTTCAAAGTCGGTTTGGTCGATATAGATGGTCTTGGTAAATGGAATACGGCGTTCACCCATCTCCAAGGATGGATGCTTTGGCTGGGTGAGCCATAGCACTTCACCATCAAAGTCGGCGACAGTTTTTGGGTTTTTGAGTTCATCAAATTTTGCCACCGCTTCATCAAAGTTGGTGATGGTGACCTTCAAAGGACGCAATACCGCCATGCCACGAGCGGTGGTGTCTTCGAGCGATTTACGCACGCTAAATTCAAGCATACGATGATCCACCACGCCATCAGATTTGGTGATACCCACACGCTCACAAAAATCACGCAAGCCTTCAGGCGTATAGCCACGGCGACGCATACCGGCCACGGTCGGCATACGCGGATCATCCCAGCCTGACACCACACCCATATCCACCAGACGCTTCAGCTTACGCTTACTGGTCAGGGTATGATCGATGTTTAGACGGCTAAATTCGTACTGATGCGGCGGATTATCAAAGCCCACTTTCTCAATCACCCAATCATAAAATGGGCGATGATCTTCAAACTCTAGCGTACACAGCGAGTGCGTAATACCCTCAAGCGCATCAGACAAAGGATGGGCAAAGTCATACATCGGATAGATGCACCAGTCATCGCCTGTCTGATGGTGATGAGCGTGCATCACCCGATAGATGACAGGATCACGCATATTCATGTTCGGGTGTGCCATATCAATCTTGGCACGCAGTACCGCACCACCATCAGGATATTTGCCGTTTTTCATGTCATCAAAACGAGCCAAATTCACCTCGACACTCTCATCACGCTGTGGTGATGGCTTGCCCACTTCGGTGAATGAGCCACGATTGGCGCGGATTTCATCGATGCTTTGTAGATCAACATAAGCATCGCCTTGTTTGATGAGCTGTACCGCCCAAGCGTGCAGCTGATCAAAGTAGCTCGATGCATAACGCACATCGCCCGCCCAGTCAAAGCCAAGCCATTTGACATCTTCTTTGATGCTATCGACATAGTCTTGTTTTTCGGCAGTTGGGTTGGTGTCGTCAAAGCGTAAGTTACACGCACCATCAAACTCGCCTGCCACACCGAAGTTTAGGCAAATTGACTTGACATGGCCGATATGCAAATAGCCATTTGGCTCAGGTGGGAAACGGGTCAAAATGCTCTCATGCTTGCCTGATTGCAGGTCATCACGGATGATGATACGGATAAAATCGTTTTTTTCGGGTAGCTCGTTAGCAGTAGTCATATCTGTGTCCAAATTATTATCAATTAATACAAAATAAACCTTGATACTTTAGCATAATTGGCATGATTTTTCATCTGTTTAATCAGCAATTTCTTGGCAGATTTATCCTTGAAATCCTTTGAAATCGATAAAATCATCCCCATATTTATCCGACAACTGAGCTATAATAGCCAAAATTTCACTCACTTGATTAGGATTTATTATGGATATGCCCATTGTAGAATTTGACACCACTTATGGTAACATCGTCATCGAGCTAAACGCCGAAAAAGCACCCGTAACGGTCGCCAACTTCATCGACTATGTCGAGTCTGGCCATTATGATGGCTTGATTTTTCACCGTGTGATTGATGGCTTTATGATCCAAGGCGGTGGCATGGACAGCGAAATGAACGAAAAACGCACCGGCACGCCAATCAAAAACGAAGCAGACAACGGCCTAAAAAACACCACAGGCACCATCGCCATGGCGCGCACTTCTGATCCACATTCGGCGACAGCACAGTTTTTCATCAATGTGCGTGACAACGATTTTCTAAACTACTCAAGTCCAACGCCACAAGGCTGGGGCTATGCGGTATTCGGTCAAGTTATCGAAGGTATGGATGTCGTGAACCAAATCAAAGGCGTGCCAACTGGTCGCTTTGGCTATCACGCTGATGTACCGACGACACCAATCGTCATCAACAGTGCCAAAGTCGTTAAGAAATAATGCACTCCACTGAGTATTTTTTTACCAAACAGCCGTCTGAGATTCAGGCGGTTTTTGTTAGCGATTTGCACTTGTCAGCACATACACCCCACTTGAGCCGTGCGTTCATTCAGCTGATTGATGATTTGTGCGTTTTGCCCAATCTTGGCAGCCTGTATATTTTAGGTGATTGGCTGGATGCATGGATTGGTGATGATGTATATTTAAGCTTGGATAAACAAAATCAAGCCAATCACTGGCTGACACCCATCATCAAAGCCCTAAAAAAACTGGCAGATAAACAGGTGCAAATCCTAATCATGCACGGCAATCGTGATTTTGCCCTGTCCAATAAACTCACCAAACTCTTTGGCGGTGCAATCATCGCAGAGCCTTATTATCTTACGACATCCACGCATCACATCCGCCTAGAGCATGGCGATGCTCTATGTACAGATGATGTCAAATACCAGCAATATCGCGCCATCATCCGCCATCCTGTGGTGCGATGGCTACTGCTAGCTACGCCATTATCTTTTCGCTCAAAGCTTGGTAAAGATATTAAAGATAAATCACACAATGATAAACGCCAAAAGTCTGCAACCATCATGGATGTCAATCATGATGCAGTTCAAAAGGCATTAACAGACTGTGATATATTACTACATGGTCATACCCACCGCCCTGCTGTGCATCTATTGGATAACAAAACTCGGCTAGTGCTTGGCGACTGGCGATATGATGACAGACAGGTGACAGCAGAAATCGGGCTGCTCATTGGGCATGAGATTGTTTTGACAAGCTATCAGACCGCCAACTAAGTTTTGGGTCAGGCTTTGGCTAGACCTTTGACCACTGCATAAAAAATAGGATTGCTACTTTTCTCCACTTTTTCTCATTTTTATCAAAAAAAGCGAATCACCGACAGGTCTTCGCTTTTTATGTGATTTGAATAATAAAATCAAGTAACTTACTCTAAGATATTTCTAAAAATACTTATCAAATCCCAAAAGTTCAATCCAACAACTTAAAAAAATGCTCACGATAATGACGCAGTTCGCGAATCGAATCACGAATATCATCCAGTGCCAGATGCGTGCCGCCTTTTTGGTAGCCACTCGCCACATCAGGACGCCAGCGATAGCACAGCTCTTTGATGCTTGAGACATCAAGGTTACGATAGTGGAAATATCGCTCAAGCGCAGGCATTTGGCGAGCCAAAAAGCGACGATCTTGGCAAATGGAGTTGCCACACATCGGCGAGATACCTGCATCCACCCATTTTGATAAAAATTCAATCGTCTGCGCTTCAGCATCTGCCAAAGTCACCTTACTGCGACGCACACGGTCAATCAGTCCTGACTGTCCGTGCTGGTTTTTATTCCAGTCATCCATGCCGTTCAACACCACATCACTGACTTTGATGGCGAGCACTGGCCCTTCGGCCAAAATATTCAAATCATCATCGGTGACAATGGTCGCAATCTCGATAATCTCATCACTTTGGGTATCAAGCCCTGTCATCTCAAGATCAATCCAAATCAAGGCTTTTTTGGCTTTGGCAGAAGGTTTTGGGTGATTGATTTTAATTTTGTCAGTCATACGATATCCTTTGGTCAATCCACGCATTGTATCACAGCCAAGCGCAATCACCAATATAAATCCATCAGCTACCCCAAAGTCGTATGCAACGCCCCAACCCATGCGGCAAGTAAGCCAATTATTACCAAAAAGCAACGCTTGGCGGTCGTTTTATGGCAAAAATTTTGTTATAATTGGCACTTTATCCATTTTGCCAACCGCCCATGCCAAAGAAGAAAATCAAAGCCTGGCTGCCAACGCCCGAAAAGCTGCGTGAAAATCGCTTGATAGCGATGTTTGCGCCATTTTTGGCAGATCCACGCCTATGGCAGATGAATCGCAATTCTTTGGGTCGTGCGGTCTATGTTGGTGTCTTAGCGGCGTTTTTTCCTTTGCCAGGGCAAATGCCGCTTGCCATCATTGGTGCTTTATTGGTACGCGCTAACATTCCGATGGCAGTGGCTTTGACTTGGATCACCAATCCTTTGACCGCCATTCCTGTGTTTTGGCTGGCGTATTCGCTTGGCGCGCTCTTGATTGGTGAGCCGCTCATCGGACTGCGGGCGATCGGTATGATTTTGACCGATTTTACTTTATGGATCACCGCCGATGGCATCAACCCACTGCATGCGCATCGTCACATTTTTTCTTGGCAAGCGATGCTCATCGGCTTGATACTCTCTGCAATCATCACAAGCATCGTCTTAGGCTCGGCGTTTCGTCTATTTTGGCATTATCGCACTGTGAGAGATTGGCAATCACGCCACGGCTACAACGCCAAAGCACCCAAATTCAGCAGCCAAAAAGGTCATAAACTGCGGGACAAACTGCGCAATCAACACACACAACAGACACAGCAGTCATCGGATAACGATTTTTCTATTTAACCCCATCCCTTATCGCACCTTATATCCGATATCTTGCCTATGGATATGAAAATTTTTCATTAGTCTTTTGCTCATAAATGGCGTATAATTTTCCGCCAAATACCTATTGAGTTTGATGAAATTTGCCGTGCGGACGGGTATTTATTCTGTCAAGCCTAAAAAAGCCACCAGAATCGCACATTTTTTTATTTTTTTATTAAGTGAAATCTTATGAACTACTCCGTATTTACTTCAGAATCAGTGAGTGAAGGTCATCCAGATAAGATGGCTGACCAAATCTCTGATGCCTTGCTTGATGCCATCTTGACCCAAGATAAAGACGCTCGTGTGGCGTGCGAAACCTTGGTAAAAACAGGGGCAGTGGTATTGGCAGGTGAAATCAGCACACACGCCAACATCGATGTTGAGAGCATCGTGCGTGATACCGTCAATAAAATCGGCTACAACCATTCTGATCTTGGCTTTGATGGCTCAACTTGTGCCGTCATCAATATGATTGGCAAGCAGTCTCCAGAAATCGCCCAAGGCGTCGATCGCTCACGCCCAGAAGATCAAGGCGCAGGTGACCAAGGTCTGATGTTTGGCTATGCCACCAACGAAACCGATGTGCTGATGCCAGCACCGATTCAGCTATCACACCGCTTAATGGAGCGTCAAGCTGAACTTCGTAAAAATGGCACATTGCCATGGCTACGCCCAGATGCTAAGGCTCAGCTGACCATGCATTATGATGCCAACCACAAGCCATTTGCTGTTGATGCGGTGGTATTATCAACTCAGCACAGCCCTGAGATCAGCCAAGCTGACCTACACGAAGCTGTGATGGAAGAAATCATCAAAAAAGTCATCCCAGCTGAGCTACTACACAAAGACACACTATATCACATCAACCCAACGGGCAAATTCGTCATCGGTGGCCCTGTCGGTGATGCAGGCTTAACAGGTCGTAAAATCATCGTCGATACCTACGGCGGTATGGCTCGTCATGGCGGTGGTGCATTCAGTGGCAAAGACCCATCAAAAGTGGACCGTTCAGCTGCCTATGCTGGTCGCTATGTCGCCAAAAATATCGTCGCAGCTGGCCTAGCTGATCGCTGTGAAGTACAGGTGAGCTATGCCATCGGTGTCGCTGAGCCGACTTCGATTTCGGTGAATACCTTTAATACTGGTAAAATCAGCGATAACGACATCGTAAAACTGATCCGTGCGCACTTTGACCTACGCCCATACGGCATTACCCGTATGCTTGATCTATTGCAGCCGATGTATGAAATCACTGCAAGCTATGGTCACTTTGGTCGCACAGGCTCGGACACTGCCTTTACTTGGGAGCGTACCGACAGAGCCGAGCTACTACGCAACGCAATTTAATCAAATACTTGCTTAGCACATCCAAAAGCCTTAGAATACTCGTGTTCTAAGGCTTTTTTATTAGGAAAACATCATGAGCGACAAACCAGAATTTAACGAACAAGAATTTCAAGCGCAGATGAATGCGTTTTTTGAGCGAGCAGATGCGGTGATTAATCTTGCCAACAGTCAGCTAAGCCCACAATCACACGCAGGACAAGTCGCCGCTAGCCTAAACTACGCCGCAGCTCGCTTTGCGGTATCGGCTGCGACCATCGGCTTTGTCAAGGGTAGTGATTTGGCAAAAGAAAAAGATGACATCATCAAATTCTACACCGAAAAATACCAACAAATGCTGTCAGAGAACCTTGACCAATATATCGAAAATTTCGACAAATATACCAATCTTGCTAAATCCCAATAAGACCGATGTCAATTTTATTGCTTGATTTTATATCTTAAATCAAGCAATTTTTTTATTTGACATATTTATTCACAAACTGCATATTTTCTGGCTTTTAAAATCCAAAAAAGTGGTGTAAACTGCTAAAAGGCTTGATAAGTGATTAATCTTATCATACCATCATAAAATCCGATAATTATACCGATATGACATAATTATCATGTTGTTCTTTTATATAATTGTTTGTTTAGCATAGGGAGCACATCGTGACGACAAAACAAAACACACCAAAAGCACCTAACGAATTTTTGGATCAAGAAAAAGACCTACCGCTCATCGCCGATACCGAACTGCTTGGTCATATTCTACTGGATGTGCTCAAAGAGCAAACTTCACCGATTGTCGCTGATACCATCGATCAGCTGATCGCAGGGGGCAATCCTGAGCATATCATCAAGGACGCTCTGCCAAAGCTGAACAGTCGTCAAATCGAAAATCTCATTCGTGCGTGCAGTCTATTCGCCCAAGTGCTCAATATCGCCGAAGATCATCATCACGCACGCCGTCGCCAAATCCATGAACAGCTTGAGAGTACACCAAGTCCATCAAGCTTTGCCGGTGTGCTTGGCGAAATCGAAGAAAAAGGCATCAACCCAACCCAACTTCAAAAACAGCTTGATAAACTATCCATCAGTGCGGTGATGACCGCTCACCCAACCGAAGTACAGCGCCAAAGTGTGCTCAAGCTACATCGCCAAATCCGCGCCCTACTCACCGAGCATCAGCACGCCATCGGCTACCAAAAACATCGCCTGACCGAACAAATCAAAACCGTGCTACTGTCACTATGGCAGACCAATGAAACTCGCCATTTCAAAATCAATGTCAGTGATGAGATTACCAATGGCGTGGCGTATTTTGATTTGAGTTTTTTCCAAGCCATTCCCAAGCTATATGCCCGCCTAAGCCATCAGCTGGGCGAACGCTATCCGCACACCACACTGCCTGATGTAATTCGCATCGGTGGCTGGATTGGTGGCGACCGTGACGGCAATCCTTTTGTGGATGCTGATACCCTACGCCATGCCTTCAAGCGTCAAAGTGCAGCACTGTTTTATTATTATCGTGACCAGCTTGGTGAGCTGTACCAAGAACTACCGCTATCGATTCGCCGTGTCAAGGTCAATGATGATGTGCTTGAGATGGCTGCCAATTCTCCCGAAAAACTGCTATCTCGTGCCGAAGAGCCATATCGCTTGGCGGTGGCGCTGATTTCTGCTCGTATCGTGGCGACCAGTCACCGCTTTGACCTAGATTATGGCTGTCGCTTTGGGGTGGCGGATGCCTACCAAGACAGTGCTGAGTTTTTGGCGGATTTAGAAAAACTACACCGCTCATTGACCCAAAACGGCAGTGAATATCTGGCACAAGGTCGCTTACAGGATTTGATGCGTGCGGTGAGCGTATTTGGCTTTTATCTGATGCCACTGGATTTGCGTCAGCACGCACAGGTGCACGCTGAGACGGTACATGATTTGTTCAAGCACGCTGATTTGGAAGATTATCTGAGCCTATCTGAGCCTGCTCGTCAGCGTGTGCTACTGCGTGAGCTTGCCACTGCTCGCCCACTATATAGCCAATATGTCGAGTATGATGCACAGACCACCAAAGAGCTGAATATCTTTTTGGCGGCAGCGGACATCAAAAACCGCTACGGCGAAACCGCCATTTCCCAAAGCATCATCTCAAACTGCGAAACCATCAGCGATATGCTTGCCCTAGCACTGATTATGAAAGAAACAGGGCTGCTACATATCGAAAATGGCAGTCCAAAATCACGCCTAAATATCGTGCCACTGTTTGAGACCATCGAAGCACTACAAAACTGCATCGGCGTGATGGATGAACTGCTTGGTAAGCCGTGGTATCAAAGCCTGCTCAAAAGCCGTGATAATACCCAAGAAATCATGCTTGGCTATTCAGACAGCAACAAAGATGGTGGCTATGTCACCAGTCAATGGTCGCTGTACCAAGCCGAAGAAAAACTGGTACAAATCTTTGCCAAGCATCAAGTACAGATGCGTCTATTCCACGGTCGTGGCGGCAGTGTCGGCCGTGGTGGCGGCCCATCGTTTGAAGCCATCTTAGCACAGCCAGCAGGCTCAGTGGCAGGTCAAATCCGCATCACCGAACAAGGCGAGGTCATCACTGCCAAATATGCCGAAGCCAATAATGCTGAGCATAACCTAGAAGTACTCGTCGCAGCGACACTAAAGGCAACCATGCTGCCAAATGCGACGATGACGCCTGATTTTGAGCTGATGTCTAACCTATCAGACCATGCATTCCGCCATTATCGAGCGTTGATTGAGCATCCTGCATTCATTGATTATTTCTTGCAGACCAGCCCAATCACCGAGATTGCCACCTTGAACATCGGCTCTCGTCCTGCCAGTCGCAAGACTTTGGCACGCATTCAGGATTTGCGGGCGATTCCGTGGGTGTTCTCATGGATGCAAAACCGCCTAATGCTACCTGCTTGGTATGGCTTTGGTACAGCGATTGAGACGCTGATCAATGAAGATGCAGATCATTTAGAAAATCTCAAAACACACGCCCAGGACAGTGCCTTTGTATATGCCATGCTGTCAAATATGGAGCAAGTGCTTGCCAAGACCGACCTTGGCATCGCTAAGACTTATGTCGAGCTTGCCGAAGACAAGGCATCTGCCCAAGCCATCTATGCGATGATCGAAGCAGAATACACACGCAGTAAAAACGCCCTACTTCAGCTGACCGGTCACGAAGTCTTGCTTGAAAATAACCGCTCACTGGCTCGTTCATTGGCACTGCGCCTACCCTATCTAAATGCACTCAACTGGCTACAGGTACTACTGCTCAAAGAACGACGCGGTGATGAGTCGCTGGATCGAACGGACGGCTTTGATGACGATCGCCTATTGCAGCTGATTCACCTGACCATCAATGGCGTGGCGCAAGGTTTGCGTAATACCGGCTGAGCCATTCATCGGCGAAACTTATGGTTTCACCTTTTTTATTTTATAAACCAAAAAAGAGTATCCTATGTGCGAAACTTTATTAGATCACTTATCTACCGATTCAAATGCCACTAACAATAACAAACCCACCGCACCACAGATCAATGATGAACAGCGTACAGCATTGACGCTGCTGTGTGATTTGATCAAAATTGACAGCCAAAACGATCATGAAGCCAAAGTCGCTCTGCATTTACAACAATTTTTGGCGTCTTATGGTATCTCATCAAAGCTGGTTGAATTTTGTGAAGGTCGGTCAAGCTTGGTCGCTGAGATTCATCATGGCAATGGAAAGACGCTTGCCATCTCAGGGCATCTGGATGTGGTGAGTGCTGGTGATGTTAGTCTTTGGACGCATCCGCCATTTTCGGCGCACATTGATGACGATGGTGTGCTGTGGGGTCGGGGTGCATCGGATATGAAGTCAGGTCTTGCTGCACTGGTGATGGCGATGATTCATCTGAATGAGACCAAAAACTTCACCGGCACGATTCGCCTGATGGCAACCGTCGGCGAAGAAGTTGGAGAATACGGATCTCAGCAGCTGACCAAGCTTGGTTATATGGATGATGTCGATGGCTTACTGATTGCTGAGCCTTGCAATGTCGGCATCATCCACGCCCACAAAGGCTCGCTCAATTATAAAGTCATCGCCAAAGGGATGGCCGCACACTCATCCATGCCTGAGCTTGGCAATAACGCCATCGAGCAGCTGAACAACGCCATGACGCAGATCACTGCCGATATCCGCACTAAGGCTGATGCCATCACCAATCCACTACTTGGCAATACCCTGCATAATATCACGCTCATCCAAGGCGGCACGCAGGTAAATTCCATTCCAGATCATGCCGAATTTGAAGCCAATGCCCGCACCATCCCAGAGTATGATAACCAAGCGGTCATTCATGACATCCAAGCCATCATCGATACACTGAACGCCAAAGACGGCTATGAGCTCAGTCTAATCGTCACCGCCGATCAGCCGCCTGTGTACGCCGCACCAGATTCACCCTTGATTTGTAGCATCATCAATAGCACCCAAGATCTGCCAAGATTACAAGTGCCTTATCTGCTAGATAGCATGGGTCAAGTGCTAGGCCAAGATCTTGGCGCCCTTGCCCAAAAATTCGCCAAGGGGCTTGCGCCGATCACGGCTTCAGGCACCACCGATGCGGCACAGTTTTTGCGTCATCGTGATGACATTGAACTAGCCATCTACGGGCCAGGTATCCCAATGCTGAACCATAAGATTGATGAGCGGATCAATATCGGACAGTATTTTGATTTTATTGATGCATATCAAGCAATCATTGCCAGTTATTTAAATGGCAAATCGTGATCTTGGAAATACACATTGATCTGATTGATTTTGCCATCAGATGTGCGTATCCATATCAAATCCATATCAAGATGCGACCGATGGCTGTTGCTAATAAAGGGGGTGCTATCTGCACCCCTTGGCAATAGATCAAAATAGCGCTATCAGCTTATCGATTACTCCAGCCAGGATAATCGCTGCGTATTTTGAGCTCTTCTGTGATGATGCTGGTGCGTTTTTGGCCAGCTTCATCGATGTACTGCGCCGTATAGGTCGTATCGCCTGGATATCTTTGGATGTCAGTGTAGGCAGTGTATTGGATGATGAATTGGCCATGTTGGTCGATGATGGCATATTGGTCTGCAGGATGGCTTGCACCCTCTTCACGATAAATCTGCGCATCCTTGGCATAATTTATCACCGCGGCATGACCATTAAAGAATGCGCGGCTTGACAGATGATCCTTATTGGTATGGCCAAATCTAAAAGGAATCGCCACACGCCCATCGGCAAATAAATACCCTGATCGATAAGTATCATCGCGTGGATCTTTGATCACCGCATAGATCAGGCCATCAGATTCTTCACCCAGATAGTCATAAATACGGGTATCAAAGCCATATTTAGCTTGGTCGGCAGGCGTGACAGGCTTATTATCAACTGGGATATAAGGTCTTCTAGGGTCTTCGAGGTATCTGCGCGCCGAATCGGTGCCGATGAGCCATTCAAGTCTTTTAAAATTACTCAGCTGTTTATCGTATGCTTGTTCGGGTGTTATGTCTGCTGTTGTGGTGGCGCAAGCGCCAAGCAGTGAGGCTGATAGTATCAGTGCCAGAATTTTTGTCATCATTTCATCCTTTTTAATTTGACTTGGTGAGTGCATCCAGATACAGCGGTTGCACAGATGATTGTAGCGCTTGTAGCTCTTTGATGCGGTTGGTGGAGGTCGGATGTGTACTCAAAAATCCAATGCGCAGATCTTGGCTACTTGCCTCGATGGCCTGCATCTTTTGCCATAAGCTGACCGCCGCCTGTGGATCAAAACCTGCACGAGCCATGATCTCAAGACCGATGCGATCTGCCTCAGATTCTTGGGAGCGAGAATGCGGTAACATCAAGCCCAAGGTGCCTGCCAAGCCCAAAGCCTGCATACCACTGGTGCCCAGACCCAAGGCCGCCGATGCAATGCCCAAAGAGGCACTGGCCGCCGTGCGATGGCTCATCTTTTCGCGAGAATGCTCTCTGAGCGCATGTGCCATCTCATGACCCATGATGGCGGCGATCTCAGCATCACTAAGCGACAGCTTATCAATGATACCGCTATAAAAAATGATCTTGGCATTTGGCATCACATAGGCATTGACGGTATCTTCGCTGATGACATGCACTTTCCAAGACCAATTCGCCGCATCGGCTCGTAGCAGCGTGGTCTGTGGAATTAAGCGATCAGCGATGCGTCGGACACGATTAACCTGAGCAGCATTGACATCCAGCACGCCTTGGGTACGCGCCTTGGCCAATGTCTCACGATAATAGGTATCTGCCATACGCTGTAGCTCTGAATTAGAATAGATCATCAGCTGCTTACGATCAGGACTGATGGTGCCAGCTGTGGTGGAGCTGGCGCAGCCTGTAATCACTAGCAGTGATGACAGCACAACGCCCATGACTTGATGAGACATATCCCCTCCGATTTTAATGCGTGCATTAGGTATGCAAGACTGTTTTACGCTTTTGAATTTAAAAATTATTATAACACAATTATAAATACAGTATATAAAAAAATAAAAAAGCAGAAACTGATCATTTCTGCTTTTTTGGCTAGGGATTAAAGAGCTATGCCCATTGACCGCTTTTCATCTCAAGTATCTGATCAGCACGCGCGGCCAGCTGTCTGTCATGCGTCACCATCAGTAGCGCCATGCCGATGGATGATTGTAATTCGGTCAGTAGCTCAAATACTGCAGTAGCATTTTCATCATCCAAATTACCCGTTGGCTCATCTGCCAAGACCAATGCAGGCTCAGTGACCAAAGCACGAGCGATCGCTACTCTTTGGCGCTCACCACCAGACAGCTCGCTTGGGCGATGATGTAGTCGATGACCCAGCCCCACACGCTCAAGCAGTGCATTGGCGCGGCGTTCGGCCTCTTTGATACTGATATCAGCACGCATCAGTAGTGGCATCGCGACATTTTCGGTGGCATTAAACTCAGCGAGCAGATGGTGAAATTGGTAAATAAACCCCAAGTGCCGATTGCGCAGCTCGCCACGACGCGTCTCATTCAGCTGATTTAGGCAAGCGCCTTTTAGCCATACCTCACCTGTGGTCGGCGTATCTAGGCCACCGAGCAGATGCAGCAGGGTTGATTTGCCCGAGCCGCTACTGCCAACGATGGCGATGCGCTCGCCTGCATGAACGGTGAGATCCAGCCCTGATAGCACGGTGGTTTTGATTTTGCCTTCATCATAGACTTTGCTGATGTTTTTGGCTTGTAAAATGATACTCATCACACACCCCTTATTCGTATCGCAAAGTCTGCGCAGGCTCGATGCGCGATGCTCTGAGCGCAGGATAAATCGTCATCAAAAAACTCAATAAAAACGATGCTGTGGTAATCATCAGCACATCACTGACTTTCACCTCAGATGGCAAAAAGTCCACTGGATACACACTGCCATCGAATAAGCTCACCCCAAACACGCTGCTGATCCCCACCACGATGTCATTGACCGAATACGCCAAAGCCACACCCAATACGGTACCAACAACAGTGCCAATCACCCCAATGATCATCCCTTGTACCATAAACACTTGCATCACAAGCTTGGGTGATGCGCCAAGAGTCTTTAGGATAGCGATGTCAGATTTTTTATCGGTGACGAGCATCACAAGACTTGAGACGATATTAAACGCTGCCACAACGACAATAAGAAATAGCAACAAGCCAATCATCGCCTTCTCCATTTGGATGGCGCTAAACAGATTGCCATGCGTCGTCGTCCAGTCGCTTGGGTATAAGCGCGCAGGCTCCAGACTCGCTGCATTATTGGCTACTTGAGGCGCCTTAAAGATATCATCAAGCTTCATGCGCAGACCTTGAGCGCCCTCAGGCAGCCTAAGCATCACACCAGCATCGCGCATCTGCACAAAGCCTATCATGCCATCGATCTCGCTGCTGATGTGATACACCCCGACCAAAGTAAAGCGCTTAAATCTCGGGATCACGCCTGCTGCCGATGGCGTCGCCTCAGGCAACACCAAAGTCACCTGATCGCCCAGCTGCAGTCCCATATTCATCGCCATCGACTCACCCAAGACGATGCCAAATTCCCCCGCTCTTAGCGCATCCAAACTGCCTGCCGTCATATGCTCATCAATGATCGAGACTTGTTTTTCATAGTCAGGTTCGATGCCTGAGATCATGATGCCTGCGACCTGACCTTCGGCGGTGAGCATGCCTTGTAGCTGTATGAATGGCGCCACCGCTTGCACTTCTTTATTTTGATCTTGAATGCTTTTGGCCAATGGCTGCCAGTCAGAGATGATCTCAGTGGAGCTTACTGCCGCCTGAGGCACTGTACCCAAAATCCGTGATTTGATTTCGCGATCAAAGCCGTTCATCACCGACAACACCGTGATCAGCACCGCCACGCCGAGCGTCAGACCGATTGTCGAGATGAAAGAAATGAAAGAAATAAAGCCATTTTTACGCTTGGCTTTGGTATATCGCAGTCCGATAAATAATGCCAAAGGACGAAACATAAATTTTATCTCAAGTAAATTCAGCGCTATAGTTTAGCACTATTTACCCCAAATACCAACGAAAATACCAATCAATTTGATGGCAAGATCAGCCACTAAGATCAGTTTTTTATTGGTCAAATCCACATAAAATCTCAGTATTTTATCATCGGTTGCTTGATATTTTCAAACCACATCCCCATCAAAGGCTCATCGATTACTTGAGAAACCATCATGAGTCATCAAACTTTACATTACCAATACACCCACGAATTACCGCCTGCCAAGATCGATCTGCCCTGTGACAAAAACGCCAGTCACGGCGATCATTGGGCGATTTTGACCCAAAACATCGGCGAAGATGTGCCGCATTGGCTACAGCAAATGCTCGATCATGCCACCTTGCCCGAAGGTCTATCCGCCCAAGACAGCAGCAATAATGCCAAGCTGCTACTAGGCATGAATCAGCCATGTCACATTAAGCAAATCCTCACCGTCCAAGATGGCACACCCCAAGCATTCATCAATGCCTTTCCTGCGGTGAATAGCCCTTATGGTCTGACTTGCAGCATCGAGCGCATCATCCGCTGTGACTCAACCTCCGATGCCATCTTGTGCCTAAAGAGCACGGACGGTGCGCTGATCTATGCGTTCGATCAGCTGTATGCCATCAATCGCGCTGATTATCGTTCGCCAAAGAAATATTTTGTCAATTTCTCAGCTTGGACATACCACATCGAACCCAGCCGTCAAGATGAGACCATCTTAATCGAAGATCAAGAAGCCATCCGTCATCATCGCGCCTTTAATGACATCGTCGCGAAGCATGATGGCAATATTCCTGATGACATCGATGATCAAATTCGCAATTGGCAGCCCACAGACCATCCTGCCGGCGTGCCGTTTGCACCCGTCGAGATCAACTTAGGCCACATGTGCGCTTATCTGTACGGAGAGACTTTCGGCCAAGAAGATGAGGCGTGGTGCCAAGGCCAAGTGCTGGGCAAATCTCAGACCGAGTTTTTTGGTCAGAGCATTACTTTGTTTGATGTGGTGATTTTGCGCGAGCCTGATGCTGATCCGTTTGTGGTGCGCATCGCGGCTGTTAGTAATGAGCAGACCGAGGCGATCGCGGTCAATGACTACATCCAAGCCAACATCTGGTTACAAGCTGCAATCTACGCCGCTAACCAAAAATAAGCCATCTGTCATCAACAGATGGCATGGATGACCGATGATTTGGTCATGACCGATTCACGATGGCTGCCGATAGCCATCAAAATCGGCGATCAGATATATCCGTCACCATCATGCAGCAAATTGATTTTGCTGCTTTTTTAGCCAGTGATCAATCAAAGATGGCACAAATTTGACCCAGTTGATCGCCAATGCCATTATTGATTAAGACTTGGCAAATAACTCATTCATCCATGCACCAATCGCTTTGATTTGTGCAAGGCAGACTTGATGCGCCATCGGATAGGTGTGATGAGTTGGGTTTAGCCCCAAGTTTTGTAGTGTTTCTTTGGCTTTTACGCCCAGTACCGGCGATACGATGTCATCAAAGTCGCCATGATCGATTTTGACGGCGATGTCTTGGTTGATGCCGACGCTTGGTACTTCGCTGGCTGTCGCAAAATAAGTCGATAAAGCCAGTAGCCCGCCAAGCTTACGAGTATTGGTCAAGACAGTGTGATATGCCACCGCACCCCCTTGTGAGAAGCCTGCAATGATGATGTTTTGGCTTGGTATGCCTGCGCTGATTTGTTCATCGATCAGCTCATTGATGGCAGCGGCTGATGCAGCGATCTGGGTAACATCGACCTTGCGATCAAGTGTCATCTCAAGGATGTCATACCATGCTGGCATGATGTAGCCCCCATTGATTGTCACTGGTATCTGAGGCGCATGCGGAAAAATAAAGCGCACACCCACATCATCTGACAAGCCAAGCTCAGGTACGATTGGCTCAAAATCATGGCCACTTGCCCCAAGGCCATGCAGCCAAATGACAGCATGAGTGATGGGCAGCTGTTTGGGGTTGTGTTCGGTGATGACGGTCTTTAGCATGATAAATCCTTAGGTTTAAAATTAACCCAATCTTACGCGCAATACACCAAAAATGCAAGCAAGCCATTGCCATGCCATCACCAAGCCCCAAAAAATAACTTTGTAAAATATCGTAACCCATCCCCCATTTATCGACATCGTTTTGTATAATAAGCGATATTTACCAACTCAAAGGATCATTCTATGCAATGGCGTGGACGCAGACAAAGCAGCAATATCGAAGACAGACGCGGCGGCGGTGGCAAAAAAGTCGGCGGTGTCAGTATCATCGGCTTAATCATCGCCTTCGTTCTATGGCAAGTCTTTGGCATCAGCCCAGAGACGACGATGGGCGTAACCCAACAAATTCAGACCCAGACCCAGTCCTCTGCCCCTGCGACCGAGACTGCCGATATGGCCGAGTCTCGTGAATTTGTCGCGACAGTGCTTGCTGATACCGAAGATGTTTGGACGCCGATTTTTGCACAGGCAGGTCAGCGTTATCAGCCGCCAAGCCTGGTGCTGTTTACTGGTGCAGTGCAGTCAGCGTGCGGCTCTGCGACTTCTGCCAGTGGGCCATTTTATTGCCCTGCCGATCAAAAAGTGTATTTGGACACACAGTTTTTCCGTGATATGCGTACGCAAATGAACATCGGCGGTGAACAAAATAGCACTGAGCTGACACGCACCGACCAAGCAGGCGACTTTGCTCAAGCTTATGTCATCGCCCATGAAGTCGGCCATCATGTACAGACTTTGCTAGGTATCTCACAACAAGTCCGCCAAGCCCAAGCACAAGCCAGCACCGCTGCCGCCAATAACCTATCCGTCCGCCAAGAGCTACAAGCCGACTGCTTCGCTGGCATGTGGGCGCGCCACAACCACGAACGTACGCAGTTTTTGCAGCCAGGTGACATCGAAGAAGCACTGGATGCCGCCGAAAAAATCGGTGATGATTATCTACAACGCCAAGCGCGCGGCCATGCCGTGCCTGATAGCTTTACACATGGCACGAGCGCTCAGCGCAAACGCTGGTTCTATCACGGCTTTGAGACAGGTGATGTGAATCAATGCGATACTTTCGCCACGCGTGAACTTTGATCGCACTACCGCCACAGCCTGATTTACGGCGGATTTGTTGAATCATGATCAAATATTGGGGTACAATGGCGTATCCCAATTTTTTTAAGGATACTTCATGACCACCTTACCAAATGAGCTCATCGCCCTACTCACCCAGTATCTCACCGAACGCACCGCACAGCCGATCACCATCGATGCTGATGTGCTTGCCTATCGCTGGGTGGGCGGTCTGCATGGCAAGCTTTTGCCGATTGATGTCAGCTTCGGGGGTGATTTGGCAGACCTACTGGGTATTGATGTCCAAAAAGACAAGCTGATTACCAATACTGAGCAGTTTTTGCAGGGTTTACCTGCCAATCATGTGCTGATGACGGGCGCTCGTGGTGCGGGTAAATCATCGCTGATTCGTGCTCTACTCAAGGCTTATCACACCCAAGGGCTTCGCATCATCGAAGTGGCACGAGATGAGTTATTGCACCTAGACACCATCCGCCATGCCATCAAAACCGCTGCCGAGAGTGGCAATACCAACCGCTACATCATCTACTGTGATGACTTGGCTTTCAACGCCCAAGATGAGAATTATCGCACCCTAAAAAGCGTACTCGATGGCGCACTCGGCAGCGAACAAAATAACCTACTCGTCTATGCCACCAGTAACCGCCGTCATCTGCTACCACAACTGATGAAAGACAATGTCAACATTTATAATGGTCAAACCGATGAAGTCAATCCTTATGAGACCATCGACGAGACAGTGTCGCTATCAGACCGCTTTGGGATTTGGCTGTCGTTTTATCCGATGAATCAAGTACTGTATCTGGACATCGTCAAGCATCTACTTGCCAAGCATGGTATCAGCTATGATGACACCATCGAAGCTGAAGCGCTCAAATGGGCAAGCACTCGGGGCGGCCGCTCGGGGCGTGTGGCGTATCAATTTAGCCAACATTGGGTAGGGATGACTGGGCTAAACCAAAGATGGATGACTGATATATGACAGTTGCACCGCCATTTTTTCTGATATTTGTTCTGCTGTTGGTGATGGGTATCAGCGTCTTATTGGCGATTGTCGTTGATGTTCGACTGCTTTTGCGTATCAAAAAAACCAAATCACACGGTGATCATTATCAGATAACTCGAGCCGAAAAGCTGTGGCTGATGATTGCAAATATACCGGCTCTGCTGTGTTTGATTGGTTATGGCATCATCGATTATCAGGGTTATCAATCAGAGCAGCGAGATCAAATTCAAGACTTATATCGTTATGCAACCTTGAGCAGTGAGAAGCCTTATGGTGCCATCACCCTGCCGATCGGCACTCATGTAAAATATGATGTGCCTTATGGCGGTGATGTCCAAAATAACGCCAATGCCAAAATTCTATCAGCCAAATTGCCCGCACCCATGCTCATCAATGGCATATCGGTCATCTATATCAATACAAGATGGCAAATCACTGTCATCAATACCGAACCATTTACACCAAGCGAACTGTTTGTAGATGCCTACGATCGCAGTGATTATGATACCATTACCTGCCCTGCATATTCATGGGTAAGATTTGATATCGGCTTTGAGCAAGCACAGAAAAATCAAGGTACACTGACTTTAGATGGTTGGAAATTTAAAGATTGTAACAAGCCCTATGATTTTGTGGATAAAGACAGTTATGTCGCCGTGCCTTATTGGAAAGATGGCAAATTGATAAGAAATTGGTAAAAAAACCGCCACCGAATGACAGTGGCGGTTTGGTGTAATGGCAGAAAATTAATCTACTTTTTGTAGCATCTTTTTCAACATCGGTGAAATCAGCAAAAATACCACGCCTGCACCAATACCCAGATAAATCATCATATAATAATAATCAATCGGGTTGGCTTCATTAAAATATTCACCAAATAAAATCCCACCAAAAGTCATACCAATCGACAATGCCAAAAAGTTCAATGCCACCATCTGCGTCTTAAAAAAGTCAGGGGCAATCTTGGTCGCAAATGACAGTGAAATCGGTGAAATCAGCAGCTCCGCCACTGTCATCGCCGCCAGCGAAAACAGATATACCAAAATTGGCATCGCATCGCCTGATTTGAGATAAGGCAAATAAAAGGCAAAGGTGATGGCAGTAATCAGCAGTGATAAGCTGAATTTGACTGGCGTGCTCGGTGATTTATTGCCAAGATGTGTCCACAGTGCCGACATCACGCCAGCCAAGGCAATCACCCAAAAGCTTTGCATCGATGGCTGCCAACCCACAGGAAATTCAAAGCCGCCCAGCATACGATCAACTTGGGTATCAAAAAACACCACAAGCAAAGTATAGTTTTGGAAAAATAACGCCCAAAACACACAGATGCACACAAACAGCGGAATGTATGCCAAAATGTGGCGTTTTTGGTCACCAGTGACACGACTGTCGCTCAATAGTCGAATAAAATAAATCGTCGCAATGACAATCACCGCACCAAACAGCATCATCTTAAAGTTTGACAATGTCAACACATCGGAAACCACTAGTGCCGAAACAGCCACCACACCAATCACAAGACCAATCAGCGCTTTGGTCTTATCCGATGCAGTCAGTTGATTTGGCGGGGTTTTTTGACCCAAATCCTTACGCCCAAAGCTATACAGCACCAAGCCCAATGCCATGCCGACAGCCGCCGCACCAAAGCCATAGTGAAAGCCGACACGACTTTGTAGATAGCCGACCAGTAGTGGGCCCAATAGACCGCCGATATTAATCGCAATATAAAAAATCGAAAAACCAGCATCACGCAGCGAACGGTATTTTTCATTTTCATACAATGAACCAACCATCGCACTCACTGGTGCCTTGACACCACCAGAACCCAATGCTACGAACACCAAGCCCAAAATCAAGCCCTGCAGCCCTGGCACAATCGCAAGCAAAATATGACCAATCATGATCACGATGCCTGAATAAAATAGCGTTCGCTCTGCACCAAGTACCCGATCGGCAAACCAACCACCAATCAGCGTTGATAAATACACGCTACCACTATAAGCACCCACGATACCGCCTGCGACGCCTTTATCAATACCCAAGCCACCTTCGGTCAGCGAGTAGTACAGATAAATCATCAAAATTGCTTGCATACCGTAGTATGAGAACCGCTCCCACAGCTCTAGATGAAACAGACTGCCAAGCTGTTTGGGATGTCCAAAAAACTGCTTTTCTTGCATAAAAATCCTTAATGCAGTGCTCGTACTTGGGCTTTATTCATCAGCAAATCGGTTGATGGGATATAGGTATGATTGATTGATGGTTATGAAAAATTCACATCCTGATCAATCAACAATCCAAACACCACAACGATACCACTCATTTGACTCATCACGCCCAAGTACCAATAAGATTAAGCCAAACTTAATCCACCAAACTTGCAATTATATCGCAAATGAGAATAATTGTGAAATAAATTCCACCAGCCAATAAATCAGCCAAGTTTGAACACCTTGCTCAAGACTACATCAAGGCTACATCATGGATACAGTACCCTCTTTTGTGGCGGTACTCACCACTATCAAATCACTTGCCAATATCAATTTACCCTCATAACTAGATTCAGCCTCATGGCGTATATGCCCCATGTTTGGCGTACTATCATCAGGGTCGTCAAACAGCATAAACCGCGCACTAAAATGCGTCAGCACAAGACAAGGCACGCCTGCATCACGAGCAAACTTAGCCACCATCTTGGCGCTTGAATGCTTGGGGTCAAACACCCCTTTGGCAAGTATCTTATCCATCACTGCCTGCGTATAGGTTGCTTCATGCACCAGCATCACGGCACCTTTGACGGCATCAGTCAGCAGGCTTGGTGTATCATTATCACCTGCGATGACGATTTTTTGGGAAGTTTCGTTCAGGTGTAGATAATCTGCCACCAGCACGGTGCGTCCATCAATGCTAAGACTTGGCGTATCAGATTTTAAAATACTGCCCCAGTGGCGTGTGGCAATATGATCAAGCGAGAGTTTGTCGGTATTTAGCTTTTTTTGGCGGTGGATTTGGGTCAGTCCAAACCCAAAACTATCACAGCGGTGGCTAAGTGGGTGAATATCGATTTCTAAGGATAATTCATCAGACAACTCAAGCACAAGCCCTGTATCTAGCACACTATGAATATCAATAAAATCAATCTCATAGCTCAAATTCATCTCAGTTAGGCGGATGAATGCATCCAAAAGCTCCCCCAAAGCAGGCGGTGCGATGATCGGCAAGCTTGTGGTGCGGCCATGCATGGCAAGACTTGCCAATAAACCCATCAAGCCATAACAATGATCACCATGCATATGAGTAATCAAAATCGCTTGTAGCATACTAGGCTTATGTGGCGTGCGTAGTAGCTGATGCTGTGTGGCTTCACCACAGTCGATGAGTATCCACGGTGTTGATTTGCCCGTCTGATGGCTTTTGGCAAGTAGCGATACCGCAAGTCCAGAGACATTGCGACGCAAAGTTGGTACACCGCTTGATGTGCCCAAAAATGTCAATTCAAACATATATTTACTCTTTATTTTCGGTGATGAGATAGCGTACAATAACTGCTGTTATTTTGCATCATTTTTCTTTTGTGCATTTTTTGGAATCTTATGACAAAGTCCGCTGTCGCCATCTGGTCACTGGTCGCCATCGCTGCGACGATTCTACTCATCACCACTGGCATTCGCTTGTCATTAGGCTTATTCATTCAGCCGATTACCGCTGAGACGACGGTCAATATCGTACAAATCAGCTTTGCCTTGGCGATGACACAGCTGATGTGGGGTGTATCACAGCCAATCACAGGGGCGATTGCCGATCGCTTCGGCGCAAGGTGGGTGCTATTTATTGGTACGCTGGTATTGATGCTCGGCTGTGCTTTGGTGCCGCATCTATTGTCCGCTTGGGGGCTGACTTTGACTTTGGGCGTGCTGATTGCCTTTGGTGCAGGTGCAGGCAGTTTCTCGGTACTCATGGGACAAGTCGCCAATCAAGTACCTGAGTACGCTCGGGGTACGGCATCTGGCATCATCAATGCCGGCTCAAGCTTTGGGCAGTTTTTATTCGCACCGATGCTACAGCTACTCATCAGCTTGCCACTCATCGGCTGGTCAAAGGCATTTTATGTTTTGGCAGCCATCAGTCTGCTGTGCTTGCCTTTGGCATGGTATCTGACACGCCATCAATCAGCACCCAAAGCCATCATGCCCACTGAACCGACACAGACGCTCTCACAGGCTGTCAAGTCTGCCATGACTGATCGCAATTATCTATTAATTCACTTGGCATTTTTTACCTGTGGTTTTCATATCGCCTTTTTGGTGACGCATCTACCAACCGAAGTGACACTGGCGGGGCTTAGCTCATCAGTGGCATCATGATCGTTGGCATTGATTGGGCTATCTAATGTCGTGGGCAGTCTGTTTGTCGGATGGTCGGTGGGTCATTGGCGGTGTAAATATATCTTGTTTTGGATGTATTTAAGCCGTGTGATTTTGGTGGCGATTTATTTGATGGCACCGCAGACTCCGATAACTTTTTATATCTTTGCCATCGGTCTTGGCCTGACTTGGCTTGCGACCGTGCCACCGACTGCAGGGGCGATTGGCAAGCTGTTTGGCGTGCGATATTTGGCGACTTTGTTTGGTCTTACCTTGCTTAGCCATCAAATCGGCGGTTTTCTTGGGGCGTATTTTGGCGGACTTGCCATTGACAGCTTTGGCAATTATGCCTATATGTGGTATGCTGACATGGCTTTGGCATTTTTGGCGGCGGTGAGTAATTTACCCATCAAAGAACCCAAAGTTGTGCGTACTACCACCGCTTAAATGAACGATATCATGACCATTCAATTATTCATCTTCTTTGCCATCAGCACCCTACTGGTCTCTGCCACCCCAGGCTCAAATATGCTGTTCGCCTTTCAATGCGGTCTCAACCACGGATTGCGTCGTACACTGTGGGCGATGGCAGGTCTGATGCTTGGACTGATGATATTGCTTGGTGCATCACTGTTTGGCCTAAGCATCATCAGCCGATACCCTATGGTATTGGACAGCGTCAAGGTTTTGGGTGCGATATATTTATGCTATCTTGGCGTGCAGTCATGGCGAAGTGATGGCGGCAGTTTTGGCAGTGATATCGAAGCGAACGGCTCGCACTGGGCATTGTTTCGCACAGGCATTTGGGTATCGTTATCCAATCCCAAAGCGATCTTGTTTTTTGCGGCATTTTTCCCAAAATTCATCAACTTCTCAGCACCACTACTGCCTCAATATGTGATTTTAGTGATTGGCTTTTATGTCATTGAGACCTTTTGGCAGTTTATGTATGCCATCAGCGGTCAAAAGCTTGCCAACTGGCTGGGACAAGGCAACCGCTTATTATGGCTCAATCGCTTATGCGGTGCGGTATTTATCGCCATTGCCGCAGCGCTTATTTGAGAAGTTGTGGCATAAAAAAGCCTGCACATACTCATGCAGGCTTCATATTTTATCAAATCGAACAAGTGCTATATTCAGCACCAAACCCATTTGACATGGTAATTCCAGTATATTCATTATTAAAATTACTAAAATCTTTAGTGATAAAATAATCTCTCATAATACCACCACCGGCCGTCCCTGCCGTATCACCCATTTCAAAGACATACAATGGCTCATACCCTGCTTTTTTCCAAACATAAAATTTTTGATAAAGATGAATAAAATCATCTAATTCTTCAGGAATCGTGCAGTTTGATTTAACTTCTTTAAGTTCTTTTTTGTCAAATAACTGGTTAATTTTATAAACATCCTTGCCATTTTCACTTTCACGATACAATTGAGATGAAGAAATATGAATCATCTCAGGCATTGAGCGACTACCATACGCTGTCAGAGTTCCGTATTTAGAGATACTGCCAGTAATTTCATACATACCGCTATAATTTTTTTTGGGTGTTTTGTTTTGCCATTTGACTTTTGGGGTTTTCGCCAAATTCGCCCAAGTCCAGTTTTGATTTTTCTTAAGCGCAAAATGATTAACCTGCGCTGCATATTTTGGTGCCGCCATCGCCATCATTGGCAATGTACACAACGCTACCGTACATATCAGCTTTTTCATCTCTATCCTCCATAACAAAAGCCTAACTTAATTATATCAAGCTAGGCTTTTGTTTGTAAATCTGTTTTTATAAATTTAAAACAGATAATTAAGCTGCGTCAAAGTTTTCTTGAGCTTTGTCCCAGTTAACCACGCTCCAGAATGCTTTGATGTAGTCTGGGCGTTTGTTTTGGTATTTTAGGTAGTAGGCATGCTCCCACACATCCAAACCAATGATCGGCGTACCTTCGCAGCCTGCAACTGCTTTACCCATCAATGGGCTGTCTTGGTTAGCCGTTGAAACGACAGCAAGCTTATCGCCTTGCTTAACTAGCCATGCCCAGCCTGAACCAAAACGCGTTTGAGCTGCTTTTTCAAACTCTTCTTTGAATGCGTCTACCGAACCAAAATCACGCTCGATGGCTTCTTTTAGTGAGCCGCCAAGTTCAGTGCCAGTTTTTAGGATTGTCCAAAATAGGCTATGGTTGGCATGACCGCCTGCGTTGTTGCGTACAGCAGTTTGCTTATCGCTTGGGATTTTGTCTAGGTTTGCGATCACTTCTTCGGCTGACTTGTCCGCCCACTCAGTGCCTTCTAGCGCAGCGTTAGCATTATTGACATACGCTTGATGGTGCTTTGAGTGGTGGATTTCCATGGTTTCTTTGTCAAAATGTGGCTCTAGTGCATCGTAGCTGTAGCCTAGCTCAGGTAGAGTAAATGCCATTGCGGTATTCCTTCTTTGTTGATTGTTGATAAATTTGCGAACATTGCCAAATGCCTTGTCCGTACTTTCACTATATAGCCATTAGATGACAATTTCAAGAAAAAACTGCAAAAAAGCCAAAAGAACTTCATCATCCGCTGTCGGATTGATGACGGATATGTCATGCTAAGTGATGAGTTTTTGTGATCAAATAATTGATTTTATTGTATTTTTTAAATTTTATTTGGCTTGATTTTGGCTTTTTTCGTGATATAATTTTTCATTTTATCATGCCGACATCCACCAGACGCCCCCTTGACCATATCGCCATCAGTACGATGGTGGTATGCTGTTTGTTTCTTGGATTGAGCAATGTCGCCATCAAGCTTAGCCACCACGAAATCTCGCCAGTGATGCAGCTGTCGATGCGTTCGCTGTTTGGTTTGCTGATTTTGCTTGGCTTTATGGTGTATCAAAAAGAACTGCGGTTCAATCCCAAGCAAATCAAGCTTGGGCTATTTGTCGGTGCATTGTTCGCCTTTGAGTCACTTTTGGCAGGCGAGTCGCTACGCTATACCAGTGCATCTCGCAGTGTGGTGTTCTTATATACATCGCCCCTATTTTCGGCGTTGTTTTTGCATTTTTTGGTCAAAGATGAGCGGCTATCTTGGGTGCAGTGGCTTGGCATGGGGCTTGCTTTTGGTGGGATTGCGGTGGCGTTTTTGCTGTCATCACAGGCGGATGGCTCGCTACTGGGTGATGGCTTGGCACTGGCGGCGGGCTTGTCGTGGGGCTTGACGACGGTGATTATCCGTATGACAAGCCTAGGTACACTGCCTGCCAAACAGGTGCTTGCCTATCAGCTGTTTGCCATTGGCGTGCTACTGTGGCTATATGCGATAGCGACCGATCAAGCGGTGATGAATTGGCAAACTGCCAGCGTGCTTAGCGTCGGATTTCAAGCGGTGTTTGTGGCGTTTTTGGCGACAGTGGCATGGTTTTGGCTATTGACTCGCTATCGCTCAGCAGATATTGGGGCATTGATTTTGATGACACCAATTTTTGGGGTGGTGCTGGGCGCGTGGATTTTGGGCGATGAGATGACCACAAGCTTTATCATCGGAGCGGTGATGGTGCTGGTTGGGATTGTATTGGTGGGCAAGCGGTCAAAGGCTAAAGTAGAGCGTGATTAAATGAATAACAAATTAATAACATCCAAGCCAAATATGTACGCCGATATCCAGCCAAGTCTAGGCGCTGCTGGCTATCAGATAGGCATGGATTTTAATCAATTTTTTCAGGCAATCTCTGGTAATTTTATTTTTCAAAGAACCGATATCGACTTATCTTTGATAAAGAAAGATATTTGGGTGGTGGAATTTTTCTCCAGTGAATATTATCCTGACAGAAAGTTTGCATCTTGGAATAATTCAGTCATATTGATTTTTGACAATAATACACTGTCGAGCATCACACTAAAAAATGAATACAAAGGCAAATTCTTAAACAAAATCGGCATTGGCGACAAGGTAGATTTATTACTTGATCAATTTTATCTGCATTTTTATTGCGAAGAGCATATCTTGGCATTTAAATCAGAAAACAGACAAGTGATTGAGAAATATTTATTTGATAATGATTTATATGATTTAGATATTGACAACGACTATGACATCATGGGTATTATTGACGATATTGACAATCTTAAATACCTTCAAGACATCAGCTTTAGAACAAATTATTTAACACAATATTCTATCGAATCTTCAGATCAATATATTGAAGAGTTTTATGTATTTTAAAAATATTTCAGAATAATTTACTTTACCAAAACGACAATATTAAAGTAGAATATTTAAAAAACGCCAATAGTAATCAGCTTAGAACCACCCAAGCATGATGGACAAATCAACTGGGTAAAGCAAAACCAGATCTGCTATAATAACATATTTTCATCATCGATCACTCATCATGTCACAAATCCAAACTCTGGTAAATCTTATCCATCATTATCAGTCACTGCCTCATCATCGCGATGCATCTATGCGCCAAGCACTTGGCCAGATCCAAGCATGGCAACGCGATCGCATTCATCGTACGCATCGGGCGTTGTTTGATGATCCTAAGACTGCACCACTGGCCAACTATTTGATCCATCGCATTTATGACTACAGCACTTTTGATGCCATCGCAAGCCAGCTACTCACCGCAGGACAAAACGCCCTAAACGGCTCAGGCAAGCTTGAAAAACTGGTGCCAAAAAATGCACTTGCCACAGGACTATTGAGCATCCGTGCTGCCATCACAGCCATTGAGCTGGATCTGGCCTTGGCTGAGCATTATTTGGCTCACCATTTTGATGCCATCATCGATGAGGCATTGATGATTCAGATGTATCAAGCGGTCAATGCCAAAGACCAACGCATCGCTCAGATTCATCAGGTCGGTGAAGTCTGCCAAGCTTGCTATCAAAGCTTCAATTCTTATTTATTATACCAAGCATTCAAACTTGCCAAATCAACCGCGCATGCCAATGGCTATCAGCCTTTGTATGATTTTATTCACGATGGCCTTATGGCGATTCGTGCCATCGATCACATTGAGCGCTTCAGCCAACCATTTACCCGTGCCGAGCTTGCGGTTATTCATGATATCCATAATGGTATGGGTATAGACGGCGACCTCAAGGGCATTTGATGAGTTTTGCGACGACTTGTAAAATTTATCAAAAGATCAGTAAATTCTCCCAATTCACCTGAAAAATAGTGTATCATTAAAGGTTGAAATTTTATTCAAAATTAGGCTTACAATCATGAGCGAAAACCACAACGACACCCAATTTAGCAACCCAAACATCCTACCGACTGGCACACCGCAAGGTCAAAGCGAACTACAACGCCCACAAGGCAGTGAGCCTGTCAGTGAAGAGACCACGCATTTTGGCTATCAAACCGTGCGTAAATCAGAAAAACAAGCCAAAGTCGCCGAAGTGTTCACTTCTGTAGCTCGCAAGTATGATGTGATGAATGACTTGATGAGCTTTGGCATTCATCGCCTGTGGAAACGCTTTGCCATCAGTCTGACAGGTGTGCGTAGCGGTCAGCACGTACTTGATATCGCTGGTGGTACAGGGGATCTTGCCAAGGTATTTAGCCGTGAAGTGGGTCGCTCAGGACGAGTGGTGCTGTCCGATATCAACGAAGCGATGTTGGAAGTAGGTCGCACTCGCCTGATCAATGCCGGCTGCAATAATGTCGATTTTGTCCTTGCCAATGCTGAGACACTTGAGCCATTTGCGGATAATTCGTTTGATCTAGTGACCATCAGCTTTGGCCTGCGTAATGTCACGGACAAAGACAAAGCCCTTGCTGCCATGCACCGTGTGCTAAAACCAGGCGGACGCCTATTGGTACTTGAATTTAGTAAGCCTGTGTTTGAACCACTGTCCAAAGCATACGATTTGTACTCATTCACCGCCCTACCAATCATGGGTAAGCTGGTCGCAGGCGATGCCGAAAGCTATCAATATCTGGCTGAATCTATCCGTATGCATCCTGACCAAGCCACACTCAAAGGCATGATGGAAAATGCAGGCTTTGTCAACTGCGATTATCACAACCTAACCGGCGGTATCGTCGCTGTGCATCGTGGCTTTAAGGCACGCTGATGAGTATGCTTGGTGTACTGACCCTAGCGATGTGCGAAAAGCTACTCAACAGCGTCATCGCCACAGATAACTATACCCAAGAAGGGTTGTCTGCCCTATCAGGCAAAACTTTACGCATCAATATGCATGCGCCTGCCATCAGCATTGATGTGCTGTTTGGCGATGGGCGTGTGCGATTTGAGCCTGTTGCGTCAGCGATTTTTGAGCCACAAGGCGGTATCAGCACGATGCCTGATTGCACCTTGAGTGTGGATAATTTGGCGCATCTGTTAAGCCTGATCCAACATCCTGTGGGCAATCTGCCAATCCGTGGCGATCATCAGGTACTCTTACAAGCCAAGTCCTTATTTGAAGGCTTTGAGCCAGATATCTGGTATCAGCTTGAACAAATCATCGGCACCGATGCCACAAGCCATCTGTATCTACTTGGCAAAGAAATCAGCCCTGTGCTATCGCCGATTGGTGAGTTGATCAAGCAATCAGCCACGCAGCTATTATCACCACGCACGCCATCGGCACGCAGTATCGATGATGAATTATTGGACTTACAAATCCAAGATAAAAAGCAAGAATTACTTCGCTTACAAGCAGATATCGAACGCAGTCAAGCACGCCTAGCACAGCTTCAAAGCTCGCTTGATGACCAAACCAACGCCTAATTTGACAGATCGCCATGCTCATCACTCATCGCAAACGCCTATTGACACTGTATCGTATCGCTGCCAAATATCGGCTCGATACGCACTTTGCTGATGTGCCTGAACTTGCGCCCATCGCTCGACTGATTCGCTTGCATCCTGCATCAGTTGGCAAATCTCATCAAGCACTTGGTGTAAAACTGGCACTCGAAGAGATGGGGACGCTGTTTTTAAAGCTTGGTCAGCTGCTCTCTACTCGTTCGGACCTGTTACCGCCTGAGATTATCGCTCAGCTGGCACTACTACAAGATAAAGTTGCCCCTTTTGATGTCACCACCGCCAAATCAGTCATTGAAGATGGCAAATTTGGCTTGGGTCAGCCGATTGATACGCTGTTTGCTCGCTTTGATGATGTGCCATTGGCTGCTGCCAGTATTGCACAGGTACATACCGCCGCACTGCCTGATGGCCGTGAAGTGGTGGTCAAAGTGGTGCGTCCTGATATTCGTGATGGCATCATTGATGACTTTGAGTTACTGCGGCAGATGGCATCATGGGCATCCGCTCGCATCGAAGCAGCTCGAGCCATTCATCTGATTGATATCGTCGAAGACTATCGCCAAATCATGCTCAATGAGCTGGATTTGACACTCGAAGCCGCCAACAGCACCAAGATGCGTCATAATTTCACCGGCTCACGACTCATCTATGTGCCACAAGTCTATGCTGCCGCCAAGCAAGTGATGGTCGCTGAGCGTGTGTTTGGCGTGCCGATCTCACACACCCAAGTCTTTGATCAGCTCAATTATGACCGTGCAACCCTTGCCGAAAAAGGCTTGACCATCTTTTTTACCCAAGTCTTTCGAGATAACTTTTTCCATGCGGATATGCACCCTGGCAATATCTTTGTGGAGACCATGCCTGATGGTAGCGGTGTCGCTGAGCCACGCTATATCGGGCTTGACTGCGCCATCATGGGTGAGCTGTCCAAAGCAGATCAGCTGATTGTCGCTCGCCTGCTACTGTCGGTGATGAATGGCAATTATACCGCACTCGTCGATATCATCGCTGCCGCTGGCTGGATACCGCCATCTGCCGATAAGCACGCCTTGATCCGTGATATGAGCCGTACGGTCAGCCCCATGGTGACCAAGCCCATTGATGAGATTGACTTTGTCGGTGTGCTGTTTGAGATTTTATCTATCGCACGACGCCATCGCATGAGTATCCCGCCACAGCTGATGCTACTACTCAAGACTTTGGTGCATGTCGAAGGGCTTGGGCGTGAGCTGTATCCTGAGCTCGACATTTGGTCACTTGCCAAGCCGATTTTGACCGCTTGGGTCAAAGATCAGCTTGACCCTGTCAAAAACTTACAAGACATCAAAAGCGAGCTGCCCGAGATTTTATTATCCACCACCGATTTGCCCAAGCTACTTAGCCAAAGCATCCAAAGCCTAGCCACACTTGGTGCCAGTCAAGACACCACCATCCGTGAGCTACAAGCCATGCGTGCCGATATACTCAATGAGCGACGCCATGACTGGATTGCAGGCGGTGGCTTTGTGCTGATGATGGCGTTGGCGTGGTGGTCGGCAGCTGCGATTCATTTGTATCTTGCCCCTGTGTTTTTTGTGCTTGCCATTGGCTTTGTCATTTGGCGAGTGTTGCTATAAGCTTATCCAAGTTATCAAAGGAAGTTCATCCAATGACACATCCATTATGGGAACATATCCGCATTGCGCCCGATTTCCCAAAATCAGGCATCGAATTTTATGACATCACCCCACTTCTGAACGGTCATCATGACAAGCTCATCGATGCCATGATTGCCGCTGTGCCTGCTGATGTGATGGCTGAGACGGATGCCATCGTCGGTATCGAGTCGCGTGGCTTTGTGCTAGCAAGCCTGCTCGCTGTTCACCTAAACAAAAAACTCATCTTAGTACGCAAAGCAGGCAAACTACCGCCACCTGTGCACGCCCAAAGCTATGGGCTAGAATACGGGCAAGACACCCTAGAAATCAGCGCCGAGCTTGAGCCTGCCAAAGTGCTGATCATCGATGATGTGCTTGCCACCGGTGGCACGCTCACCGCTGCTCATTCGTTGTGTGTCAAGGCGAACCTAACACCGCTTGGCTCATTGGTACTGCTTGATTTGCCGGCATTGCATGGGGAGTTGGGGCTAACCTATTGGACTGTGCTTGAAAAATAACCCCACCAAAAAGCGTCTGCAACTGTGCAAACGCTTTTTTTAGTGTATCATTATTAAAAGATGGTAATGCAAGTGCGTAGGGTGCAAACCGTGCACCATTGATTGAATGAAATTTGATGGTGCGTGGTACGCACCCTACTGCTAACTAATAAATGCTGTGTCATCAAAAAAAGCTTTTCTAAAGCCAAAACCTTTTAACCCTGCATCAACTACTCGCTGTTTAAATTGTTCTGTGACATAGATGATTGCTGGATTGTCAGGTAAGACAAACATTAAATTATCGCCAATTTCCTCTTCTCTAAAAACCCATTCTCGAATCAAATCAAAATAACCATATTTTTCATGATCTTCAAACTCATTAACTGTTCCAACAGACTGCTCACGGTCGATACAATCAATCACAGTATGAACGACGACCATATAATAAGGTTCATCAGGTCTATCTTCTAATATCACAGGATATAAAGTTGCGTGCTTTTCCCAGACATCTGATAGCAGTTCGGCTGTTTTTTGATTAATAAGAGAATGCAAACCTGCGTTTATGCAATCAGTTACTTTTTTAAGTTTTTTTCTGCCATTAAGATATTGTACAAGTGTTGGCGTAGTCCACTGCTCAAGTGGTGGCAATGGCTTTCCAAGCACAGGACTATCCCACAGTATACACTCACGATCTTGCTCCGTTTTACCACCATACTCAGCATATTCCATGCTTGAATTTAACCATAAGTAAACCATAATATCTCCTATCGTGTTGAGCGATTGTTTAAGGGGGTGAATTTGTTTTCTAATAATTGATCTCTGATTATTTGGCAATTTGATATATGATAAACCAACACCACCCCCACCCACAAAAAAAAGCGTTTGCACGATACAGTTGCAAACGCTTATCAGCCATCAGTGCTTAAACTTCACCACTTGCTCGGCATTTGGGTAATGATGGTCATGCTCGACATCACACTCTTCACCAATGGTATTGCCCTGCTTATCTTTGGGCTTATGGATGTAGCCTGTGCGTTCGGTGACGGGCAGATACTCATGTTCCCACACCATCACCGCTTGCATACAGGTGGTGCGTTGTGCATCGGTGAGTTTTTCGCCATTTTCCCAGCGACCAATCTCAATGGCGGTGCGGAATTTTTCGACGATTTCGGGGGTTAGGCTGTCTAGGATATCTTGTTTGTTCATTGTAGGATTCCTTATGTACGCTTGGCTGTCGTTGGGTTATTTATCTAGGGCAAATTCTTCGCTGTATAAGTTCCAGTTCAGCTTGGTGCGACACGCTTCATAAAAACTATAACTGTCAGGGTGCAGCAGCAGTAAGGTCTTGTCATGCTTGGCAATCAGTAGCGTCTGGTCATTCTCAAGTGGTGCTGATGCCTTGCCATCTGCGCCCACCATCGGCTGCGTGCGGTTGTCCTTGTGGATATTGATGGCAATCTGACAGCTACCTGCCACCACCAAAGGACGGCTAGACAGCGTATGCGGATGCATCGGCACCAAGCAAATCGCATCGAGCGTCGGATGGATAATCGGCCCACCTGCTGAGAGTGCATAGGCTGTCGAGCCAGTTGGCGTTGCCACGATTAGCCCATCAGCGTGCTGACGATAGACATCATGCTGATTAATTTTTAGTTTAAAATCAATGGTATGCACTGATTTTCCTGCGTGTAGTACGATGTCATTGAGCGCCACATCTTCATGGATGACTTCATCGGTTGGATTGCCTTGTTCGTCATTTTGGACGATGCGAAATTTTAACAAAAACCGCTCAACCAACCAATATTGCCCATCGAGTACCTGACCGACTTTTTCGGTCAGCTCATCAGGATTGACATCCGCCAAAAAGCCCAATCGACCACGATTGATGCCCAATACAGGCACATCTGTCCCTGCCATCACGGACGCTGCTTGGAGCATCGAGCCATCACCGCCGACGACGATGACCAGATCACAATGCTCGCCCATCTTTTGGCGTGGCACGATTTTTAGGCGAACGCCATCAATCTGATCAAAATCAATCGACATACCCTCGATGGCAGCGGTCTCAGTATCGATGATGATGGACAAATCACGCCCTTTGAGCAAGGTGATCAGCTCATTGAGCGTCTCAACGATACTTGCTTTGCCTGCACGCCCCATGACACCGATACGGCGAAACGGCGGGCGTTTTGGGTGATTGTTAATAAAATTTGACATGAAATGACACTTAGCGACAAATTAAAGGTGTATGATACCCAAATTCGCCCATCAACACAATAAAACTCACGCTTTGGGCATAAAATTTATACCATCTTGACAAATGCCCTTGCATTTTGTATTGTTAAACACATATATAGCTTTCAATACATTGAATAAATTGGTAATTAAAACTCGTTAAGGAACTTGATTTTATGGCAAATCCGATCATCAGTCGCACTACACTCATGACCAGCAGTGTCGCCATGCGAACCCAAGGCGTCGTCGCCAAAAGTGCATTTTTATTAAGCTTGGCTGCCGTGTCAGGCTTTGGCGTGTTCTTTTATGGCTTGGCAACCGCCCTATCATCAGGCATTCTGTATGCCATGGCAATCGTTGCGGTATTTGCCGGTATGGGACTGGGTTTGGCAAGCTCATTTAAGCCACATCTAGCCAAGTCGCTTGCCATACCTTATGCACTGACCGAAGGCGTGCTGTTAGGTGCGTTTAGCTTGATCATGTATCGGATGTACCCAAGCGTGCCACTGTCTGCTTTGTCAGCGACTTTCATCACCGCCGCTGTGATGCTGACACTGTATGTCACAGGCATGGTCAAGGTCACCGAAAAATTCCGCTCTATCATCACTTCAGCCATCATTGCCATCGGTATCTTGTACCTTGTACAGCTTGGCTTTAGATTGTTTGGCTCAAGCCTGCCACTACTATTTGATGGTGGCTTGGTGGCGATTGGCTTTAGCGTGTTTGTCACTTTGATTGCGTCATTTAGCCTATTACTAGACTTTGATAATGTCGAAAAAGGCGTACAATATGGCGTCGCTCGCGAGTACGAATGGGTATTTAGTATCGGTATTTTATCAACGCTGGTATGGATGTACATTGAGTTCTTGCGTTTGATCGGCTATCTACAAAGCGAATAATGATAAAAACGCTTAAATATAAAAACGCTTGTCTGATGGCAAGCGTTTTTTGATGCTTATGCGCGCTTAATCCGCATGGCATTGGCGACCACAGCTAGACTTGATAGACTCATGCCGATGGCAGCCAGCCAAGGCGGTACATAGCCAAAGGCGGCAGGCAGTAGCACGGATGAATTATAAATCAATGCCCAACGCAGGTTTTGGCGGATGATGGCTTGACTCTTAATGGACAGTCCGATGGCACGGTCGATCGCCAATAGCTTACCACCTAGCAGTACGCTATCGCTTGAGACTTGGGCAAGGTCTGCAGCACCTGCGATGGATGTCGAGACATTGGCGGCAGCTAGTACGGGCGCATCATTGATGCCATCGCCGACCATCAGCACAGTTTCGCCATTGGTTTGTAGTCGCTTGATATGATTGACTTTATCTTCAGGGCTAAGTCCATAGTAAGCTTCGCCGATACCCAAGTCGGTAGCGACTGCAAGTGCATTTGGGTTCGGGTCGCCTGTCAGCATCAATGGCGTGATGCCACGAGCTTTTAGCCCATCAATCATCGCTTTGGCATCGGCTCGCAGCGAATCATTAAAATAAAAACGCGCCACAATTTGCCAAGCATCACCCTGCCATCTTGACATCAACACCGACATATTGGCTTGATACTCGCTTAAGTTTTCGGCAAATTGCCCCAGAGATGAGCTATCAGCATCAATGGCAGAATCACTGACAAAACGCAGATGCCCGATGCGATAACGCACGCCATCCATCACCCCTTCGATACCACCTGCGGTATGATGCACGACATCCGTCACGACAGGCAGATGCAAACCATGCGCCGCCGTCAACAATGCCTTTGCCACAGGATGACGACTGCCAATCTCAAGCGCCGCTGCTTTGGCAAGTAGTTCAGCCTTGTCAGCATCGCTAACCACCGCCAATAAATTCGCCTGCCCTGTCGTCAGCGTCCCTGTCTTATCAAACGCCACTTGTGTCACCGTCGAGAGCGTCTGTACCGTATGCCCTCGTGTGGTCAAAAAACCAAAACTTGCCAAGCGGTTGGTCGCCACTGTCAAAGCAATCGGCGTCGCCAGTGACAATGCACACGGACAAGTCGCCACCAGTACCGCCACCGTCGCCCACAGTGCTTCATGTTTATCAATAAACCACCACACAGCGAACACCAGCAGTGACAGCACCAACACTCGTGCGACGAACCAGCGTGCCATGCGGTCGGCATCTTGGGCGATTTTGGGTTTTTCGCTCATCGCTCGGTTCATCAAACGGTCAATGAGCGCGATTTGGCTATTATCCACATCGGCAGTAACCAGCATCACAAAGGGCTGTGAGTCATTTTGAGCACCGCCCACCATCGCATCACCACGAGTCTTGACAATCAAATCACTCTCGCCAGTCAATAGACTCTGTGACACGGTCGCCGTCTCGGATAATAGCACCCCATCCGCGACAATCTGACTGCCTGCATCGATGGCGATGACATCCCCCACTTTGACGCTTTGGGCAAGGATTTTGTCCGTATCATCAAGCGCAGATTTGGATAAACTTTGTCCGACATCCTGCCACCATGACTCGATAACGGATGCATCCAAAGCACCTGCCTGCATTTGTGTGATGAGCGGACTGTTTTCGTCCAATCGCTTGACCAAAGTCGGCTCAATCACCACCAAATCCGATGCCATGTTTGATGCTTTTAGGCGAGCATTTTGTTCGATAAATCGCCCAGCAAGCAAAAAGAAAATAAACATCGCCACTGAGTCAAAATAAGTCTCACCACCGCCGATGACGGTGGCATACAGACTTGCGGTAAACGTGGTAATCAGTGCAATCGACACTGGCACATCCATGTTGACTTGACGAGCTTTGATAGCATAAAATGCCGATACAAAAAACGGCACAGCCGCATAAAAAAACACTGGAATACTGACAAATAATGAGACATAACGCAAAAAATCTCGATGCTCAATCAGCATCCCGCTATACTCGCCAAAATACATCCCAATAGAGAACATCATCGCCTGCATCGCCCCAAGCGCAGCAATCCCTAGGCGAATGAGCATTTTTTTGTTTTGGCGTTTGAGCATCGCTTCGTGCGTGTCTTGGCGATACGGCTTGGCATCATAACCCACCGAATGCACTGCCTTTAAGATCTCACTGATGGGTAAGATGGTATCATCCCAATTCACCCGCATCCGCTGCTGAGTCAAATTGACTTGACAATCCTTGACCCCCGCCATCGAACGCAGACGCGTCTCGATCAGCCAAGTACACGCTGAGCATTTGAGATTGGCGACGGATAATTCAGCCGTGCTACCGCCATTTTCGGCATAGACGAACTGCCCTTTGATATCCGCATGATCATAAGCACTAAAATTGATGGCATCAGGTAGGCTTGCCGTTGGACTGATCTCACGGCGATCCAGATAATATTGGCTAAGATTGGCTTCAACGATACTTTGGCTCGCCAGCTGACAACCCAAGCAGCACATCGCCCTTGGCCGTTCAAATATCACAGTATAAAACGGCTCTTTGGGCAGCACTTCACCACAGTGAAAACAGCTACCCTCAGGCGGCAAAATCAAGCTTTGTTCTAGGGTGTCAGTATCGGTCTGATAATCAGTCGAACTCTTTACGGTCATGATGGGTCATCAAATGGTGGTAAATAAGATATTATAGCACATTCGCCATACAAGTTATCCCAAATCAAACCATGCTTTTATACACCAAACCATATCTATTTTTTATTAAGCCCTCAATTTTTGATGACATTTAATATTTCCAACAAAAATCCTACAATCAAGCAAATCTTAGCCAATTTTCTACGCGGATTTGGCTTGAAAATTGAACAAATTTGGGCGATAGTATGACTTTTGATTTTCCGAGGTTTTGCGGTGTTAAAATCGGCTTCATCAACAAAACATCCCCACAAATCACAGCCTCATCAATATGGTTTTGTGATGAGTTTATTGGCATTATTGATGATGGCTGCGGTTGCGGCTATGGTTTTTTATGTGGTGCATCTCAATGCCACGGTCGTCAGCAAATTTGAAGCACGCAAATGGGACATTCCTGCTACCTTATATTCACGGCCGCTGACTTTATATCAAGGTGCAGCGCTGTCGGCATCAGAGCTTGAGTCTTGGCTGAAGTTGTTGCGCTATAGCCAAGATGCCACCACCCAAACTGGCCGCTATCAAAAAAATGCTAACACCTACACCATCTACAGTCGCGGCTTTCATTATGGTGACAGCGACAGTGAAGCGGCGCAGCTCATCGAAGTGCAATTTGATGACAATGCCATCACTAGCCTAAAAAGCACCATTCCAAACAACCGCGGCATGGTGCGCATCGAACCCATCAAGATCGGCAGCATCTATCCAGACAATAACGAAGACCGCTTATTGATCGATGATAAGCAAATCCCGCAGCCGCTCATTGATGCACTCATCGCCACCGAAGATCGCGGCTACTATGATCATTATGGCATCTCGATCCGCGGCATCAGTCGCGCCATCGTCGCCAATGTCACTGGTCAGCCGATGCAAGGCGGCTCTACCATCACTCAGCAGCTGATCAAAAATTTTTATTTAAATTCTGATCGCACATTAAAGCGCAAGGTCAACGAAGCGCTGATGGCGATGCTCTTAGAATTGCATTATGACAAACAAGAAATCTTATTGGCTTATTTAAATGAAATTAATCTGGGTCAAAATGGCAATCACTCGGTGAATGGCTTTGGCATCGCCTCACAATTTTATTTTGATAAGCCATTAAATGAATTGACTTTGGATCAATATGCATTGTTGGTCGGACTTGCCAAAGGGCCAAGCCATTATAATCCGCGCAATCATCCTGATCGTGCGCTGTTACGGCGTAATGTTGTCCTAAAAAACATGCTCACCACTGGCAAAATCGATGACGCTACCTATCAAGATGCCATCAAAAAACCACTGGGCGTGGTCAAAACACCTGCCATCGCCAAGCCCAGATTCCCCGATTTTTTGGATGCTGTTAGCCGAGAAATTAAGCAGTATTATCGCAAAGAAGATCTGCAAAATCGCGGATTAAAAATCATCTCAACGCTTGATCCCATCGCCCAACAAGCCGCCGATACCGCAATGGCCAATAGGCTTGGCGAACTGCGCAAAAAAGGTGGCGCCACCAAAGATCTGCAAGGCGCACTGGTCAGCGCACACCCTGCCACAGGGGAGCTTGTGGCATTGGTTGGCTCAGGCAGCGAGTTTACTGGCTTTAACCGAGCCATCGACGCCAAACGCCAAGTCGGCTCACTGCTTAAGCCTGTGATTTATCTGACCGCTTTTCAGTCTGGCCGCTATCATCTGACCACGCCGGTCAATGATCAGCCAGTCAGCTATACGGTCGGCACTGAGCGCTGGACGCCCAAAAACTACGGTGGCGCGTCGCATGGCCAAGTGCCTTTGATGACAGCTTTGGCCAATTCTTATAACCAAGCAGCGGTGAATGTCGGCCTGTCTTTAGGGATGAACGCCTTTAAGGCACAGATGGCAAATTTATCCATCACCACTGAGATTCCGCCTTATCCATCGGTGATGCTCGGTGCTATCGACTTATCGCCAATGCAGATGCTTGGGATGTATCAGATTTTTGCCAATGGTGGTGCTTATACACCCATTCATACCGTGCGTACGGTGATCGATGATCAAGGCCGAGTATTGCAGCGCAGTCAAACGCATCAGCAATTTCGCGCACCACCTGAGGCGGTGTATCTACTCAATCGCGGTTTACAAGAAGTCATCCGCTCAGGCACCGCCAAAGCTGCCAATGGCATCAATAAAGATCTGGGACTGGCTGGCAAAACTGGCACCACCAATGACAATAAAGATGCGTGGTTCGCTGGTTACAGCGGCAACTATGTCAGTGTGGTATGGGTCGGTCGTGATGATAACAAGCCAATCGGACTGACTGGCGGTACTGGCGCGCTGCCCATCTGGACGGATTATATGCGCAGACTTACCCTAAGTCCTGTCAATCTGGCACTGCCATCAGGCGTGACTTGGCAGTGGATGGATGGCTATGATGGCACGCTGTCTGCCCAAGGCTGCACAGGCGCGCTGTGGCTGCCTGTGATTGATGCCTATCGTCCATCACAGATGAATGACTGCGCCGCTTTGATGGCATATCAGCAGCAGCAAGCACGCATGCAGTCACTGGGAGATAGTCTGGATATGGGCGGCTATTATCAGGATGATGGCTACTACATCGAGGCCGATCCGCTGTATGCTCCAGAATCAGAGTCATCGACACAGGATTATCTCATCGACGACTATGCCGAACCGATGATGCCAAATAGCCAAGATGGGTATTGATTGTTACCCATCTTGGTGATTGGCTTTACAAATTATCACTTTAAATTCGCTTAATTTCGCCAAAGTTTAATGATTAACTCAAGCCATCAGATAGCATGATGCTCTAAAAACTGTGCCAGCACCATCTTTTGGTCATCGATGTGTGCGGTATTGATGCCAAATGTCCGAGTTAATAACTCAAACAGCTCATCGACCGAGCCGATGTCATGGCTTTGGCTTGACTGTCCGATGTGATGGCGACGATAGCGGGTATTGAGCAGGCTGTGTCGCACGCCATGTGGCTCGATGCGTGATGCCATCAGCCGTGTGCGAAATGGCGATGATGGATGCGTTGATACGAACCAATTACCCATCTCAAGCAGCGGCTGATCAGCTGGCGTCAAATCAAAAGCATACAGCATCTGCCATTGTCCCTTGATCTGTACCGACAGCACCCATTGATCCCCAAAAGCTGTGAGCCAATACTCGCCGTGTGGCGTCGTCTGTATGGTGTCAAATTCCAGCTTCAAAGGCGCGGTCGGCACCTGCCCACCAAAGCCCACATCCACCAGATAAGCCACCCCATCTACCATCACCTTTAATAAAGTATGTGTGCGTGCTTTTGGGGTGGCAGGATTGTTCTCATGTACGATATAGCCTGTCAGTGTTACTGCCTCGAAGCCTAGTGCCACGAGTGCCTGACGCAGCAGTTCATTTTGTTCATAGCAATAGCCGCCACGGCGCTCGATCACCAATTTTTGATAGATGGCGGCAGGGTCGATGTCCACTGTCTCATGCAGCACCGTCGATAGGCTTTGAAAGGGATAACGGCACAGATGCATCAGTTGCAGGCGTGACAGCGTTGTCATGCTTGCCCCATTTTTTTGAATGTCTGATGGCGTGATGTCCAGTGTTGTTAGATAATGATCCAGCTGTGATTTAGTTAGCATAATTACTCCTTGTTTTGATTCATTTGTCTGATGAGATCATATTCACATCAATTATAACCAGTCATCTACCTATCACTCAAGCACCGACTGCGACCGCTGTGGTCATTGATATTCATAAATCTGCATCATTTATTAAGCTTGCGATCTTTGTTATAATACATATACTCATTTATTTTTTAGGATCTGCTATGTCTTGGCAACAACTTCATCTACAATGCCCAAAATCCGCCGTCGAGCTTGCCGAAGCTTTATTTTATGAAGCTGGTGCTGTCTCGATTTTGCTCGAAGATGCTGGCGATGAGCCATTGTTTGAGCCGATGCCTGGTGAAGAGCCGCTGTGGAGCGATGTGGTAATGACGGCGATTTTTGATACTAATAGCGATGATAGTTTTGCTGGTACCGATTTTGAAAGCCTTGCCAGTGAGATGGCCACCGAAGTGGATGCGACCCGTTTTTGGCTTACTCGCTTAGATGATAAGGACTGGACACGTGAGTGGATGACTTATTATAAGCCAATCAAATGCGCGGGCAATCTATGGATTGTCCCTGAATGGCTAGAAGCACCTGAGCCAGATGCGACCAACCTAATCCTAGACCCTGGCCTTGCCTTTGGTACAGGCTATCATGCCACCACTCGCCTATGCTTAGATTGGCTATCTGAACAGGATTTGACCGATAAACTGGTCATCGACTATGGCTGCGGCTCGGGTATTCTAGGCGTGGCTGCGCTACTGCTGGGTGCTCGCCAAGTGCTTGCGGTGGATATCGACCCACAGGCGGTGCTTGCCACTCGTCAAAATGCTGCATTAAATGGTGTTGAAGATAAGCTTATTGCCTTTTTACCTGATGAGTTTGTCGCGTATCGCCAAGACCATCCTGAGCTGTGCGATACCATCACCGCCAATATTTTGGCCAAGCCATTAATTCACTTTGCCCCGACTTTTAGCGAGCTACTTAAAGATGGCGGCAGCATCGTGCTGGCAGGTCTGATCCAAAATCAAACCCAAGATGTCATCGATGCCTACACCCCATATTTTGATATCGATGCGCCATATGCCTATGATAATACCGAAGATCATCACTGGCATCGCCTAAGCGGCCATAAGCGCGCAAGCTAAATCACGCCCATCACAAGCCCACATCAGGCAGACTTAAGACTTAAGTCTGCCTGATTTATTCATCATTTACAAAGTCACTACATGCCATAACATAACGGCAATGGCGAGATTTGTCATCGTTTGGTAAGATTTGGCCATATTTTGAGGTTGATATCGATAAGCGGTGCTATCTGACAGTCCCCATATTGAGATCAACCACCCAAATTCAACCCTATCATTATAAGTCGCACTGCACCAACAGGTGTTCTATTTGTGCTCGTTTGTGGATTTATATACATGCACACCACCTCTTACATCGATGCCGACCCAAGCCTTCACGATTCTATGGATGCAGCCATCGAGACCAATGACAAAGATTCGATGCCGCTGCATGTGCATGTTGAGCTTGCAGTGCAGCGCTATTTTGATGCATTGGGCGATGAAGACGCCAGCAATTTATATAATCTTTTTTTGGCAGAATTTGAAAAGCCACTTTTGATGGCGACATTGCAGCACACCCGAGGCAATCAATCCAAAACCGCACAAATTCTTGGGCTTAACCGCGGCACCCTACGCACCAAGCTTAAAAGTTATGGGCTGCTCTAATTTCCTACACCACCCCACCCAAGGCTGATCGCTTTGAGTTTTGTTTATCAAAGCAGAAAATTTTGGATAAATGTACAATTTGACTTTATAAAAATCGCCATCAATGGTATCATTTTGTTTTTAAATTGTCGGTCGAGAATTGCTCGATTGTCATTATCAATTTTATCCATTGTTAAGGGTGATTTATGAGTTCTAAGCGTTTTGCTTTATTGTCCGTATCTGACAAAGCAGGTATCGTTGAGTTTGCCAAAGGTCTGGTCGATGCAGGCTTTGGAATTTTGTCAACAGGTGGTACTTTTAAGCTCTTGACCGACAGCGGTATCAATGCCATCGAAGTCTCAGCACACACAGGCTTTAGCGAGATGATGGACGGCCGTGTCAAGACCTTACACCCAAAAATTCATGGTGGCATCCTAGGTCGTCGTGGTGTGGATGATGCCATCATGGCAGAGCATGGCATCGACCGCATCGACATCGTCGCAGTGAACCTATATCCATTCGCTGCCACCGTCGCCAAGCCTGATGTAACCATGGGTGATGCCATCGAAAATATCGACATCGGCGGCCCTGCGATGGTACGCTCAGCTGCCAAAAACCATGCCCATGTGGGTATCGTGACCAACCCTGCCGACTATGAACGCGTCCTTACTGAGCTAAAAGCCGGTGGCATACTGAGCTTTGCGACCCGTTTTGATTTGGCGGTCAAAGCCTTTGAACACACGGCTGCCTATGATGGCATGATCGCAAGCTGGCTGGGTGCTCGTCTGCCTGCAGACAGCGATGCACAGCCAACGGACGACGCTACTGCAAATACCCAATTCCCACGCACTTTTAACAGCCAATTCATCAAAGCCCAAGATCTACGCTATGGCGAAAACCCACACCAATCAGCGGCGTTTTATGTTGAAAGCACCGCCCGTGAAGCATCCGTCTCAACCGCCAAACAGCTACAAGGCAAAGAGCTGTCATACAACAACATCGCCGATACGGATGCTGCACTTGAATGTGTCAAATCATTCGCCAAGCCTGCTTGCGTCATCGTCAAGCACGCCAACCCTTGCGGTGTCGCTGTCTCACTAGACGGCATCCTAGAAGCCTACAATTTGGCTTATGCCACCGACCCTGAGTCAGCCTTTGGTGGCATCATCGCATTCAACCGTGAACTGGATATCGAGACCGCCAAAGCCATCGTTGAGCGTCAATTTGTCGAAGTCATCATCGCACCAAGCGTCGCTGATGGCGTACTTGAAGTCACCGGCGCCAAGAAAAATGTCCGTGTCCTAGTCTGCGGCGAACTGCCTGCCATCGATGAGCGCGCTAGCCAATTTGACTTCAAGCGTGTCAATGGCGGCCTACTTGTCCAAGACCAAGACCTAGGCATGATCACCAAAGACGACCTAAAAGTCGTCACCGACAAAGCACCAACAGATGCTGAGCTTGACGATTTGATCTTTGCTTGGAAAGTCGCCAAATATGTCAAATCAAACGCCATCGTCTACGCCAAAAACCGCCAAACCATCGGTGTGGGCGCAGGTCAGATGAGCCGTGTCAACTCTGCACGTATCGCCGCCATCAAGGCTGAACACGCAGGTCTGGAGGTCGAAGGCGCTGTGATGGCATCGGATGCGTTCTTCCCATTCCGTGATGGTATCGACAATGCCGCTGCCGCTGGCATCAAGTGCATCATCCAGCCAGGTGGCTCAATGCGTGATGATGAAGTCATCGTCGCTGCCAATGAGCATGGTATTGCAATGGTATTTACCGGTATGCGTCATTTCCGCCATTGATTTTTGATTTTATGATAAGCACAGCCTTAGGGTTGTGCTTATTTTTTATCGGATAAGCCAATAAATAAAACAAAATTTTATATAAATAATAATTATAATAACAAAATTTTAATAATTTGGATGGAATTTGAACCATTTTTCATTTGACGCTGTGGTCGGATTTACCTAATATAAAAGCAGACACACAATAAGGACATTGTATGACCAACTATCATGCTCATACGCCAGATGCGTCAGGATTTATCCAATACAGCGATGATGAGCACGCCATTTGGTATGATTTATTTGTCCGTCAAGAGTTAAGTATCATTGGCAAGGCTTGCCCAGATTATCTTGATGGGCTGAATAAGCTTGCACTGCCAACCGCACAGATTCCACAGCTTGCCGATATTGACCGAGTATTATAGCAGACGACAGGCTTTGCTGCGGCTGCAGTGCCTGCGCTGATTTCATTTTCCAAATTCTTTGGGCTGCTTGCTGACCAAAAATTTCCTGTAGCGACCTTTATCCGCACTCGTGAAGATTTTGACTACATCCAAGAGCCTGATATTTTTCATGAAATTGTCGGTCATTGTCCGCTATTGACCCACCCTGTCTTTGCTAAATTCACCCATACCTATGGCAAGCTTGGGCTAAAATCAGATAAGGCGACACGGGTATTTTTGGCACGCCTGTATTGGTTCACGATGGAGTTTGGACTGATTGATACCACAGAAGGACTGCGTATCTATGGTGGCGGCATCCTAAGCTCGCCAGCCGAGAGCGAATATGCCCTATCAGGCAAGCCTGAATATCGACCATTTAATCTCAATGATATTTTGCGTACGCCCTATCGCATTGATAAGATTCAGCCGATTTATTATGTGATTGAGTCGCCTGATGTGCTGTTTGATCTAGATGAAGCCACGCTACTATCCGCCATCAGCCAAGCCCAAAGCGATGGATTGTATGAGATGCACCCAAGTTTATTAGATAAATAATAGGAAATAACCATGAACACCCCACTCAAAGACCAAGCCTGTGAAGTCTGTCGCCTAGATGCACCCCTATTATGCGATGACCAACTGCCCGTATTGCTTGAGCAAATCCCTACTTGGCAGATGATCGAAGTGGATGGCATCAAGCGACTGACCAAGGTATTTAAGTTCAAAAATTATAAACAAGCACTGGCCTTTACCAACCAAGTCAGTGAGATCGCTGAGTCTGCCGGTCATCATCCTGCTATCTTACTCGAATGGGGCAAGGCGACTGTATCATGGTGGTCGCACGAAGCTGGCGGACTACACAAGAATGACTTTATCTTGGCCGCTCGGACGGATGCATTGGTTCATGATTGAAATGTAAAAAATACCCCAAAAACAAAGCTTTGGGGTATTTTTTATCAATCAAATCAGCGCTGAGCCTTGAGTGCATCTTCGTTAATGATGACCTCTGAAGTGTCGCGCAGGTAGCGGACATAATCCTCTAACTGATCGGCGCCGACATTATCACGGATGACTGCTACAGCTTGCGCCCGATCAGCGGCTGACAGCTGTGATTCTTGTGTTTTTTGGACTGGGCCGCCAACGATGACGCTTGCTCCCTCTTCGGTCTGCACTGCCCAAACATCGTGATCACCACTTTGATGCAAGAATAAGCTTGCTTTTTCTAGGGCGCTCAAGAGCGGAGTTGCGCGCGTGACCATGCCCAAATTGGCATTAGGCACTCTAAGTGCTGCCGAATCTGATGCCGCTGCTTTTTGAGCATCTGCCAGCGCAAGCTTGATGGCTTGTTCTTTTGCCAGAGTTTGGCGGATTTGTTCTTTGGCTTCCTCAAAAGTCAGAGGGCGCGATGCTTGGTAGTTGCTTGGCTGCACCCAGACATTCTTATTACCCAAAGACACATTCGGACTTACCCCTTGATCTTGAATGGTAAAGTCATCAAAAGCCGCTGCGATTACTGCAGGCTGTGCCAATGCAGTGGTATTGTTCACCTGCGGATAAGCATTAATCTGCTGCACAGTCAGACCAGTTTCTTTGGCAATATCAGCCACACCCATGCCATCGGTAGCCATGGTGTTAATGCGTGCTGACAGATCTTCAAAAGCTTGGCTGCGCTTAAATGCCGCTGCTCGATCCATCATCTGATCGCGCATTGAGGCTAGATTCGGCGCATCATCACTGATCGAGGTGACCTTAAACAGATGCAAGCCAAAACCCGTCTGCACAGGCTGACTCACTTGACCCACGCCCACGCCTGCCAAGGTCGCTTCGACTTTGGCAGCGTCTTGGCCAAATACCGCAGGATTAAAGCTGCCGATGGCACCGCCGTTGCTGCCACTTGGATCATCAGAGTACTGTGCCGCCAAGCTTTCAAAAGACTCGCCAGCGGAGAGCTTCGTCTGAATCTCAGCTGCGCGTGCTTCAGCATCAGCACCTGTTAGCAAAATCTGTGCAAGCTGTCTGCCATCACTGATGCCATTTTCGCGCATATAGGCCGTCTGCTGCGCGCTGATCTCCGCCTCAGTCGGTGCCTCGATCTTCAGTGTCATAGGATCCAGCTCGATGTAACTCAAATCCACTGTGGCAGGCTTAATCAGTGTATCTTTATTGGCATCAAAATAGGCTTGGATTTGCGCATCTGTGATTTGTACTTGATCGACATAATCCTGCCAGTGATAGCGCTGCACCCAGACTTCGCGCGACTCCAGCTGCAAATCGATCAGATGGCCAATTTGGCTATTTGGATAGATCGCTGTGCCTACGATGCTGTTAATCAGCTGTCTTAAGCTTAGGCGCAAACGCTCAATGCCAAACAACACATCTTTGGTCAAACCATTTTGCTGCAAATACGCAGCAAAGCGATCATTAGAAAACTGCCCATTGTCCTGAAACACTTCATACTGCTGCAAAAGCTGTGTGATCATCTCATCAGAGACGGTCATGCCCAGACTCAATGCCTGATTTTCCAATAGCGCACGGTCAGTTAAGCGCTTTAGAGTCATCTCAAACAAAGCCGATTCATTGATCAAACTGGCATCGATGCCCCGCTCAATCAGTGCATTGCGCTCAGCGTTCATTTCGGCTTGAAAGGTGCTGACATCGACCACCTGATCACCAACTTTGATCAGTTCATTGGGCTGAATGTTTGGGCCGCCAAATGTCCCCACGCCCAAAAAAGCCATGGGAATCAAAGTACCTATCAAAACCAACCGACCTGGCCAGCTTTTTAAGAAATTGCGCATGTTTTCCATTATTTTGTACTCTTATTCGTGTGCCAAAATTGAAATGCCACGGGTGCAAAACGCAAAAAAAGCGATGATGACTATTTGGCTCAATGTTGGCTAAAACTAAAACCCTACTATGATACGCTAGTTTTGGCAAATTCTCAAAATACTTTTTGTAATTTGCCATAAATTTCCTTAGCAATTAAAATCAGCACAAAACAAAAAAGCCGCTCAATGAGCGACTTATCGATTCGATAATTGATTTATCAAAAATAACAATCAGTTTACAGAATCTTTTAGGCCTTTACCTGCTTTAAAGCTAGGTACTTTGCTGGCAGCGATTTGGATTTCTTCGCCAGTCTTAGGATTGCGGCCAGTGCGAGCTGCACGCTCTTTTACACTGAATGTACCAAAACCAACCAATACAACGTCATCACCACGTTGTAGTGCACCTTGTACGCTCTCGGTGAATGCATTGACTGCTTTTGCAGCTTGCTCTTTGGTAAGGCCAGCGCTTTGTGCGATGCTATCTACCAATTCTGACTTATTCATAACTGATCCTCTTTACAATGGAACAATGGATGGAAAATTTCCAAAATGGGTTTGCTAGTGTTATAGCAGCTTTAATAAGGATGCATTTTAAAAGCATCATCGCGGTTTTACAAGTGCTAAATACAAAATTTTGCACAAAAATTGCAAAATTTTGTAGTTTTATGCTTAAAACTCACACAAATTTTAAAAATAACGCCAAAACACCGCAAACAATACCTACCTTTATAACAAGTGGCGCAACAATAAGCAAGTAAAATTACATATTTTTATGTAAAAGCTGCAAAAAACCGCTATTTTTCTTATCAAAGATACAGTAAGATGACAAGCATGCGTTAATGTGTCGGTGCAGGTCGCTGTCATACCCCTGAGAGCCATGCTGTTAAAGCCAAGCTATCTTTGCCCACTGGCAAAATTGTTGCAGATGTGCTATTTTATGGCTGCTAGACGATGGTTTATGCGTTTGGCATATTGGACAGTTAAATTACCACCAAGACCATACAGACAGCCATTAAGCGCTTAGAATAAAGTGATCGCTATGATCAAACAGATTGTGGATAATATCGATTAAAATAACTTTAGGAAAATTCAATGATTCAAGACAACTCCAATTCAGCACAAAACCAAGCACCAAAGCCTGCAGCTGAGAGCCATTCTGGTGGTGTCATCTCAAAAAGCCTGCTTAGCATTGTGCTGATTTTTATCGAATCGGCGCTGACTTTGATGCTGCGATTTGACCCAAAGCTGCGCCAACTGGCCTACCCATTGGCCAAAGCTGGTACTGTCGTTTGCATTCGCTCTTATTTGCCACATGTCACTGTGTATGCCACTTTCGGCTATCGCGGCGTGTTACTCGACAATGAACTACCCCAAGACAAGCAAGCAGCAGATATCACCGTTAATGCCTACAGCTTTCAGCTGATCAATGCTTTGATCAACCACAATCCTGATCACATCGAAGCGTTGCAGATTCGAGGTGAGGCTGCTCAAGTTGAGAATCTCAAAGGCTTTTTGGTGCGCGTCGGCGTCGGTGGCGCGATTCAAAATGTCTTAGCCAAGTTTACAGGCGGCGACAAACAAAAACCAACGCCCGAAGAGCGCGCCGAAAAAATCGCCAATTATCAAATCAAGATCAACGAGCAAGCCGAACGCATCGATACTTTGACAATGGAAAATCAGCGTCTCGCCACCCAACTTATCGAAGCCAAAAGCAAACAAAAATCTGCGATCATTGCAGCCATCGTCGCTGCCGTCATCGCTTTGGTGAGCATTGTTTTGCATTTTGTGATCTAAGTCATCGTCGCATCACGCTTGGCCAGTACATCCGGCAGTGATGATCAGCTTGGCGTGATAAGCCATCAACCAGCGGCTCTGGCATTGACATTGCATTGATAATATCAATCCATCGAATTGAAAATTCTGATGGATTTTTTTATGCAAATAATCTTGACCTATTTACTCGGAATTATTATAATAAGCGACATTGTGAATAAGCCAAGTGATTGGCAGATTATTTATTTACCTAGGTTTGACTTGTTCAAACTCGGCAATTTTGGGATTTCGTATGCGTTTAACCACTCGTGGACGGTATGCCGTCACTGCCTTGCTTGATCTGGCTGTCCAAGAGAACCGCCATCAAGGTGCAGTGTCGTTATCAGACATTGCAAAACGCCAATCCATCTCCATATCTTACCTAGAGCAGCTATTTTCAAAGCTTCGCAAAAAAGGCTTGGTTAATAGCACACGGGGTGCATCAGGCGGTTATCATCTTGCCAAGCCACTTTCCGAAATTGACATCATGAGCATCATCACCGCTGTCGATGAGAGTATCAATGCGACTCAGTGCGGCGGCAAAGGCGACTGTCATGACGGCTCGATGTGCTTGACACATGATCTGTGGCATGATTTATCTGCACACATCGAATCATACCTAAAAAATGTCACCCTAGCACAGTTATTAGAAACTAAAAACACACAAGCCATCGCCGACCGCCAAGAACATCGCGTCTGCGGGGCAAAAAAAGACTCACAAATCACAACAATCAATTTAATTGGAAATCTAGCATGAGCCAGACATCACTGATTTATCTCGACTACGCAGCCACCACCCCAGTCGCCAAAGAAGTGGCGGATAAGATGGTGCAGTACCTCACTTTTGATGGTATCTTTGGTAACCCTGCTTCTCGCTCGCATGGCTTTGGCTGGCAAGCAGAAGAAGCGGTCGAAACCGCCCGTGACCAAATCGCCCAAACTGTCGGTGCTGACCCTCGTGAAATCGTCTTCACCAGCGGTGCGACCGAGTCGGATAACCTTGCCCTAAAAGGCGTGGCACATTTTTATCATAGCAAAGGCAAGCACATCATCACCTCCAAGATTGAGCATAAGGCCATTTTGGACACTTGCCGTCAGCTTGAAGAAGAAGGTTTTGAGATTACTTATCTTGAGCCAGAGCAAGGCACAGGCCTGATTACTCCAGCTCAAGTCGAATCGGCACTGCGTGATGATACCATCTTGGTTAGCCTAATGGCGGTGAATAACGAGCTTGGTACTGTCACAGACATCGCTGCGATTGGTGAGATTACTCGTGCCAAACGCGTACTGTTCCATGTCGATGCCGCTCAAGCAGTCGGCAAAATCAAAATCAACCTAGCTGAACTAAAAGTTGATTTGATGAGTTTCTCAGCACACAAAATTTATGGCCCAAAAGGTATTGGTGCGCTTTATGTCAGTCGCAAGCCTCGCGTACGCATCAAAGCAGAACAGCATGGCGGCGGTCATGAGCGTGGTATGCGTTCAGGTACCCTAGCGACACATCAGATCGTCGGTATGGGTGAAGCATTTGCCCTATCGGTTCAGCGTTTTGATGAAGATCATGCGCACATCAAAGCATTGCGTGACAAGCTATGGAATGGCCTACAAGACATCGAAGAAGTTTATCTAAACGGTAGCCTTGAGCATGGTATTCCAAATATCATCAATGTCAGCTTCAACTTCGTCGAAGGCGAGAGTCTGATGATGAGCCTAAAAGATTTGGCAGTATCATCAGGTTCGGCGTGTACCTCAGCGACACTTGAGCCATCGTATGTACTGCGCGCGATTGGTCGTCCTGATGAGCTTGCACATTCATCGATTCGCTTTAGTATCGGTCGCTACACCACCGAAGCAGATATTGACCGTGTACTTGCCCAAATTCATGAAGCGGTGGACAAACTGCGTGAACTATCACCATTGTGGGATATGTTCAAAGAGGGGATTGATTTATCCACCGTTGAATGGCAAGAACACTGATTGTCTGTGTGGTTATGCCTATTGCATCGTTAGGCTCACTTGATGTACTAGATGTACACCATCGTTCGCCTGCCTAGCACTAGGCAATAACCACCACGACAATGGCTATTTATAGGTTGTAGGACTGATGCTCAATGTACACAAGTACACCAGTGCTCACCCACCTAGCACTAGCCACCTATAAATAAACGATTACAATACAGCAGATAAAAATTTAGTAGAAAATTTGGCAAATCCAGCCAACGCACGATTTGTCAATTCACCAAACTTAAAAGAGATACAGTTATGGCATATTCAGATAAAGTCATCGATCATTATGAAAATCCACGCAATGTGGGCAACCTAGACAAAAACGCCAAAAATGTCGGCACTGGTATGGTTGGTGCACCTGCTTGTGGTGATGTGATGCGCCTACAAATCCAAGTCAGCGATGATGGTATCATTGAAGATGCCAAATTCAAAACTTATGGCTGCGGCTCTGCCATCGCATCAAGCTCGCTCGTTACCGAATGGCTAAAAGGCAAAACCCTAGATCAAGCCGCTGCCATCAAAAATAAAGATATCGCAGAAGAACTGGCACTACCACCAGTCAAGGTACACTGCTCAGTACTTGCCGAAGATGCCATCAAAGCGGCGATTGAAGATTATCAAACCAAAGCACAAGCTTAATTTGACTACCATTCATCGTATCAATTAAATAAGCCAATCTTTAGAGAATTTTAAGGAATTGTCATGATTACCCTAACTGCCCGTGCTGCACAGCATGTCAAAGATTTCTTGGAGAACCGTGGAAGCGGCGAAGGTATCCGTGTCGGTGTGCGTACAGCTGGCTGCTCGGGATTGGCTTATGTGCTTGAGTTCGTCGATGAGCCAAACGATACCGATGAGAAGTTCTCAAGCGGTGGCGTGAATGTCTTTGTTGACCCAAAAAGCCTTGTGTACCTAAACGGTCTTGAGATGGATTATGTCACCGAAGGACTAAATTCAGGGTTCAAATTCACCAATCCCAACCAAAAAGGCGAATGTGGCTGCGGCGAATCTTTCACCGTCTAGGGCATATCGATGAACGAGAATCATTTTTTTGCATTATTTGGTCTGCCGATCAGCTTTCGGATTGATGCAGATCAGCTTAAGGCGCGTCTGCTGGATCTCCAAAAAACGCATCATCCTGACCGTCAAGACGGCGACAGTATCGCCATCACCCAAAACGCATCATTGATTAATCATGCTTATGACACCCTAAAGCGTGATGATAGCCGTGCTGCTTATTTGCTTAGTCTAAATGGTGAAGATATCGATTTGGATAAATCGATCAGCGATTGGGATTTTTTGGGTGAGATGATGGAAATTCGCATTGCGCTTGATGATACTGATGATAAGACAGCTCTGAATCAGATGGCGGATGAAATCACTCAAACCAGCCAAGCTTTGGCAGATGGTTTTGATCATGCATATCAAGCCCAAGACTGGATAAGCGCACGAGATCTTGCCCAAAAATTACAATTCGTCGGTAAGCTACATGATGATATCATCGCAAAAATCAGCGAAATCCTACAACATCATACCGATGATGACGATTTGTATGTCTGATTGCATGATGTTAGGGAAAGTTAGAATTGGCACGCCAGATTGATGCCTTTTGGCGTGTTTTTATGATGAACTATTTTGGATAACGCATCAAAATTTAGTATAATTAGCCACTGGAAAACACTTTTCCAATCGCCACTTTTTTATTAATTTTAAGAATTTGCCATGTCATTATTACAAATCAGCGAACCAAATCAAAGCAAAAACCCCCACCAGCATCGTTTTGCCCTAGGTATTGACCTTGGCACGACACATTCTTTGGTTGGCGTGGTTCGCTCAGGCAAGGCACAAGTCTTGCCATTTAATGACACACCGCTATTGCCATCAGTCGTGTATTATGGCGACCAAAGCGATACGCCATTGACAGGTAAAGAAGCTTTGGCTTATGCTGATGACACGGCTAACACCATCATCTCCGCCAAGCGATTCATGGGGCGAGCTCGCAGTGATATTAAGTTTTCACACCCTTATACATTAAGCGGTGATGATGCCAATATGCCTGCTTTTGTCACCGCTCAAGGGGATAAATCCCCAGTTGAGACATCAGCTCATCTATTGTCACGCCTATATCGCCACGCCGCTGCTGCACTACCTGATGACAGCATCCAAGGTGCGGTGATTACTGTGCCTGCGTATTTTGATGATGCACAGCGTACAGCCACTAAGGATGCAGCCACTGCGGCAGGTCTGACCGTCCTACGCCTACTCAATGAACCGACAGCCGCTGCCATTGCTTATGGCTTGGATAAAGCGACTACTCATGGCAATTATTTGGTGTATGACTTGGGTGGTGGTACTTTTGATGTCTCCATCCTTCGACTTAGTGATGGCGTGTTTGAAGTACTGGCTACTGGTGGTAATTCAGCCTTGGGCGGTGATGACATTGACCGCTTACTTGCCAACTGGCTCATCAAGCAAGCCAAGCTTGATCCTGCTCACATTGACAATAGCGAAAAATCAACGCTCGCCAAACTTGCCAAAGGCTATAAGCAAGCCCTGACCGATACCGACAGTGTCACAGTTGATGCCACTATTGCAGGTACGCCACTGTCGCTACAGCTTGATAATCAAACACTTAGCCAAATCATTGAGCCTGTCATCCGTCGCACGCTACAAGCCTGTGAGCAGGTGCTACTTGATGCCAAGCTTGACAAATCAGCACTCAATGATGTCATCCTAGTCGGTGGCTCAACTCGTATGCCGGTGATTATTCATGCTGTCGAAGCGTATTTTAATCGTGCGCCACTGTGTAGCATCAACCCTGATGAAGTCGTCGCACTTGGCGCAAGTATCGCCGCTGACCAGCTGATTAATAAAAAAGGCGATGGCTTATTGCTGCTTGATGTCACACCGTTATCGCTTGGACTTGAGACGATGGGCGGACTGGTCGAAGTCATCATCCCACGTAACACACCAATTCCTGTGGCTCGTCGTCAGACCTTTACCACGCACCAAGATGGTCAGACAGGCATGATTGTCCATGTCGTCCAAGGCGAGCGCGATACCGTCGCAGATTGTCGCAGTTTGGCGCGCTTTGAGCTGTATGGCATCCCACCGATGAAAGCAGGCTTGGCGCGTATCGAAGTCACCTTTAGCATCGATGCCAATGGTCAGCTAACCGTATCTGCCCAAGAAACCACCACCGGTGTCAAAAGCCATATCGAAGTCAGCCCAAGCTATGGGCTGTCAGAAGCACAGCAAGAGCAGCTACTCTTGGCAGGCTTTACACACGCCAACGAAGACAAAAAGGTGCGTATGCTGATTGAAGCCAAAGTCGAAGCCGATCGAGAGCTGATTGCACTGACCTCTGCATTGGCGGAATTTGGCGATCTATTAAGTGATGATGAAAAAAACACCCTACAAGCACTGATGAATGATGTGCGTCATGCGATTGATGGCGATGATAAAGCTTTGCTTGATGATGCCGTCGCTAGACTAAAACCTGCCAGCGATCACTTTGCTGGCGTCATCATGGATAAGAATGTCAAAGATGCCCTTGCAGGCACACGCACCAGCGATTGGTAATGACGAATTTATTATAAATTTCAAATCAAAAGAGATATTTATGACCACTGTAACCCTACTACCCCACCATGAGATCTGCCCAGAAGGTGCGACTGTCGAAATCAATGCTGGTGAAAATCTATGTGAAGCCCTACTAGATCGCGGCATCAAAATCGAACACGCCTGCGATATGTCAAAAGCCTGCACCACTTGCCATGTGGTTATCCGCAAAGGCTTTGATAGCCTAGAAGAGATGGATGACATCGAAGGCGATTTACTTGACCGCGCTTGGGGTCTTGAGCCCGATTCTCGACTGGCTTGTCAGTGTATCGTCGCCGATGAAGATTTGGTGATTGAGATACCAAAATACACACTCAATCACGCCAAAGAGAATCATTGATCATCCATAAAAGCCATTGAGGTATTTAGCCGAGCATTCACACTCGAAAATTGACGATGCCAACTACTTAATTTTAGGCGCATCATTTAATTCGCCAAAACTCAAAAAGTGCGATAAAATCACTTATCGCACTTTTTTTATTTACACTTATGAATCATCAGCATTTTGAGCAGTATCTCGCCCAAATTAGACAGACAGATTCTATTTTGGACTTACCTAAGATTACCATTCATATCCATCGTCCTTTGTTGAACTTCAATGCCCTATTAGGTGTTGTTTTTGGGATTCCTCTGGCTGTGCTTGGCATTCATATCATCATTCATGATTGGCACTTTATTTTTGGTTGGGTTGTTCTATTGGCAGGACTTTTATTACTTGGTATGGTTTATGAACAAAAACAAAATCACAAGTTTAGCCTAAGCACAGACCCAAATTCTTATTTTCTACAGCTAACACCTGATGGCTTGACGCACCATCTTGATAATAAGACGATATATATTCCATGGCAAAATTTCTCATCCGTAGAAACGTTCGGCAGGCATAAAACGCAAGGCGCACACATTACGATTTTTGATAAATCTCTGAAAAACATTGAAATTTATCATGAAAATCTACCCATTCACTACAAAAAACTTGCCTTACTGATTCATGATTATCACCTTAAGGCAACTGGCAGACGAATTATCTTAATCAAATAACCCGCCCATCATTTACCAAAAGCCCACAACATTCCCCCAATTTGAATAAAATTCATGCTAAAATGAGAAGTTTTCATTATTACTTTTTATTTGGTAACGCTATCCATGTCCACCGCTTATAAACACCGCCAAACTGCCAAAAATATTTTAGATTATGATAAATATTGGGCAAGTTGTTTTGAACCTGCACCATTTTTACCCATGTCCAAAGCAGAAATGGATATGCTTGGTTGGGATAGTTGCGATTTTATTTTAGTGTGTGGTGATGCCTATATTGACCATCCATCATTTTGTTCAGGGGTGATTGGACGCACGCTTGAAGCACAAGGTTTTCGTGTTGGCATTATTGCCCAGCCCGATTGGACATCTGCTGATGCATTTAAAGTACTTGGCAAACCAAACATTGCCTTTGGCGTTACCGCAGGCAATATGGACAGTATGATTAACCGCTATACGGCTGACCGCAAAATCCGTTCTGATGATGCCTATTCCCCTGATAATGTACCAAATAAACGCCCTGACCGTGCGGCGACAGTGTATTGTCAGCGTTGCCGTGAAGCCTTTCCAGATGTGCCGATTATTTTAGGGGGAATTGAAGGCAGTTTACGCCGTATCGCCCATTATGATTATTGGTCAGATAAAGTGCGTCGCTCCATTTTAATGGACGCAAAACCTGATATTTTGGTTTATGGTAATGGTGAGCGTGCAATTATTGAAATCATGCACCGCTTGGCTCGTGGTGAAACTATCAAAACGATTGTCGATGTGCGTGGTACAGCATTTATTTTAAATAAATCTAATCGTCATCTTAAAAAAGATTTTATTGAAATTGCCAGTAATGATGTAGATACGATTGGGCGAGTTGACCCAATTATCAATCCTTATGTGATGATGGAAGATGTTGCCGATTGTGAAATTGAGCAAAATAAAACAGAACAATATCAAAACTTTAATAAAGATGTGGTCGAAAATCCAATCGTAAAAGCAGGTGATGATTTGCCAAGTGATACGCAAATTGTCAGTCTGCAACCATTAAAAGCCATTAAACACAAATTACCACCACGAGAATTGGCAGTGATTCGTATGCCAAGTTTTGAACAAGTGGCAAATGACCGTGTGATGTATGCCCATGCCAATCGTATTTTGCACCTAGAAACCAACCCCGGCAATGCCCGAGCCTTGGTACAACGTCATGGCGATAGAGATGTTTGGCTAAATCCACCAGCAATTCCACTCACCACCGAAGAGATGGATTATATTTTTGATTTGCCTTATGCTCGCTTGCCACATCCAAGCTATGGTAATGCTCGTTTCCCTGCCTTTGATATGATTAAGTTTTCGGTCAATATTATGCGGGGTTGTTTTGGGGGCTGTACCTTCTGTTCCATTACCGAACATGAAGGGCGAATTATCCAAAATCGTTCGGAAGAATCCATTTTAAGAGAAGTGGAAAAAATCCGTGATACCGCACCAAATTTTACAGGCATTATTTCTGACCTTGGGGGGCCAACAGCGAATATGTATCGCTTGCATTGCAAAGACCCTGAAATTGAAAAAAATTGCCGTAAACCATCATGTGTTTACCCAGGTGTGTGTCAAAATCTGCATACTGACCATGCTCCACTGACCCAACTTTATCGTAAAGCACGTGAAATCCGCGGCATTAAAAAGATTTTGATTGGTTCAGGATTGCGTTATGATTTGGCGGTGTTAAATCCTGAATATGTCAAAGAATTGGTTACGCATCATGTAGGCGGATATCTGAAAATTGCCCCAGAACATACTGAAGCAAACCCTTTATCCAAAATGATGAAGCCCGGCATTGGTACTTATGACCGCTTTAAACAGATGTTTGACCGTTTTAGCCGCGAGGCAGGTAAAGAGCAATATTTAATTCCATATTTTATCGCTGCCCACCCCGGAACTAGTGATTATGATATGATGAATTTGGCAATTTGGCTAAAGAAAAATGGTTTCCGTGCTGACCAAGTGCAAACCTTTTATCCAAGTCCGATGGCAAGTGCAACGACCATGTATTATTCTGGGAAAAATCCGCTAGCAAAAGTCTCTCGCACCAGTGAAGATGTGGATATTGTCAAAGGTGAGAAACGTCGCCGTTTACATAAAGCCTTTTTGCGTTATCATGACCCCAATAATTGGGAATTGTTACGCCATGCCTTAAAAGAAATGGGCAGAAGTGATTTAATTGGTAATAGTAAACAGCATTTAATTCCAACTTATCAACCGGCTGGCACGGGCAGTTATCAATCAGCTCGTAAAAAGAACTCCAGTGCTAATGGTGATAGCATCAAGCGGACAGGCAACGCCGCTACAAAAGGTGCAGAAAGCCAAAATCAAGGCAAATCGCAACACCGTCAGCCACCCAAAGGGCGAGTGCTGACCCAGCATACTGGACTGCCACCACGCAAGACAGGTGAGCACAAGGCTCGTAAAGGCAAATAATGCTAGTTAAAGGCTAAATAATGACAGCGTATGGGCGTTTTGGGCAGGTGTATCGCCTACTGGCATGGCTTGGTCTGATGGCTTGGTGGGCAGCTGCAGCTTTGGTGGCGTATTCACTCATCACTTATCAAGTTGGCGTTTTGGCTCATGGTGTCTTTTTGGGGCTGTTTTTTGGTTTTGGTGTGGTGAGTGGCAAATTAGCCCTACTTTATCACACCAAACTAAAATACATCGGCGTTGTGGTGCTACTGATTGCTTTTTTGGTCGCATTATTGGCAATATCCGCTGAACATCATCGGCTGTTCGTAGAAAGATTGCCACTGTTTGATTAATTTTTTTCAAAATCATTAGGAGATTTTATGAAACTTCCCATCATCATCACTTTAGGCTGTCTATTAACTGCCTGTGTCAGCGGTCAAACACCTGGCCATGCTCAGAGCAGCCAAACTAAACCCGCCCCAGCCCAGAACTTTCGCTTTAGCGATGCAGAAAATTTTGACATCGCCAACGAAAACAAACTGGCTTGGCGTGTGTTTTATGATAAACCATCCACAGGTCCTGATGCAGCGTGGTTTGATGCGGTCAAGCGTGGCGATTTACCAACAGTCAAATACATGGTAGAGCATGGTCAAAACATTGAAGCCAAAGATGTGGGCAGTCTTGAGCAGACAGCTTTGGGCTGGGCGGCGTTTATCGGCTATGAAGACATGGTGGACTACTTAATCGCCCAAGGTGCCGACCTATACGCCACCGACAAAGGCGATGTGTATAATGTTATGAAATCGGCAGTACTGGGCAAAAACACCAACATCGTCAAAAAAGTCCACCAGCAACTAAACGCCAAAAAGCCTGTGGATCTTAACGACCAAACTGTTGAAAGCGATGGCGAAACTTTGGTGATGGTCGCCGCCAGCAACAACCGCCTTGAAACGGTGAAATATTTGGCAGCTCAAGGTGCAAATCTCAACTTGGTCGCCACCACCGATGACCCAAAAATGGGTTCTTATAATCAATCCGCTTATTCTTATGCGTGTACTCGTGGTCATGTACAGATGCAACAGCTATTGGCAAGCCTTGGTACCGTCAATCACCGCACCGGCAAGGCAAGCTGTCAATAAATCTTAAAACCGCTGTGATGCATCGCAGCGGTTTTTTAGATAATACCCATTGTCTGTAGATTAGCTTTGGCATCATCAGGCAGTTTGTCAAGCAATGCCAATTTCATATGCTCATCACCCTCTTTGAGCACAAGCTCAACCAGTGGTAAGCCATCAAAAGGCAAATCCTGCACTTGCATGGCAAAATTCGCCAAATAATACGCCCCATCGACATCACGATCCGCCATCACACGGTTGTACACCACTTGCCATGCCAGCTCGCCTGCACCGCTATGCTGAATGATGAGATGAATGGCTTGTAATGCGGTATTCGGCGACTCACACAGCGTTAGAATTTGCTCGGAGATTTGTTTGATTGGGTTCATGGGTTATCCTTATTGTCATCTTACGGTATTTAATATGGACAAAAGTAGGATTTGCAAGGCAAGCCCATGACGGATTGGCAAGTCGCCAAAAAAATATCCAACCTAAATAGATTGGATATTTAAACTGCACACAAGCCTGATAACTAATCGCCCATAACCTTACCTTCGCGGCGTGGGTCAGCACCACCCACCAAGCTTTCAGGGTGAATTACAATCGCTTGCACGCCCGAGTTAAGCTCTCGCACATCCGTTTTATAACCCAATTGCTCAAGCGGAGCTGCCCAATTGCTGGCTTGCGTGTCTTTTTCTAGCTCATAGCTGCCAAAGCGATTAAGTACATTGGGTGCAGAAATGGCTTCCTGGATACCCATATTCCAATCACTATGTGCCACAATGGTTTTGGCAACATAGCCAATGATACGACTACCACCAGGTGAGCCGACTGCCATATAAGGCTTGCCATCTTTTAGTACAATGGTGGGTGCCATCGATGAGCGTGGGCGTTTACCCCCTTCTACACGGTTAGCAACCAATTTACCTTCTTTGGTCGGCTCAAAGCTAAAATCGGTCAATTCATTGTTTAATAAATAGCCATTTGCCATCAATGTAGAACCAAAGGCATTTTCAATCGATGTGGTCATTGACAATACATTGCCATCTTTGTCCACAATAGAAATATGACTGGTGGACGGCAATTCCATGCCATTACCCACCACCCATTCATGTACAAACTCACCTGCTTTAACTTCGCTCAATGCTTGGCTACTATTGGCAATCAGCTGACTACGTTGTTTGAGATAATCATTGCTAATCAATGACTTGGTTGGCACAGGAACAAACTCAGGATCAGCCACATACATATCACGGTCGGCAAACGCCAAACGAGACGCATCACCAAGCCGTCTTAGTCCATCGGCATGATAGCCTGTTTGACTTGGATCAAAATTATTTAACATCCCCAAAATCTGCCCAACAGCGATACCGCCAGAGCTTGGGGCGCCCATGCCACACACTTCATATACACGGTAAGTGACGCATACAGGATGCCTTTGGATAACTTTATAAGCCCCAAAATCTGCCATGGATAGGTCACCTGCATTATCGCCAGTTTGTACCACATCAACGATATTTTGAGCATATTTACCCGTATAAAATGGTTGTGAGCCCGCTTTGGCAAGTGTACTAACCGTTTCGGCAAATTCAGGGTTTTTAAGAATATCCCCCGCCTTTAAAGCCTGCCCATTGGGCAAAAAATATTCGGCAGTTTTGGCATGGCGTTTAAGATATTGTTCGTTTTGGCTGATGGATATTGCCATACGCGGCGATACTTCAAAGCCATCAGTAGCTAGACGAATAGGAGTATCAAACAAACTACCCCAAGGCAATACGCCATAGCGACCATGCAAGCTTTCCATCAATAGCGGTACGGCAGGCACACCTACCGAACGACCACCGACCACCGCATCCATGAATTTTAAAGGCTTACCCTCTTTATCCAAAAACAGCTCAGGCGTTGCCGACATTGGAGCGGTTTCACGCCCATCAAAGGTGGTCAAAGTCTTGGTTTTGTTATCCCAATACACCACAAAGGCACCGCCGCCCAGCCCTGATGATTGTGGCTCAACCAAACTAAGCGTCGTCTGAGCAGCCACCATCGCATCCACAGCACTGCCGCCTTTTTTTAGGATATCATAGCCTGCTTCGGTCGCCAAAGGATTGGCAGTGGCGATCATAAAGTCTTTGGCATGAATCTCACTTTGCTCAGTCAATCCCGTAGCACGCTCAGGTGCGTAAGCATCTGCCCCTGTTGGCGTCGTGGTGGGTTGAGTAGATTTTAAGGCGACTTGAGTGTCGATGGGTGCAACGACTGTCTGGCAAGCGGTCAATAACGCCACAGTGATGGCGAGCGGCAGGATGCGAAACATAACAATTCCTTGTAAATTAACGGTATAACGATTGTATCCAATCAGTTATTTAAAAGCAATAAAAAAATAACCCAGTTAAAAAACCAGGTTATTGTCTACAAAAGGTCAAATTACATTACACCGCTTGTGTATGCTCTTCAATCAATGGCTTAAGCTCGCCTGATTGATACATTTGTAGGATGATGTCGCTACCGCCGATCAGCTCGCCATTGACCCACAGCTGTGGGAAGGTTGGCCAGTTGGCAATCAGTGGCAAGGTGCTACGAATATCAGGATTTTCTAGGATATTGACGAACGCAAATGGGCGACCGATTTGGGTCAGTACTTCTACCGCACGAGCAGAAAAACCACATTGTGGGAACTGTGGTGTGCCTTTCATGTACAGTAGCACGGCATGGTCTTTGATTTGGTTTTCGATCAATTCTTTGATTTGTGGGTTGATGTCGGTCATGGATTTTTCCTTGATTGAGATAAATAAACTTTCAGCTATTATAAGGCTTGTTGGCGAATTTTTAAAGGTGGATTTGTAATCTTTGGACAATTACCATCAGCAATCACCCTACCATCGCCAAAATCTCATCGCTTGTTAACACTGTGGCAAATTCACCATGTAAATTAGCAAGACTGATGTCATGCACAAGCTGACTGTCAAAGCGTTCGCCATTTACCCCAATTCTATCAAAAGTCGCCGTGCCGTCCGATACCACAAAAGTGGTAAAACCCAAATTACCTGCCATGCGTGCGGTGGTGGATACGCAGTGATTGGTAGTCAGCCCCGCCAAAACAAGTGTATCAATACCCGCTTGATGTAGTCGACTTTGTAAATCTGTACCAATTAACGCACTGTTCACCATCTTATCAATCACGCATTCATTTGCCATCGGTGCCGTCGCTGGCATAAAGGCAAAGCCTGCGTGTTTTGGATTTAATGGTGAATCAGCTTCTGTGGAGTGATGGCGTATATGAAAAATTGGTAGCTTATGCGTTCGCCAATGGGTCAATAATTTTAAGCAGATTTGTTCGGCATCAGGATTGTTACGATTACCGCCCCAATGCGTTTCATCATTAAAGCCTTGTTGTAAATCTATCAATAGTAATGCAGGGCGTGGTGAAAAATTTTGATGATTCATATTAAACCTTAATCATTCGCCTTTTGTAGCAGCACCACACTGCTGGCAAAAATCCCTTCTTTTCGCCCCAAATAGCCCATTTTTTCGTTGGTGGTGGCTTTGATGCTGATACAGTCTAGATTGATGCCAAGCACGCCTGCGATACAGTCACGCATGGCAAGGTTGTGCGGTGATAGTTTTGGTGCTTCACAAATCACCGTCATATCAGCATTGACAAGCTCGTAGCCCTTTGATTTGACCAAGTCATACACATGAGCAAGTAAGACCTTGCTATCCGCCCCTTTATAGGCGTCATCAGTATCAGGAAAATGCATACCAATATCACCGAGTGCCAACGCACCCAAAAGTGCATCGCACAAAGCATGAAGCAGCACATCACCGTCTGAATGTGCCTTGATGCCATGTGTATGGGGAATTTGGATACCACCAAGCGTCACAAAATCGCCATCGGTAAATGCGTGTACATCCAAGCCCTGACCAATTCTTAGCATGATAATTCCTTAAAAACCTTGAATTATTCAATTATAACACAAAATAACTGGCTAAATTTGCTATAATAAATCATTCATTTTTATCAATTTAAGAACAACTATGACCACACCATTCACTCTAACCGATGTCGCCAAATCACTTGGCAAAGAACCCAAAGACATCAAAGTCATCGTCGGTATGTCTGGCGGTGTTGATTCTTCCGTTTCTGCGGTACTGCTCAAAGAAGCGGGTTTTGCCGTGGAAGGCTTATTTATGAAAAACTGGGAAGAAGACGACGGCACCGAGTATTGCACCGCCTTAGAAGACTTGGCAGACGCACAAGCGGTCGCTGACAAAATCGGCATCAAGCTACACACCGCCAATTTTGCGATGGAATATTGGGACAGAGTGTTTGAGCATTTTTTGGCGGAATACAGTGCAGGTCGCACGCCAAATCCTGATATTTTGTGCAATAAAGAAGTAAAATTCAAAGCCTTTTTGGATTATGCTTTGACTTTGGGTGCGGATTTTATTGCCACAGGGCATTATACCCGTCGTAGCTTTGCAGTAGATGGCAAGGCGAAGCTACTTCGTGGACTAGATGGCAACAAAGACCAAAGCTATTTTTTACACGCTGTTGGCGGGGACAAAATCGCCAAAACGCTGTTTCCTGTGGGTGAGCTTGAAAAACCTGCTGTACGTGCCATCGCCGAAAAATACGAACTTGCCACTGCTAAGAAAAAAGACAGTACGGGCATTTGCTTTATTGGTGAGCGTAAATTCAAAGACTTTTTACAAACTTATCTGCCTGCCAAGCAAGGTGATATCTATACCGATGATGGCATGTGTATCGGCAAGCACGATGGTCTGATGTACTACACCATCGGTCAGCGTGGCGGTATCGGTATCGGTGGCGTATCAGGTCGCCCTGAAGAGCCTTGGTTTGTCTTACACAAAGACCTTGATAATAATCGCCTCATCGTCGGTCAAGGGCATGAGCATCCCTATCTGATGTCCACTGAGCTGACCGCTTATAAGCTCGACTGGGTGGTCGCACCGCCTACCGATGGGGCGAAACTGACCGCCAAAACTCGCTATCGTCAGCCTGACCAAGCTTGCACCTTGTATCATGATGGCGATAAAGTGCGTGTGGTATTTGATGAGCCACAGCGTGCCGTTACGCTTGGGCAATCTGTCGTGTTTTATGATGGTGATGTATGTCTAGGTGGTGGTGTGATTGATGGCTGTAATGTCAAAATTGGCTAATGGGTTATCATAAATAAAAGACGGTTATTAGCCGTCTTTTTGCTTTGTATCATCTCGATTCACTGAAACTTCAAGCGTTTTTGCTGATAAATGCGTTCATAAAAATCCATCGCCGCTGCCACGCCAACTTGCTCAATCGGTATGATAGCAATAGATACACCAAGCTTAATGGTCAAATACCGCTCATCGAGTGAAAAATCACCCACCTTATGCCACGCCCACTGCTTAGTCTTGCCGCTCATCGTCTCTTGGATGCTAGTATCAGTAATTTCAATCACTGCAGGCTTGCACCAAAACGACAGCAAGCCAATGATTAACGCATACACCATGACCATGGTTACAGTCAATACACCCACCCCAACCCAAGCAAATCCCAAACCTTGATTGACAGACTGCACACCTACCACAATCGCACAGATTACCATCACCATGATTAGCCAATCAAATTTACGGGCAAAATATCGATTCAGCTCCCCAACTGTCAAATGATACTCAAGTTTCATGATACATCTCCTTGATTTTATTTATCACATATTTACCTTATCAAACCCTGACAACCAAGTCAAACTTGTTCACCATTCATAAAATTTGAGCAACACAAGCACTTTTTGACCACAAATTCCCAAAACTGTGTAAACTTTTGTTATAATACGCCAAGCCCTTTTTCTTGATGATTTTAAGGATTATTCATGACCCTATCTACCCTGACCGCCCTATCGCCACTTGATGGCCGCTATGCATCAAAAGTCGATGCACTTCGCCCTTATCTGTCTGAATTTGGTCTGATTCACGCTCGTGTCACTGTGGAAGTTCGTTGGCTACAAGCCCTAGCCAATCACCCACAAATCAGCGAAATTGCCCCATTTTCGGCCGAGACCAACGCTCGCCTTGATGCGATTGTGGTAAACTTTTCAGAAACTGATGCCGAACGCATCAAAGAAATCGAACGCACCACCAACCACGATGTCAAAGCGGTGGAATATTTCTTAAAAGAACAAATTGCCGACATCGCAGAGCTTGCCAATACAGGTGAGTTTATCCATTTTGCGTGCACTTCAGAAGATATCAACAACCTATCTCATGCATTGATGCTCAAATCAGGCCGTGATGTGCTTGTGGCAAGTATGCAAAAAATCGTCGATGAAATTGCCGCTTTGGCAGATAAGCATGCCGCCCAACCGATGCTATCACGCACCCACGGTCAAACCGCAAGCCCAACCACGCTAGGCAAAGAGATGGCGAATGTCGCTTATCGCCTACATCGCCAAATTCAGCAGTTCAAAGCAGTGGAATTGTTAGGTAAAATTAACGGTGCTGTCGGTAACTATAATGCTCATCTATCTGCTTATCCAAACATTGACTGGCCAAAACACTCACAAGCGTTTGTAGAAAGCCTAGGTCTGACCTTTAACCCATACACCACACAGATTGAACCGCACGACTACATGGCTGAGATGTTTGATGCGCTGCGTCGTTTTAACACCATCTTGATTGACTTTAACCGTGATGTATGGGGTTATATTTCACTGGGTTATTTCAAACAAAAACTAAAAGAAGGTGAAGTAGGCTCATCAACCATGCCACACAAAGTCAATCCGATTGATTTTGAAAATTCTGAAGGCAACCTAGGCATCGCCAACGCTGTACTTGCACACTTGGGCGAAAAATTACCTATCAGCCGCTGGCAGCGTGATTTGACTGACTCGACAGTACTTCGCAATATGGGTGTTGGTTTTGCCCAAAGCTTGATCGCATTTGATGCCTGCCTAAAAGGTATCGGCAAGCTTGAACTCAATGCTGACCGCCTACTTGAAGATTTGGACAATGCTCAAGAAGTACTAGCCGAGCCTATCCAAACCGTGATGCGTCGTTATAATGTCGAAAAACCTTACGAAAAGCTAAAAGCCCTAACTCGTGGTCAAGCGATGACTCGTGAGATGATGGTGAATTTTGTGGGTGGTGATGAGCTTGCGACCGTGCCTGACGCCGACCGTCAGCGTCTGGCCGAGATGACACCAGCGACCTATACAGGTAATGCTGCTGATCAAGCTCGTGCATTAAAAGATTATCTAAAATAATCCTTCAAAAAAATCACCATCCAATCGGGTGGTGATTTTTTATGGCCATTAAAAATAGTTAAACCAAATGGCAGTCAGCCATCTATCATTAAGCTTTAGGTGCACGATTTGGGCCACCAGTCAAGGCACTGATTTTTTTGGTCACGACCAAAGCGACAGGCAAGCTGATCACCGCACCAATAACAATCGCTCCAATGATATGCATAGCTTTATCAAAACCAGTCACAAAAGCGATAATCATCAAAATACCAATAATCACTGTAAAGGCAATCGAAAAAATAGCACTGAATAATGGAAAATTCATCTTAACACCCCATTGTTTGTGTGGAATACTATATTTATACACCTTTTTTGCCAAAATGTTAAGCACTTTTTCAAAAAATCCCTTAAATTTAACAAAGGAATATATGATGCTATGAAAAAATTGACTGATTTTGAATAAACGCTCTGCTATTTATAAAAATTTTATGCTAAAATTAGGCGTTTTTGGCAGACTATTTTAGCACCACGCCAACAGATTGATTTAATTATTATGACCCAAGCTTCGCCATTATCGGCCAAGGATTTTTTTATGAAAACCATGCAGCTTAGCCAAGTTCGTCAAGCGTTTATTGATTTTTTTGTGAGCAAAAATCACACCCATGTGCCATCATCTAGCCTAATTCCGCACAATGACCCAACCTTGCTATTTACCAACGCAGGGATGAACCAGTTTAAAGACACCTTTCTAGGTCTAGAAAAGCGTGATTATGTGCGTGCCGTGACTTCCCAAAAATGCGTGCGCGCAGGCGGTAAACACAATGACCTTGATAATGTCGGCTATACAGCACGCCATCACACTTTTTTTGAGATGCTCGGTAACTTTTCATTTGGTGATTATTTTAAAGCCAATGCCATCGCTTATGCGTGGGAGTTTTTGACTTCTGATGAGTGGCTCGCCCTACCAAAAGAGCGCCTGTATGTCACCATCTATGAGACCGATGATGAAGCCTTTGATATTTGGCATAAGGACATCGGACTTGCGCCTGAGCGTATCATCCGCATCGGTGATAACAAAGGCGGTGCGTATCAGTCGGATAACTTTTGGATGATGGGTGATACTGGCCCATGCGGTCCATGTACTGAGATTTTTTATGATCACGGCGACCACATCGAGGGCGGTCTGCCAGGTACACCCGAAGAAGATGGCGACCGCTATATCGAAGTGTGGAACTGCGTCTTTATGCAGTTCAACCGCCAAAAAGACGGCACGATGGAGCCACTACCAAAACCATCAGTCGATACTGGCATGGGCCTTGAGCGCATCAGCGCCATCATGCAAGGCGTACATGGCAACTATGAAGTGGATGTCTTTGTTAATCTGATGAACGCCGCCGCCAAGCTACTTGGTATCGACAACCAAGAGCAGCCATCGCTAAAAGTCATCGCCGACCATATCCGTGCAGTGTCATTCCTAATCGCTGATGGCGTACGCCCAAGCAACGAAGGCCGTGGCTATGTGCTACGCCGCATCATCCGCCGTGCTGTGCGTCATGGTAATAAGCTTGGTGCTGACGGCGCATTCTTTTATCAAATGGTGCCTGCATTGGCAGCCGAGATGGGTGCTGCTTACCCACAGCTGAACGAAAAATTAAGCGAGATCCAAGCCGTCATCCAAAAAGAAGAAGAGCAATTCGCCAAGACGCTTGCTCAAGGCCTACGCCTACTCTCAGGCGAGCTTGAGAAGCTAAACGATGGTGATACGCTCGATGGCGAAACTGTGTTCAAGCTATATGATACTTATGGTTTCCCTGTCGATTTGACCGCTGATATCGCTCGTGAGCGCACGATCGGCATCGATGAAGCAGGCTTTGAGACGCATATGCAGGCACAGCGTGAGCGTGCTCGTGATGCCGGTAAATTTGATGTTGATTATTCTGCCGCTATCAAGGTGGACACCCCGACACAGTTCTTGGGTTATGACAGCCTAGCCGCTGACACTGACATCGTCGGCCTATACCAAGATGGCAAAGAAGTAGAAGTGCTTGGTGAAGGTGACACAGGCGTGATTGTCCTGACTGCGACGCCATTTTATGCCGAAGGCGGTGGTCAAGTTGGTGAAACAGGCGAAATCAGCACCGGGACAGGTGTATTCGCCGTCGAAGATACCAAAAAATCAGGTCAAGCCATTATCCATCATGGCACAGTAAAAATGGGTCAAATCACAGCCAAGCAGTCGGCTAGCGCACAAGTTATCTTTGATGTGCGTGCTGCATCTGCTAAGAACCACTCAGCCACCCACCTACTGCACGCTGCCCTACGCACTGTGCTTGGTGATGGCGTCGCCCAAAAAGGCTCATTGGTCTCAAGCGAAGTGCTGCGCTTTGACTTCTCATATGATGGCAGCATCTCAGCCGATGAATTGGCACAGGTCGAACGCTTAGTCAATGAACAAATCCAAAAGAACACCGCAGTCAGCATCGAGCATATGGATATCGACAGCGCCATGAAAAAAGGCGCGATGGCGCTATTTGGCGAAAAATACGGCGAGACTGTGCGCGTCTTGACGATGGGCGAAAAATCGGACAAAACACCATTTTCTATCGAGCTATGCGGTGGTATCCATGTCCTGCGTACCGGTGATATCGGTATGTTCAAGATCACCTCAGAAAGCGGTATCGCTGCCGGTATCCGCCGTATCGAAGCCTTGACCGGTATGGGTGCACTACGCTATATCCAAGCTGGTGAACGCACCTTGACTACTTTGGCAAATAACCTAAAAGCCAAGCGCAACGAGATCTTGCCACGCATCACAAGCCAAAGCGAGAAACAGCGTGAACTTGAAAAACAAATCGAACAGCTGAACCAAAAGCTAGCGAGCCTTCAAGCAGTGAGCCTGGTGGATAACGCCATCCGCGTCGGCGAGTATCAGCTACTGATCGCCAAAGTCGCAGGCATCGATGGCAAGAGCATTCGTGGCCTAACCGACACGCTAAAATCTCGCCTAAATAACGGCGTCATCGTACTGGTTGGCGAAACCGATGACCTTGCTATCACCGCAAGCGTCGCCAAAGGTGCTCAAGACAAGGTCAAAGCAGGCGACATCATTCGCCATCTGGCAGGTGAGCTTGGTGGTAAAGGCGGTGGTAAGCCTGACTATGCTCAAGGCGGCGCACCGAAGTCAGACAATTTGGCAAGCGTGCTAGATGCACTGACCGCCAAACTAACTGCGGATTTGGCATAAGCTTATCCCAAATCCGCCGATGAAATTCTGCTAGGATGTGCCAAAATGGTTTGGATTGCATTGGGCGCATCCAGTTTTTCATCAACGAACTTGGGCAGACGCATGATCTGTCGTCATTGTTGTATTTATTGGCATTGTCGTCCTAACCGATGACAATTCACCACACCGACCCGTATTTGGGTTAGACTACAAGGCAAATGTAATGGCACTAATCGTACAAAAATACGGCGGGACTTCGATGGGCAACATCACCCGCATCAAAAATGTCGCTCAGCGAGTCAAACGCTGGCACGACAATGGACATCAAGTCGTCGTTGTCGTCTCTGCCATGAGCGGTGAAACAAACCGACTGATCGGTTTGGCTCGTGAGATCGCGACCGAACCCAACGCTCGTGAATACGACCAGATGGTCTGCACCGGTGAGCAAGTCTCGATTTCTCTACTGTCGATGGCACTACAGTCGATCGGCGTCAAGGCCAAATCAATGACTGGCGGTCAAGTAGCCATTCGCACCGATGGCACCCACACCAAAGCTCGCATCCAAAGCATCGACACCGATGCCATCATGAATGAGCTGAACGCTGGCGGCGTCGTGGTCGTTGCAGGCTTTCAAGGCATCAATGAACATGGCGATGTCACCACGCTAGGCCGTGGCGGCTCGGACACCACAGGTGTTGCACTGGCTGCCGCCCTAAAAGCTGATGAATGCCAAATCTACACCGATGTCGATGGCGTCTATACCACCGACCCACGAGTCACTTCAAAAGCCAAAAAACTCTCAAAAATCACCTTTGAAGAGATGATTGAGATGGCAAGTCTTGGCTCAAAAGTCCTACAAATCCGCTCTGTGGAATTTGCGGGCAAATACCAAGTACCGCTGCGTGTGTTATCAAGCTTTGATGACAATGCTGACGGTGTATTTGATGATAACTTTAAACAAAATGTAGGCACACTTATCACGATTGATGAAGGAGACGATATGGAACGAGCTGTAATTTCTGGCATTGCATTTAACCGAGACGAAGCAAAAATCGTAGTGCGTGGCGTGCCAGACCGCCCAGGTATCGCTTCAGCCATCCTAAGCCCAGTGAGCGCCGCCAATATCGAAATCGATATGATCATCCAAAATGCATCACAAGAAGGCTATACGGATTTTAGTTTCACCGTACAGCGTGGCGACTTTGATAAGACCCTAAAAATCCTTAACGAGCGTGTCAAAGATGACATCGGCGCAACCGAGGTATTTGGCGCAAATGATGTGGTCAAAGTCTCAATCGTCGGCGTTGGTATGCGCTCTCATGCCGGCGTGGCAAGCAAAATGTTTGACACCCTAGCCAGCAACAACATCAACTTACAAATGATCTCAACCAGCGAAATCAAGGTCTCTGTACTTATCCAAGAACAGCACCTAGAAAAAGCGGTCAAAGAGCTACACACCGCCTTTGGTCTGGATCGTGAAGACGGCGAAAGTAAAGTCGCTGGCCTATAATCGTTGATCATTGTAACGATTGATTGAATTTTTCAAAGCCATCGTTAAACAAAATACAACGAAAACGGCAGAAAAATTACTGACAAGCTGCCTAATGCAGATTATAATATCGCATTAGGCAGTTTTTTTGGGCAAAATTCGTACAGCCCATTCACCTATCAACTTAATTGATAAAACGGATATCAAGGCTAACAATAACGATTGAGTTGATGAGTATTTAAGGAGTGTAATATGCTAATCCTAACCCGCCGTGTCGGCGAAACCCTAATGATTGGTGATGAAGTCAGCGTCACTGTACTTGGCGTTAAAGGCAACCAAGTTCGCCTAGGTGTCAATGCGCCAAAAGACATCGCTGTACACCGTGAAGAGATCTATCAACGCATTCAGCACGAACGCTCAATGCAAATGCACATGAGCCACTTAGAACAAGGCGGTAACTTTGCGCCACCATCATTTGATGATGATGACTACTTTAACCGTTAATGGGTGATGTATGCGCACAACTGATATTTCTCGCCTATTGGCCGGCATCGCTAACCAAAGCTTAAGTTTCTCTGATGTCATCGCCTTTATCGATGCCAATTATCACTATACGCCAGTTGAGTTTAGCAATGGCGAAGTGGTCAATCCAGCAGGCACCAATGAAGGCAGTGCCAAAGTATTTAGCCTAGCTAAGCTGCACGGCCTAAATCAGCTCGACACCCTATCGCTATTTGCCGAGCATTATCAATCAGTGCTCGCCACGCCTGCAGGTACGGATCATGCCAATATCCGCAACTTTTTGCATTATGGTTGGCAGGCTTTTGGGATGCCGACATTGGCACTAACACCAAAAGCATAATCATCAGCGATATAAAACAGTTTATCCGCCCTAGACTTTATGCCATTTGCTTGAAAATACTTGTCAAGTGATTTTATTTCGTGTATAATTCGGGCTTTAATTTTTTCTGCTACTTCTTGATTGTCGTCGCCTTTAACGGTAAGCAAAGAGTGGCCTAACCATAAAAAGTCACACTTTATTTGTGCCGTGTCCATACCACAAATAAATAAGCACCAAAGCTGTGACTGGCACACCTGATACCGCTCAATATCCGTGCCGCTAAGATTAGGAGTTCACCATGTCTCGAGTCTGTCAAGTGACTGGAAAACGCCCACAAGTGGGTAACAATGTATCACACGCGAACAACAAAACTCGCCGTCGTTTCCTTCCAAACCTACACAACCATCGTTTTTGGGTAGAGTCTGAGAACCGTTTTGTTCGTCTGCGCGTTTCTTCTAAAGGTATGCGTATCATTGACAAGCACGGCATCGAAAAAGTGCTTGCTGACCTACGCGCCCAAGGTCAAAAAATCTAATTTGACCCCACATACCATTAGTTAAAGGATACGATCATGAGAGATAAAATTAAACTAGTTTCTACTGCTGGTACTGGTTATTTCTACACTACCACCAAGAACAAGCGTACTATGCCTGGCAAAATGGAAATCAAAAAATTTGATCCAAAAGTTCGCCAACATGTACTATTCAAAGAAGCAAAAATCAAATAATCGCTTCTTAATGAAATGCCCATCGACTTCGATGGGCATTTTTGTACCTGCAAGCAATAAATTGGTAAAAAATTAATTAAAATCAAACAGTTGCTTTATAAAATAGCAGTCATTATCCATTCAATCAACTTGAAAAATTTGCTCAATTTGGTATAATAAAGTTTCTGAAGTACTCGCCAGTGAAGCGTATTCCTGAGCCGATAATCTTATATTAGGATTTGGGTTCAATGTTTCTGTTGTGCAGGCCTGCATCCTTGTGATGAATCAGGAAGCCGTAATGAGCATTACCCTTATCCGCCTTGAACTTCACGGTTCATGGTCACCCCTTCACAGCGGTACTTTGGTTCTTTTTATTTTATGCGTATTTGATGGAAATTTTCGATTATTTTTGAAAATTTCCATCAAAAAAGTGTTGACAGGTCAAAATAACCTGCTATAATACGCACCATCTTAAGCATACAGCGAAAGATACCGACATTCCCCAATAGCTCAGTCGGTAGAGCATCGGACTGTTAATCCGTGTGTCCCTGGTTCGAGCCCAGGTTGGGGAGCCATATTAAAAAGCCCTTAGTCATAAGCTAAGGGCTTTTGCTTGTCTATGATAGCTCAGCAAAAGACCATTCGGGATTTGACAGCCATCCTCATCGTGGTATAATCGCTCATATCGCTTTATTCGCGCTTGACAGATCAAGCCGACCCAACTAAAAAAAGGATACTCATGCTTCCACCACGCATTAAGAATCGCTATTCTGACCATCCGCAAACCATCATGCGCCCTGTACATTTGCGCTTATCTGAAGAAATCATCAAGCATCTGGAGGTTACCGCCCAAGATCATGGATTTGATCGTATCCAAGGTTTGATTCGTCTGTATATTCGCCAAGGGCTTGACCGCGATAATTCTGATTATACTTTGGCTGATGATGTGCTATTTATCGAAAAACTGCGTAAAAAAGGTGTCAGCCAAAAGATCATCGATGAGGCACTGGCCGATGTGAATCAAAAATGCGATTTGGGCTAATCCGCCCTACTTTATCGCACTAAAAAAACCTGCCGTCATCAAATGCGCAGGTTTTTTTGTGGCTTAAAAAGATTATTTGATACTCGTTGGCGTATCTTCGCCAAAGCTTAGCTTGACGCCTTCACCCAGACCTTTGCCAATTTGCACCCCAAAGCGATCAAAAAATACATTCATTGGATTGACATAGCTATAATCCACCGTCTCAAGCTCCAGCTGTTTTTTTAGTTGGCTGATGCCACCAGTTTTATCCGCCAAGCCCAGCGCCACTGCATCATCTCCTGTCCAAAACAGCCCGCTGAACAGCTGATTTTCATCTGGATTTTTTAGCTTATCGCCACGGCCTTGTTTGACGGCATCGATGAAATTTTGATGGGTATTATCAAGCAATTTTTGAACATGCGCCTCTTCAGCAGCGGTCATTTCACGCGTCACGCTTAAAATATCTTTATACTCGCCAGAGGTCAGCGTGCGATCTTTGACGCCGATTTTATTCATCAACTCCTCGATATTATAGCCAGACATGATCACACCGATTGAGCCAACTAGGCTTGAAGAATTGACCCAGATCTCATCAGCAGCAGAAGCGATGTAGTACGCACCCGACGCGCCCATATCGCCGATGATGGCGTACAGCTTTTTGTCAGGGTGTTCTTGGCGCAGATCCATCGCCATTTGCCAGATCTCATCAGATTGAACTGGGGAGCCACCAGGTGAATTGATGCTTAATACCACAGCCTGTGCTTGTTCATTTTCAAAAGCTTGTACCAATGAATCATTAATATTTTGGGCATTGGTATCGCTATTTGGTGCGATGGCGCCACTGACATTAATCACAGCGATGTGTGGCTCGCTCATGCCAATGCGATCCAGTGAGCTGCCCGTAGTGCCGCTACAGCCGATGCCGATCGCCGTCAAAATGAATAATAAATAACAAAAGGTCAAAAGCTTAAAGAAGATCGACCAACGGCGGCTGGCCTTTTGTTCTTCGATGCTGGCTAACAAAGTCTTTTCAAGCAGACGCCATTCCTCGCCTTGACGAGGTGGTGTCATCGGTGCGCCTGCTGGCAGCTGATCATTGGGTTTGTTGGGATTTGGTGGCCATGCCATGAAATATTACCTTTAAAAGATGATAAAATTAAGATAAAAGTGTTTGACTTAGTATTCTACCTCAAAAGATGGGTAAGCGATAGCACCAAGTGCATCTTAAAGCAGCCACAGTCAAAAAGTCACTCCAATATAATCTGTGAAGCATCTGACAGCTTTGGGTTGAGAGCATCGCTATTGGCGGTACGACTCGTGGATAGCCAGTATCGCTGATGGCTCAAATCATTAGTAATTTTTAGTGACTCGTCGCTTGCGCACATCATCTCCCATAGCTGCCATAACAGTGGCTCACTGCTGGTGTTAAAGATCAGCTGCGTTTTATTTTTGGTATTACTAGACTGCTCCATGATGCCCGGCAGCGCATCCGATGCCATCGACATGCCCATCACAGTCAGCGACTGATCACTCAAAAGCTCAATCTCGCAGTGCTGCACGCGCTCATCATCGATCTCATGCCAGCCTGTCAGCGCGCGCAGCATCAGCCCATCGGCTTGCCAAGTCATGCCCGCTTGACATGGCTCATGCCGCAGTGATGCCAGCGGCTGATGATTGCCAGCTTGCCAGTAGCGATGCACAGGCATTCTTGTAGCCAGCTCAGCGATCATCGGCATAAATATCGCACTGGTGGACTGTACAATAACACCATCCAAACCAGATCGCGCCACACCTTGACGATGCAGCTGATCGATAAGGGTGTTTGAGTGGTTGGCGCGTAGCGATTTGGCACCCAAGTCATTTAATATCAGCCAATGGCGCTTTTTTTGACCATCGGATTGGATCAATAAGAGTTGGCTCGTCTGTTGGCTGTCGGTGGGCAGGTGCATCAATACCAGTGATGGCTGCGAATGATCCGATGCCAAAAATACGATGGCAAGTATTGGCATCAGCATCAGTGATCGCGGCAGCACTTTTGGCAAAATCAGCAGTCCCACCAACAAAAAACACAACAAAAAACCTGCCATGGTAAACGGTGCATACCACCAAGCGCTGATCGCGCCCAGTTGATGGCCAAGACTAAAATTCAGCGCCTCGTGCAGCGCATACAGCAGTGATGATGCCAAAAACCATAAGCCATCGGCCAGCTGGGGCAGCAGCCAAAATAACGATCCTGCCAATAAATTTAGCGGCACAACCACAAAACCAAATAAACCAATGGCAAATAAATTGACCACCAGACCCCAAATGGATATTTTCCCAAACAACAAAATCGACAGCGGCAACATCGCAAAAAACAGCCAAAACTGCAACTTGGCCAACTGCCACGCTGCTTGCGGCCACAATTTAGGCTGCCACAGCACGCTAATATCAGAAGCCAGCTGCGCCTCTGACAACTCATATCGCATCAACACCAGTACCGCAATGAAGGACAGCCAAAACCCTGCCTGCCATAGCACATAAGGATCCAGCCAAATCATCAATAAGGCCACCCAAGACAGCGCTGAGACCATCCCAATCGGCAGCACAAAATAACGAATCAGCCAGGCTGCCATCAAAAGATACACCGTACGCACCGCTGGCACCTCAAATCCTGTAAATAGTGCGTACAGCACGCTTGCTGCAACCATAACCGCCATACGAATTTGCCATCGCGGCAGTGTTTGATAGATATTAAGCGCAAATCGATCCGTAATCCCCGTCACCACGGTGGATAAAATCATCGCCAAAAACAGCACATGCGTCCCAGAGATCGCAAGCAAATGCGAAATACCAGCCAGCTGATACAGATCCTTGGTGCTTTTATCAATCAAAGCACGATCACCCGTCATTAGACTTAAGGTCACAGCATCAGCTTGTGCCTGTGCGTAAGTTTTCGTGCTCCAATTCTGATAAAAATGCGTCCGAAGTCGTTGCCGATACTGCTCAAGCTTTAAGCCAAGCTGCGCTCGTGGTGATTGAGCTGATCTTGGTTTTATCTCGTCTATTGATAATATCTGTGCATTTGCATGAACATGGCGCGTCTTAAGCCATTGATTGGCGTCAAACCCATCGGCACTGACTGTACGATCGATGGGTGTGATCAACAGCTGCATCGATACCGCCATCGCTGGCTTAAGATTGCTTAGCTCATCAAGATTTGTTTTGGTAAAATTCGGGTGCGCGCTCAGCATCACGGTCGCCCCCTCCATCGCCTGATGTGCTGACGAATCTAAAGCGGGCACAGCCATCGCACCATCATTAAATGGGTTAAATACATCCAAAGCCTGCATCTTTGATGCGGATGCAGGCTTGATATGATGGATGGTGGCAACTTGACGATACGCGCTTCCCATCACAGGATCATAGACGCCATCACTGATGGTATCTATGTACGCCGTGGCGCTGATGATATGACGCGATTTGGGCGTGAGTTTTTCATAAGCCACATAGGCGGTCAGTGCTTTTATGATAAATAAACCCAGCATCAGCACGCCAAAGACCAGCTTTGCCGCCCTACGCAGTAGCTTATCAAGTTTCGGCCATAATAACACCGATCCCATCGTCAGCAGCAAAGCAGCTGTCAAGCCAATGCTTAGGCGATCATCACCAAAAATCTGTAGCCAAAACTCATCAAACCAAAAACCCTCAACCGTACCCAGTAGCACCAAAAGCACTGCCGAGATCAACCCAAACAGCCAAATTGCCATCACAGCGCCCTACCAAAGAATCTCACGCATCACTCTGTGTGATCAAAGCCTGAATTAATGGCAGATCCTCTGGATAAGTCAGCTTAATATTCATGCGCGAGGCTGCGATGATATCTACGGCCACACCCATCGCCTCGCATGCAGCCGCCTCATCGGTGATGTGAATGTCATTTGTCATCACATAGTCAAAGGCAGCTTTAAGCGTCTTGATTTGAAATGCCTGTGGTGTCAGCGATTGCCACAGATTCTCACGATCGACAGTGTGACTGATACGGCCATCTTTGGCGTATTTGAGCGTATCGACAACTGCGCTGGCCAAGATGATGGCGCACGCATCGTTAGAGTGGATTTTATCAATGATTTTTTGTAAATCAGATCGTGGCAAACAAGGGCGCGCCGCATCATGGATCAATACCCAATCGTCCGCTTTAGCGCCCAGTTGACAGATGCTGTTGAGACCATTCATCACCGACTGCCAACGCTCAGCACCTCCTATCGCCAAATGTATTGGCAATGAATATGACGCCTCAATATCCACATACGCATCCTTAATCCAAACATCCTGTGCAGAGACCACCAAAGTTAATGCCGAAAGCGCAGGATGGTTGAGTCTCTCGACACTGTGCGCCAAGATGCTTTTATTCAAAATTCTAAGGTACTGCTTGGGCAGATCGCCACCGAATCGAGATCCGGTACCAGCGGCGACGATGAGTGGATAAATCGTACTCATATCAATAAGGTCTTTGGATTAATGATATTAAATGGCTGTCTTTCAAAGAGTGATCGTATCACAATGCATGCAGGCCATCTAAACATGAGTGAAAATAAAATCGCCAAGTTGATCAGCTTGGCGAAGGATGTTGCGTATAAAGCATGAGCCGATAAAAAGCGTGATGTACTGCATTCATTGATAATCAAATGCCATCATCAAAGCTTATTGCGCTTGATCGGTCACAGCAGGCTCTGGCAAGGCATCGACAGCCTCAACATCCGCCTGCACTTCAGGCAGAGGCTGACGAGAGTAAGTGATCGGCGCATTAGACAGCTGTACAAAAGTCTCACCGCGCTTAATCAAACCCAAATCCAATCGTGCATGCTCTTCGATGGCAGACAGTCCAGATTTTAGGTCTTTAACATCCGCCAATAAGATGCTGTTTTTATAGCTTTGCTCTTGATTGAGACGAGTCTGTTCGGCCAGCTGGCTTTTGACTTCAGCCAAATTGGCATGGCCATATTCACCATACCAATATTGATACTGCATCATGGCCAATATCACTGCGGCGATCACAATGGCTAATATATAGCTAAAGTTAGCTCCCCTCAATCGATGTGCATTTTTGATGATTTTCACCGCAGTGTTACCCCGCCTTAACTCATCCATCAGCCACGCAGGCCAATGAACTCTTCGCGACCACGATAAGCCGCGCGTACTTGCTGTTCAATACGCAGCAGCTGGTTGTATTTAGCGACGCGATCAGAGCGGCACAGCGAGCCAGTTTTGATTTGGCCGGCAGCTGTACCAACTGCCAAATCAGCGATGGTTGAATCTTCAGTTTCGCCAGAACGATGGCTGATGACGGTGGCATAGCCGTTTTGTTTGGCCAAATAAATCGCATCCAAAGTTTCGCTCAGCGTACCGATTTGATTGAACTTAATCAAAATGGCGTTGGCAATGTTTTTGTCGATGCCTTCTTGTAGGATTTTTGGATTGGTGACAAATAGGTCATCACCCACAAGCTGCACTTTATTGCCCAACTGCTTGGTCAGATAAGCCCAACCCTCCCAATCACTCTCATCCAGACCATCTTCGATAGAGATGATCGGGTATTGGTTGCAAAGACCGGTCAGATAATCGCTAAATCCTTGACTATCAAAGGCTTTATTGCCTTCGCCCGCTAGGATATATTGACCATTTTTATAAAACTCTGAAGAGGCACAGTCTAGCGCAAGGAAGATGTCTTGGCCTGCTTTATAGCCTGCTTTGTCGATCGCTTGCATGATGACAGTGATGGCTTCTTCGTTTGAGCGTAGATTTGGTGCAAAACCACCCTCATCACCGACTGCGGTGTTTAGACCTTGAGATTTTAGCACTGATTTTAGGCTATGGAAAATCTCAGTACCTGCACGCAGCGCTTCAGAGAATGAATCAAAGCCCACAGGCTCGATCATAAACTCTTGGATATCTACCGTGTTATCAGCGTGCGCACCACCGTTTAGGATGTTCATCATTGGCACAGGCATGGTCAAGCTGGTTTGGCCGCGCAGATTGGCGATGTATTGATGCAGTGGCAGATTTTGAGACAGTGCTGCAGCTTTGGCAGCTGCCAAAGAGACCGCCAACATGGCATTGGCACCCATATTGCCCTTATTTTCAGTGCCATCAAGCTCGATTAAAATCTTATCAATTTCGCTTTGTTGGGTGACATCCTGATCCATCAAAGCGGTGCGAATTTGGCTGTTGGCGTTGGCGACGGCTTTTTTGACGCCTTTACCCAGATAGCGATTGGTATCACCATCGCGCAATTCAAGCGCCTCACGAGAGCCCGTTGATGCGCCACTTGGTGCTGCTGCACGACCGCAGATGCCATTGGCCAAAATCACATCGGCTTCAATGGTTGGGTTGCCGCGCGAATCAAGAATTTCACGGGCGATGATGTCTTTGATTTCTACAACATTTTTGGTATCTTCAGCGTACATAACAGCTCCTATATTTATGTGAATTTAAAATTAAAAAAACTAACTTTCAGTCCATTAAAATCATCCATCAACATGCATAAGCAGTCTTGGATTATTTGGTGTCTAGCACCTCAAAGCCTTTGACAAGATCATCAATTTGCTTTAACTGGGTCAAAAACGGCTCAAGCTGATCCAAACGCAGCGCACAAGGGCCATCGCATTTGGCTTTATCAGGATCAGGGTGTGCCTCCAAGAACAAGCCCGCCAGCCCTGTCGCCATACCCGCCTTAGCAAGCGTGGTGATTTGATGGCGACGACCGCCGGCACTGTCTGAGCGCGCGCCAGGCTCTTGCAGCGCATGTGTCACATCAAAAAACACCGGTACATTCATCGCTTTCATGGTGTCAAAACCCAGCATATCGACGATCAGATTATTATAGCCAAATGCCGATCCGCGCTCACAAAGGATCACTTGGTCATTCCCCGCTTCAAGGCATTTGTTGATAATATGACGCATCTCGTGCGGCGCTAGAAACTGTGCTTTTTTGACATTGATGACTTTACCAGTGCGCGCAATGGCGCTGACCAAGTCAGTTTGACGCGACAAAAACGCAGGCAACTGTAAGACATCAGCGACTTTTGCCACAGGGGCAGCTTGATATGGCTCATGCACATCTGTAATGATGGGTACATTATAAGCTTCTTTGATGTCATTTAGCCAAGTCAAGCCCGTTTCAAGACTTGGGCCACGAAACGAGTACAAGCTTGAGCGGTTCGCCTTATCAAAGCTTGCCTTAAATACATAGCCAATACCCAAACGATTACAAATATCAATATATCGCTCTGCAATCTCAAAAGCCAATTCGCGGCTTTCAAGCACATTCATACCGCCGAACAAGACGAATGGCTTATCATTGGCAATCTCAATCCCAGCAACGCTGACGGTAGATTGAGCAGCTGTCATTGGCTGTGTCATGTCAAAATCCTTAGAATCAAGTAAAGACCATTAAGATGGACTTGCTTATTATACTACCAACCGATCATAAAAACACGCGCATTCACAAAAAAGCACACCAAACGAACATGGCTTGATGTGCTTTGAATGTCAGTCTTTTTTCAAATCAATGGCTGCTTTGATAAAGCTATTAAACAACGGATGACCACCGCGCGGTGAACTGGTAAATTCTGGGTGATACTGCACCGCGACAAACCAAGGATGGCTGTCAATCTCAACCGCCTCCACCAGATGCTGTTTGGCAGAATAGCCTGAGATTTTCATACCAGCATTTTCAAGTGGCTCGACATAGCGATTATTCATCTCATAGCGATGACGATGGCGCTCGGTGATGTTGTTCGCTCCATAGATTTTGGCAAGTTTTGATCCTGCCACCAGTTCAGCTTCTTGAGCGCCAAGACGCATCGTGCCACCCAAGTCTGAATCATCTGAGCGAATTTGCAGCTCGCCTTTTTCGTCAAACCATTCGGTGATCAAGCCAATGATCGGATCAGAAGTTTTGCGGTCAAATTCGGTTGAGTTGGCTTCAAGTCCAAGTACATTACGAGCAAATTCGATCACCGCCAACTGCATGCCCAAACAGATGCCCAAAAACGGCTTACTGTTTTCACGCGCGTATTGGATGGCTTTCATTTTGCCAAGTGTGCCGCGCTCACCAAAACCGCCTGGCACCAAGATGGCATCAGCGCGCGTCAGATCTTCCATCGCTGTGCTGTCTGTCTCCAAGGTCTCGGCATTGATGTATTGGATGCGGACTTTGGTTTTGTTGTGGATGCCAGCGTGCAGTAGTGCTTCATTGACCGATTTATAAGCATCGGGCAACTCGACATATTTACCCACCATCGCCACGACGATTTCGCCTTGAGAGTTAAATAGATCATTGACCACCTGATCCCAATCTGACAGATCGGCTTCAGGGGCTGTAATACCAAAGCGCTCACAAATCAAATCATCCAAATCCTGCTCATAAAAACGGCGTGGGATTTGATAGATGGATTTGGCATCTTCACACAAGATGACGCCACGAGTCTCAACATTGGTAAATAGTGCGATTTTTTGGCGATTATCTTCTGAGATTGGCTGTTCTGAACGGCAAATCAGCACATCAGGCTGTAGGCCAATTGAGCGCAATTCTTTGACCGAATGCTGTGTCGGCTTGGTCTTAGATTCACCTGCTGAGGCAATATAAGGCACCAAAGTCAAGTGCATCAGTAGTGAATTGTTGCGACCAAGCTCCACCTGCATCTGGCGTACCGCTTCCATAAATGGCAAGCTTTCGATATCACCGACTGTACCACCGATTTCGATGATGGCAATGTCATAGCCCTCGCCACTGGCGCGGATCTTATGTTTGATTTCATCGGTGATGTGGGGAATGACTTGTACAGTACCACCAAGATAATCACCACGACGCTCTTTAGCAAGTACGGTTTGATAGATGCGGCCACTGGTGAAATTGTTGGCTTTACTCATCTTAGAGCGACGCAGGAAACGCTCATAATAGCCTAGGTCAAGGTCGGTCTCAGCACCATCTTCAGTGACAAAGACTTCACCATGCTGAAACGGGCTCATCGTGCCAGGATCGACATTGATATAAGGATCCATCTTAGTCATGGTCACTTTTAGACCACGGGCTTCTAAAACAGCTGCAAGAGATGCGGCAGCGATGCCTTTGCCAAGTGATGACACGACGCCGCCGGTTACAAAGATAAATTTAGTCGTCATAAGAATAAATCTGTTGCTGGTAAAATAGAATTTTACTAAAAATTGGTGAAAAAATATAGGGGGCAGGCTAAATTTTTATATAAAAAAGAGCCACACTTGGCGGCTCTTTTTTACCAATTGCAATTATTGCGCTTGGTTTTGAGATAGCGAGCGCACATATGCTGCAAGTAGCATCACGCGTTCATTACCCAATTTGGTTTGCCATTCAGGCATCACACCAGCACGACCATGACGAATCGTCGTCTCGATGGTAGCGCGATCGCCGCCAAACAACCAGATATCATCGGTCAGATTCGGTGCGCCCATGGCGATTTGGCCTTTTGCGTCTGCACCATGGCATAGTGCACAGTTTTGAGGATTCTCAAAAATGGCCTTACCTTGAGCAACTTTGGCTGGATCTAGTTCATAGCCATTTTGGTTGCCAGAAATGCTCAGCACATATTCAGCGGTCGCTTTGACGCCTGCTTCACCGATTTTTGGTTGCCATGCTTCCATCGCACCCACACGGCCATTATGAATGGTCAACAGTACTTGTTCAGCATCGCCACCATACAGCCAATCATTATCCGTCAAATCAGGATAGCCAGTCGCACCTTTGGCGTTTGAACCGTGGCAAAGTGCGCAGTTTTGTAGGAATAGACGGTTACCGATTTTTTGTGCTTCAGGATCGGCAGCCAGCTTATCTACATATGGCGCTAGCAATTTGATTTGATCATTGATCTGCGTTTGTAGTGCAGGATCATCTTCACCTGGCTGGCGGCTGGCTTGTAGCTCATTAAGCTTAGCCAATACAGCTGTGGCTTCTGATGCACCCGCATTTGCCAAGATATTTTGTTCAAAGTTTTCGGTAAACACGCGGTTGTTGGCTTGTAGTTGGCTATTCAGCTCATTGGCTGAAGTCCAAGGTACTTGCTGGCCATCGACCTCTACCGTCGTCACACCTTTCCATGCATTTGGCTGAATCGCTGGGAACAAAATGAAGTAACCCAAGCCCCAAATCAAGGTGCCAAAGAAAATCACCAACCACCATTTTGGCAGTGGTTTGTCATACTCTCGGATGCCATCATATGAGTGGCCTGTGGTTTCATCTTCTTCAAGTACTGGCTTAGATCTCAAGGTCCACACCAATACGCCAAAGATGAATAACCAGCAGCCTAGTGACAAGATGGTAATCCAAGAACTCCAAAAAAAGCTCATTGTGTATCCTTAGTGCGCTGTTTTGATGACAAAGCATTTAGATCTTTGTCATCCAGCGCAAGTTGTGCATCTTCTTCAAAGCGTTTTTTATTTTTGGGTGAATATGCCCACCATGCGATACCGATGAAAGCAATGAATGCCGCCACGGTCGCAATGCTATGTAAAACGCCCCAATTCATTAGCGTTGACCTTGCATGGCGATACCCAGCTGTTGCAGATAAGCAACAAGGGCGTCAAGCTCGGTGGCACCTTGAACTTGGTCAGGTGCAGCTTCAATGTCTGCTTCTGTATAAGGCAAGCCAAAACGATCTTTAAACAGACGCATTTTTTCTTGAACCTTAGCGCCATTAACTTCATTCTTAGCAAGCCAAGGATAAGCAGGCATCACAGATTCAGGCACAACAGAACGCGGATCGATCAAATGATCAATGTGCCATTGGTCAGAATAGCGACCGCCCACACGAGCTAGGTCAGGACCAGTACGCTTCGAACCCCATAGGAATGGGTGATCCCACGCTGATTCTGCCGCACGGCTGTATGGTCCATAGCGTTCAACTTCTGCACGCAGTGGACGAACCATCTGCGTATGGCAAACATGACAGCCTTCACGAATATAAATATCGCGACCTTCTAGCTCAAGTGCAGTCCAAGGACGCATATTTGGCAATGGCTTGTTCACACCGCCTTCTTCTGGCGCTGTGCGATCGAAAATCAATGGCACAATCTCAACCAAAGTCGCAAAGCTGATCGCGATCACGATAAAGATGACAAGCAAGCCGGTGTTTTTTTCAACTAGTTCATGAGTGATTTTAGACATCATTAACCCCTTATGCTTGCACGGTAGCGGTATCGCTGCCAGTGTTCACTTCTTCTGGCTCAGCAATGTGTTCAGGAACGCCAGGCATCTTGATGGTGCGATAGCAGTTATAAGCCATCACAAACATACCTGCCACATACAGCGCGCCACCCAATGCACGAACCACATACGGCCAGTGTGACACCACAACAGTTTGGATAAAGTCATATGCCAAAGTACCATCTGGGTTCGTCGCACGCCACATCATACCTTGGGTAATGCCCGAGATCCATAGCGCAACGATGTACAGTACCGTACCAGTAGTCGCCAACCAAAAATGCAATGTGATCAAGCTGGTTGAATACATTTTGGCTTTATTATAGATGCGTGGCAATAGTACATAGATCGAACCGATGGTGATCATACCTACCCAGCCTAGTGCGCCTGAGTGTACATGGCCAACTGTCCAGTCAGTGTTATGGCTGATGGCGTTGACTGCTTTGATAGATAGCATCGGACCTTCAAAGGTACTCATCGCATAGAATGACAGCGCAACGATCAAGAAGCGAATGATAGGGTCAGTACGCAATTTATCCCAGCTGCCTGATAGAGTAAGCACACCGTTGATCATACCACCCCACGATGGAGCAAATAGGATCAATGAGAACACCATACCTAAAGACTGAGTCCAGTCAGGTAGTGCTGAATAATGTAGATGGTGACCACCTGCCCACATATATGACGCGATCAGTGCCCAGAAGTGAACGATCGATAGACGATATGAATACACTGGACGGCCGACTTGCACAGGAATGAAATAATACATCATACCCAAGAATGCAGCAGTCAAATAAAAACCAACCGCATTATGACCATACCACCATTGAACCATCGCATCAGTCGCACCACCAAATAGTGAGTATGATTTAAGCGCACCAACCGGGATCGCAAAACTGTTCACGATATGTAGCAACGCGATGGTAATGATGAATGCAGCAAAGAACCAGTTTGCTACATAGATGTGTGAAGTTTGGCGCTTGATGATGGTGCCAAAGAAGACGATGGCATAAGCTACCCATACCAAGGCGATAGCGATATCGATTGGCCATTCAAGCTCAGCATACTCTTTAGCTGATGTAAAACCAAGCGGCAATGTAATTACCGCAGCGACAATAACCGCCTGCCATCCCCAGAAAGTAAACCACGCCAAATACGGAGCGAACAATCTGGTTTTACAAGTACGCTGTACGATATAGTAAGATGTTGCAAAAAGTGCCGATCCCCCAAACGCAAAAATCACCGCATTGGTATGTAGCGGTCTTAAGCGTCCAAAAGATAGCCAAGAAGTGTCAAAGTTCAATGCTGGCCATGCCAACTGCGATGCAATGAATACACCGACAGCCATGCCAATGATGCCCCAAACCACAGCCATGATAGTAAAAAATCTCACGATGGTGATTTCATACTCATGATCAACGGATAACGGGGCTACTGCTGATTTATATAGACTCATTGGATATTTTCCTGTGCAGCCCGATTTAGTTAGCGTCGCAGTTTATCAAAATGATTTAAAAACTACGCTTGCTTTGATCTTGTGTGTCTATTGTAACGCAAAGTTAGGCAAATATCATCAAGTCAGGCCAGCAAAAATGAAAAAATCCTTATTTTTTCTATGGAATAAGGGCAAATCACAAAATTTTTTGAGATGTTGCTGCTGTTTTGCTCGCTTGGCTTGTATTGCGCTTGGCTTGCGTCAGACGGCATGGCAATACGCCTCTGCCAAATATATCCCTACTGACAACATGGTATTGCCAGCAGCTTTCACCTTTTATTATACAACACAAATGTAATTTTTGGGTATATTTTGTAAAAATATTGAAATTTTTTGGCAATATTTAATCGGATTCATCATCTTTTTTCAGTTTTTATAAAATTTTGGCTGTTTTTATGTCCCATTTTATGACCAAGTCGTCAAATTTTATCCAAAAATCTTCTGACAAGCCGCTTGCTTTTGCTTTATAATAAAATCCATGCGCCCTCGCGCTATGATCATCAATGCACCACACTGATCAAGTTGATCATTTGTGTTTATATTTTTTTAGTTATTTACAAGGAATCTTTCATGGCAAAATTTTTGAGCCAAGCTTGGTTTGATCAAGTTAATGAATTAAACGCCCAAGCTGGCGATCTGAATCTGCCACCAAATCTTGCTTCGGTCATCCTAAATGCCTCGGTTACTGGTGAACAAGGTGCAAATCTGTACCTAAAAGAAGGCAAGATCCATCAAGGCAACACGCCTGATGCCATCAGTAACGTCGTCATCGACGATGCCACCTTGTCAAATATCATCAGCACAGGCGATGTCAATCAAGCGATCGAAGCCTTTATGATGGGTAAAATTCGCATCGATGGCGATATGACACAGGTGATGGCGCTGCAGTCAGCCAAACCAAGCCAAGAACAAAAAGCCTTATTTAAGCAGATTTTGGCGATCACCGAGTTTTGATCTGGTTTTGATCTAAAATTATCACCATCATACGAGCCGATGGGTGGATAATACTCCGCCCATTTTCTTTGGCTATTAATAATCCGCCCATTTTTTTTGGTCATTGATGCCACCGATTCGTCAATTTTCCACCATTTGTCTTCTTTGATTGATAATTTACAAATTTTCGTACAAAAACCCCACAAAAAATGGTAGTATAATATCAATTTGTCTTATGAAATTTTGTCATCAGCTTTGAACGATTTTTACTAAGCCGCTGATTTCACTTATCATCACCCAGCTGCATCAAGTTATATTCAGCCAGCTACTTTGCCTAAAATGCGATCGATGATCGTGATTTTGATTTATTTAGGAAGAAAGCAGTCACAGCCAAAGATAACTTGCAGCAAGCCAAGGTCACTACCATGTCAGAGCAAGAAAAACCAAAGAAAAAACCGCGTCCTGCGCCTGAGAAAATCATTCCTACCTCCAAAGACATGGATGCCACCAAAAAACGCGTGCATCCTCGTTTCGTTACTGGTAAATACCAAAACATCCGCTTGGTGAGCATGTATGCCATCTTGATTGGCTTTTTGATTTTGCCGTGGCTTAGATGGAATGGTCGTCAGGCGATTTTGTTTGATGTGATTGAGCCGAAGTTTTATATCTTTGGGGCGACTTTTATGCCTCAGGATTTTTATTTCTTTGCCTTTGTATTCATCATCGCAGCGATGATGTTGTTTATGGTGACGGTTTATGCTGGCCGTGTATGGTGCGGTTATGCCTGTCCGCAGACCATCTATGTACACCTGTATCAGCAGATCGAAAAGCTGGTGCTGGGTGAGCGCAATAAGCGCATCAAGTTCGATCGTGAGCCGATGAGCGCTAATAAATTTGCCAAGCTTGCACTGATCCATCTGATCTGGGGCGTGTTCTCGATTGTGACGGCTTTGACCTTTATGTCACTGGTTGTCGGCGTTGACACATTAATCTTGAACGGCAATCCCCTATTCTTTATGGAATGGGGCAAGATGAGCTGGATTTTCTTTTTGATCATCACTTTCGTTACCCACATCAACGCAGGCTACATGCGTGAGCATATGTGCGTGTACATCTGCCCTTATGGCCGTTTCCAGTCGGTGATGTTTGACAAAGACACCTTGATCGTCTCTTATGACTATGAGCGTGGCGAACCGCGTGGTGCGCGCAAAAAAGACAGCCACCCTGAAGGCTATGGCGACTGCGTGGACTGCACCATGTGTGTACAAGTCTGTCCGACCGGTATCGATATCCGCAATGGCTTACAAGTCGAGTGTATCCAGTGCGCTGCCTGTATCGATGCGTGTAATGAGATCATGGATAAGGTCGGCTATCCGCGCGGCTTGATCCGCTACACCACCGAGCGTCAACTGGTCGAAAAACAAAAAACCAAAATCATCGGCTGGCGTATCTTTGCTTATATCGCCGTACTTAGCGTGGCCATCATCGCCGCCGCTCTCATCGCTGTCGGCCGAGCGCCACTTGAGATGGAGATTCGCCATGACCGTAAGCAGCTCTCCAGCATCGGCCGTGATGGCATGGTTGAGAATAGCTATGTGCTAAAAATCGTCAATAAAACGGACGAGCGCCAAGTCTATCAAGTGCGCTTAGATGGCGATAATACCGCTGGCATGACACTGCGTTCACGCTTTAAAGAATTGCCATTACAGGCCAATGAACCTTACGATCTGCCAGTTAGCATCATCGGTGATCCTAATGTCGTGCCCGTGGGCAGCACACCGATCACCATCACGGTATTTAGCAAAGATGGCACTTATAGCGCCTCAGCTCAAGATGTGTTCATTTACACACCAAAAGACGCCAAATAATACCATTTACCAAAAACAGGCTGCATTGTGTTACAATGGAGCCTGTTTTTGAATTTGCTCTTTGGTAATTTGCTTATGCATCACACTTCATCAAATCAACCAAACAACCTTTGGTACAAAAACTACATGGTATTGGTTTTCGTCATCGGTCTGCCTGCCTTGGTGGTAATTGTCTGCTTGTTTTTTATTTATTATTCTATCAAAATACAAGACTCAACCGTCCGCGATGACTGGTACATGGATGGCAAAGCACTGTACCAAGACGCCTCGCGTGATCAGATGACCTACGATCTAGGCATCAGCGGTGTGATGCGATTTGAGCAGCAAGACGACAAAACTCGCCTGCGCTTTGAGTTGAATTATCCTGCCGACAATCTAACAACCCATACTCTAAACGATGGTACGCCTTTGGTCTATCCCAAAACCCTAAGCGCCAAAATCTCGCATGCCACCGACATCTCCAAAGATCGCGATGTCGCTTTGGTGCACCAGTCTGACAATGTGTATTATGGGGAAGTCGTGATGGATCAAAGCCCTGCCAAATATTATGTGCAAATTGAAAATGATGGCGCGCATAATTGGCGTTTGGTGCAGCACGAAACTTTTCCCATCAACAATATCAGCTTTCATCCTCTGACAAGCTTCGATCATACTGGCAATCACCTGCCTGATCAGCGTAATAAACGCGCTGATGTCAGTGACAAAGTCGAGTGAGTTAATTCTCAAAACTCATCTTTCATCCAAACAAAAAAAGATTATGCATGTACATAATCTTTTTTTGTTTGTCGTGTTATTTGTCAGTATGTTTTGCCGCCTGCTCTTCTTCGGCGATGACTTGACGCGCCACATGCAAAATCAGCTGCCGTAGCCAGCGATGTGCTGGATGATGCTGAAGCAGCGGTGACCATGCCATCGTCAGCTCAAATTCGGGAATAAAAAACGGCGGTTCTTTGACGACGATTTGCGGGTTGTTATCCGCCTGTAGTTTTGCCACACGAGTAGGTAGTGTCGCAATCAAATCCTTATTTGCCGCAAGCATCGCAGGCATCTGATAATGACGGGTAAAGACGCTGATTTGGCGTTTTTGACCAAGTCGTTGCAATGCTTGGTCGATAGAGCCTAGCCCGCCTGATTTTTCGGGATTGACCCCAAAGCCGACACCCATTCCCGTCTTTGATACCCAGACATGCTGCGCTTTTAGGTAGTTTTTTAGATTAAAGCGATGGGCATAAGGGCTATCAGCAGACAACAGACAACTGAATGTATCACGCCACACCAAGACCTGATGAAAGCTTTGGGGGATTTCATTAAAGCGGTTAATCGCCAAATCCACCCGTCCTTGTTCCATATCACGATACGACACATCCGATGGTGTCAAAAAGTCCAAAATGACATTGGGTGCTTCTGAACGCAGTGCCTTGACCAGTCGTGGCACAAGCGTCGCTTCGGCATAGTCACTTGTCATGATACGAAACACACGAGAGGTGCTATACGGACGAAACTCGGTGCGAGGCTCAAGTAAAGTCGTGATGTCTGACAGCACTTCTCGCACTCGCGGCTGTAGCTCAAAAGCCCGTTCGGTCGGTGTCATCCCTTCGGACGAACGCACCAACAACGGATCGTTGAGCAGTGAACGCAACCGGCGCAAAATATTACTCATCGCAGGCTGAGTGATGCCCAGCTGTTCAGCAGCACGAGTGACATTTTTTTCTCTGAGTAACACATCTAAATAAAACAGTAAATTGAGATCGACTTTTTGTAAATTCATAAAAACAACCTTGTAAGTATTATGCCATCATCGTAGCGTCATTGTGACTCTGACGGCGTCGGCAAGCCAATCTTTTGCACCGTATCACGCTGTACGCTTAGCACGCCTTTTAGCTGTTGATAAGCACTGATGGTAGCATCTACAGGATGATACATTGGACGAATGGCGATGCCGTTAAAATTCTCATAGCTATAAATCAGCTCATCGCCACGGCGTTTGACCATCTCAAGCACTGACGCCTTGTCCGATGGCTCAAAAAAGATCATCAGATTACCTGTTTCGGCGGCGTTTTGGGTGACTTGTGGGGCATATTTGAGTGCATGATCCGCAGGCAAGCTATGCTTAGGTGCAGTGTTTGGTACGGCGGTGGTCATGCCATCTTTTTTGGTGATAACAAGGCCTTCGGTGCTTTGGCAGGCACTGATAACACTGACAGCCGCTACGATTATTGCTAATTTTTTCATCTGAGTTTCCCCTAAGTATCCAATGATTATCTAATAATCACTTCACAGCCGACAGCGACTTGATCATATAACCAAACCAGCTCTTCATTACGCATACGCACACAGCCATGCGACATCGGCACACCCATCGGCTCTGTATCAGGCGTACCATGAATATAGACATAGCGAGACTTGGTATCGACGCAGATGTCATTAGCATCATAGCCTTTATTAACGCCCTCTTCGCAGCCATCTAGCCATAATATCCGACCCAAAATCCAATCACGCTCAGGGTGCTCACAGGCAAGATTGTCATCATACAGCTCACCGGTGAATCGACGCGCGACAAACACTGCATTATTTGGCAATCCATCACCAAATTTTTCGCTAATCTGATGCTTACCAAGCGGTGTGCAGCCACTGCCTTCAGCTTGCCCTGTGCCGTTTTTGGCAGTTGAAACCAAAAAACTTCGCACCATCTGACCATCACGCATCAAGTACAGCGCCTGTGTCTGAGTGTCGATGTGCAGTTGAATTGTCATGCCGCCCCCTTACAGATAGCATGCGTAGATCGTATAGATGACATGTTAAGAAATAATCATCATTTTCAAAATTGATAGTATAGCAAAGCTTTGGGTATTTTGGTGATATTTCTATAAAACTTGTCCTAAAATTTGTCATTTTTTAAGAAAATCTCACTAAAAATTCCCACATCGCTTGCCAAAATGTTATAATCAGCCATGACCTTATTTCTTTTTGTGATAAATCAAGGATTATGCAATGAGTAATGCAACCATTTTACAAAATTTGCCAACTGGCAAAAAAGTTGGTATCGCTTTTTCTGGCGGTTTGGACACTTCTGCAGCACTGCTTTGGATGAAGCAAAAAGGTGCTGAACCTTATGCTTATACTGCCAACCTTGGTCAGCCTGATGAAGATGATTATAACGCCATCCCTGCTAAGGCTGAACAATACGGCGCGATCAAGGCGCGTTTGGTGGATTGCCGCCTACAGCTTGCCCAAGAAGGTATCGCCGCCATTCAGTGCGGTGCATTTCATGTGACAACAGGCGGTATGCCATACTTTAACACCACACCACTCGGCCGTGCGGTGACTGGCACGATGCTGGTGTCAGCGATGCGTGAAGATGATGTCAATATCTGGGGCGATGGCTCAACTTATAAGGGCAATGATATTGAGCGTTTTTATCGCTATGGCCTACTTGCCAATCCTGAACTAAAAATCTATAAACCATGGCTTGACCAAACTTTCATCGATGAGCTTGGCGGTCGTGCTGAGATGAGCCAATTTTTGATTGATAATGGCTTTGATTATAAGATGAGCAAAGAAAAAGCCTACTCAACTGACTCAAATATGCTTGGTGCAACGCATGAAGCCAAAGACCTAGAATATCTAGATGCCAGCCATAAAATCGTCGAGCCTATCATGGGCGTACGCTACTGGGATGAGACAGTTGAAGTCAAAGCCGAAACCGTCAGCGTCACTTTCGAAGAAGGTGTACCTGTCGCCATCAATGGTGAGAAATTTGACAGCCCAGTCGATCTAATCCTAAAAGCCAACGAAATCGGTGGTCGCCACGGTCTTGGCATGACTGACCAAATCGAAAACCGCATCATCGAAGCCAAATCTCGTGGCATCTATGAAGCACCAGGCATGGCGCTACTTCACATCACCTATGAGCGTCTGGTGACTGGTATCCACAACGAAGACACCATCGAGCAATACCGCATCAATGGTCTGCGTCTGGGTCGCCTACTGTATCAAGGTCGCTGGTTCGACTCACAAGCACTGATGCTGCGTGAGACCGCTCAGCGTTGGGTTGCCAAAGCCATCACAGGCACAGTCACTGTTGAGCTACGCCGTGGCAATGACTACAGCATCCTAAATACCGAATCACCAAACCTAACCTACGAAGCGGATCGTCTATCGATGGAAAAAGTCGAAGATGCAGCATTCACACCGCTAGATCGTATCGGTCAGCTAACCATGCGTAACCTAGACATCGCCGACACTCGCCAAAAGCTGGGTCTGTATGTCCAATCAGGTCTGCTTGGCCTAGGCGGTGGTAATGCCGTACCACAGCTTGAAAACAAAGGTAAATAAGGTAATTAGGGCAAATCAGCCTAGTATAAACCTATCAAATTCCCAATCGTTATCGGTTGGGAATTTTTTTTGGCAAAGCATCACTGATGCCAAAAGCGCCTTTATTCAGCAAATTTATCCTGCAAACACCTTGACAAAAGCGCCCCATGCTAGAATAATGACAAGATATTGATTTTCAGCCATTTCATTGAGAAATATTGTATAATTTATCAATCATTACTCAATAGATCATCAGCCAAGCGAGCCTTTTATGACCACCACTCTGACCCTAATCCAACCTGACGACTGGCATATCCATCTGCGTGATGGCGATGCTCTAGCCACCACCGTACCACACGCCGCTAGTAGCTTTAACCGTGTGATTTGTATGCCAAATCTCGTACCACCAGTCAAAACCACAGAACAAGCCATGGCTTACCGTGAGCGTATCTTGGATGCACTGATGGCAAGCGATTTGGCTCAAGCTCGTAAAGATGCCTTTGACCCACGCATGGTATTGTACCTGACCGATCACACCACCAGTGATGACATCCGTGCAGCAGTCGCATCAGGCGTCGTGTCAGCGGTCAAGCTATACCCAGCAGGTGCAACCACCAACTCAGCCGATGGCGTGACCGACATCAAAGGTCGTTACAGCATCTTTGAGACCATGCAAGAGATTGGCTTGCCGCTACTGGTGCATGGCGAAGTCACTCACAGTGAGATTGATATTTTTGATCGCGAAAAACGATTCTTAGACGATGTACTAAGCGATATCATCACACATTTCCCAACGCTAAAAGTCGTCTGTGAACATATCACCACCGCTGATGCTGCTGACTTTGTACTTGCTCAAGCTGATAATGTCGCTGCTACCATTACGCCACAACATCTACTATTTAACCGCAATCATCTACTGGTCGGTGGTGTCAAGCCGCATTATTACTGCTTGCCAATCCTAAAACGCCAAAGCCATCAACAGCGTCTGCTTGAAGTTGCCACTAGCGGCAATCCGAAGTTTTTCTTGGGCACAGATTCTGCACCACACGCGACGCACACCAAAGAGTCTGCTTGTGGTTGTGCTGGCTGTTATAGCGCGGTACACGCCCTACCTTTGTATACCGCCGCCTTTGAACAGATGAATGCACTAGATAAGCTTGAAAACTTCGCATCGGTATATGGTGCCAATTTTTATGGCCTGCCTGTCAACACCAGCACCATCACGCTCATCAAGCAAGCCCAAACCGTCCCATCGCATTATGACTATTTGGGTGACAAGACCTTGACGCCACTACTGGCAGGTACGGATATCGACTGGCAAGTGGTGCGCTGATGAGTGAAGTTGTAACACCAACGATTGCCAATCGTTTTCGTGGATTTTTGCCTGTGGTGGTCGATGTTGAGACCGCAGGGTTTAATGCCGCCACCGATGCACTACTTGAAATTGCTTGCGTGCCGATTTTGATGGATGAGCACGGCAAACTCTACCAAGGCGAAGCACTCAATGCACATATTGAGCCTTTTGCAGGGGCAAATCTTGAGCCTGCCGCGCTCAAATTTACTGGCATTAATCCTGATAGCCCATTTCGCAAAGCCATCAGCAAAGACGAGAAAGTCGCCTTGCGTCGTATTTTTAAGCAACTAAAAGCACTCAAAAAAGAACATGGCTGTCGTCAGTGCATCCTTGTTGGGCATAATGCACATTTTGATTTGGGATTTTTGAATGCGGCGATCGCCCGCACCAATAGCAAAAATCACTCGCCTTTTCATGCCTTTAGCGTGCTAGATACCGCAAGCTTTGCCGCTCTTGCCTATGGACATACGGTGCTGGCTCGCACTTGCATCATGGCAGGGATTGAGTTTGATAATTCACACGCCCATTCTGCCTTGTACGACACCCAAAAAACCGCCGAACTGTTTTGCCATATCGTCAATCACACGCCGCTACTATCGCCAGTCGCTTGTGATGATACATCGACTGATGATAATGGTGTAGAGTGTTGATTTTAAATAGTTTAATGAATAAATTGGAGTAAAAAATATGCCATCTTTTGATATCGTTTCTGAATTAAATGTTCAAGAAGTCCGCAACGCCATCGGCAATGCTGACAAAGAAATCGCCACTCGCTTTGACTTTAAAGGCAGCGACATCAGCATTGAGCTGAACGAAAAAGCCAAAACCATCACCATCACCACGGATAATGAGCTACAAGCGGACAACGTCTATGCCATCTTGGAAAAACAGCTGATCAAACGCGGCGTTGACTTACAGTCGCTTGACCCACAAGACAAGGCTCAATCAGGCAAACACACCAAGCAAGTCATCAACCTAAAAGACGGTCTGGATGCCGACAGTGCTAAAAAAATCGCCAAAGCACTCAAAGAATCCGACCTAAAAGTCGCCGCCAGCATCCAAGGCGACAAAGTGCGTGTCAGCGACAAGAAAAAGGACAATCTACAAACAGCAATGGCATTCTTGAAAGAAAAATCGTTTGGTGTACCGCTTCAATTTAATAATTTTAAAGATTGATCGATACCAAATCATCAAACCGTTCGTTCTTGGCTTGTAAGCCCCATCATAGAACGAACGGTTTTTTGTTTTACAAAGATACATCAATAACTTGGACTGATTACAATGGATGGTTTTTTTCAATTTAAAATCCTTATAAATCAATTGCTTATAAAAATATTGTCTATTTTGGCAAAATTATTAGAAAAAATGCTTGACCACCATCAAAACTGTGCTATAATGTGCGCACTTTCGGAACAACGGTGAAAGCGCCGAAAGTTGGTAAAGCAAACTGATTCAGATTGACTTTACAACCTAGTGTCCCATTCGTCTAGAGGCCTAGGACACCGCCCTTTCACGGCGGTAACAGGGGTTCGAATCCCCTATGGGATGCCAATATTCTAAAACACGCTTGAGCGATTTGCTTAAGCGTGTTTTTCTTTGTGGGGGGCTTATATGGCTAGGTGTATGATGTGCGCCCCATGCGCTACGCAGACGCCAAGTTTATAGGAGTAAAACTAATTAACAGCCCTGTTTTTAGAATACAGGCTATTTCATAAATTAAATACACCTTGTGCAAAACCTTATTATTTGGATTAATGCAAATAAAATCATATAGAATTTTTCCCAACGCTTCAAAATCCTTAAAAAAAATCAATTCATCTTCGTAATCACCGACCAATACATCCAGTTGTTTATTGATTTCAGCAAATACTCCTGTTTTCAATAAAGAATCAAATTCAGATTCTTCAATAATCATTTCAAGCAAATCTCCACTCTCGCAAACATCGTAATTTAATCTATTTAAAGCATCCATAGATACAGGTATGGAAATTTTTCTTATTTTAGCCATATTTAATTATCCGCTCACCTTGAAATAAGTAACTTCATGATACTCAGGTTTTGTTTCGCCAGTACGTAGGGTACGCACGGCGCACCATCAAACCATTCAATCAATAGTGCGTGGTACGCACCCTGCTGGACTCAATTTGTTTTAAGTCTGATGTCGTAGGTATGGTTATCACATCACTTGGTGTATATCTATTTCCGTTCAAATCCTGCAAAAATCCACAGGTTCTGCACTCATAAACAAGTGATTTTTCTTTAACCACAATCAGTCCACCTGCACCACAATTGGCGCAATCAAAGTCTATTTCCACAAAAAATAACTCTTCTAAACAATCTCTAAATAACACGGCTAATGATTCAGTGCATGTCTTAAATTTCAAGAAATTTTTCAGTCCATACATAAGATTTGCATGATTGGTACAGGAAACGGGATAATCCAAAACGCTCAAATCTTTAAATCGAAAAATATCATAAACTTCATCAAAAATTGTATCCGCCAATTCAGCTTGATGGCTGTTAATCCATTCTGTCAAACGCTCGGCAATTATTTGATTGCTGGCATTGTTTTGAATTAGCAATTCTACACATTGTATAAGACTGCTAATCAGCATCTTTTTAACCTGTTTGCGAGCTTGATATTTTTTTATCATAAACTTCTCTTACAAATGCATAGGATATGCACTCTACACCATACACCATTTATCCAAAATATCTTTTTAAAAGCGTGACATCCGCTCAATACACTTTTATCGATATTATAAGCGGTATCACCAAGTTTGCCTATAGTGCGGTGGCAGTTTCGCTCAAATCCTCGTAACGGGCTGTCTTGAGAAGTTCTTAATATGGGTAATCTGTTGACAAGTCATTACTTGTCAGATCGCCCACAAAAAAAGCCCTGCCATCGCAGAGCTTTTAAGTCACTAAAAGGCTTATAAAAAGTTGGTCAATAGCAAGAATGAGATGGCACTGATCGCTGCCGCCGCAGGCAATGTAATCACCCACGCCAGACCGATCGGCTTCATCAATCTCCAGTTGGTGTTCTTATTCACCATACCAATACCCAATACTGCACCCACTAGGATGTGAGTACTCGATACAGGAATGCCCAAACTTGATGCACCCATCACGACCGCAGCAGCAGCCAATTCTGCTGCAAATCCTGAGGCAGGATGCATCTCGGTCAGATTGGTACCGACGGTTTGGATCACTTCTTTGCCAATAAACCACAAGCCCACGATCAATGCGACACCAAAAGTAATCATCACAGGGCCTGGAACAGTTGCTTTAGCTTCGATGGCATTGTTTTTGATCACATCCATGATGGCAACGAACGGGCCAACCGCATTGGCGATGTCATTCGAGCCGTGACTAAACGCGAACGCACACGCGGTAAATACCTGCATCCAGCTGAACATGACGAAGGTTGCCTTGCCCAAATCCTCTTTATGCTTGCCGCGAATGGTTTTGGTGTAAATAAAGGCCGTCAGCCATACCATCGCACCCAGCATACCCATCACAAGTCCTGCCTGCAGTGTCGATAGCTCAAGACCAGTATTAGACAGACCCTTAAAGACCACCATTGCGGTCATGATCACGGCACCGAGCGCTGCAATCAAAGGCACCCAAGTTTTAAGGGCTTTTAGTGTGTCCAGATTCTCGCGCTTACGCTCAAGCTCAAACAATGAACGATAATATTCTGTCTCCAAATCTTCACGCTGGCAGTCGCTGTCCTGATACACCTCTTGGTCGCGCAGCATGGCGTTGGTATATGGCAGCTTCTCATGCTCTGAAAGCGTGTCGAAATATTCTTTTTGTTGGCGCTTAAGGCTTTTCTTTTGGGCTTTGATGGCCTTGACTTCGATCTCGGCTTTATCATTATAAGCCAAGATGTTTTTCTTAATGATGCTATATAAAATATACGACAACAAGCCACCCAGTACTGGTGATAGTACCCACGACATAGCAATGTCACGGATCTTCGACCAACGCACCGTCTCAAATGCCAACTCAGTACCGCCAATGCTGATGCCAAGCACGATCGAGCTGCCGACGATACCACCAATGATGGCATGCGTCGTCGATACTGGCAAACCGCGCTTGGTGGCGAACAATAGCCAAAAAGCCGCAGCAATCAATGCTGACAGCATCAGATAAATGAATTGATTGGGTGTCACGCCCAATCCGCTGATATCAACGATGCCACTGCGAATCGTGTCGGTCACTGCCGCACCTGCCAGCACCGCGCCTGATACCTCAAAAATCGCAGCAACTGCCAACGCTTGCGTTACTGTCAAAGTACCAGCACCAACAGAGGTACCAAAAGAGTTGGCAACATCGTTACCACCGATGTTGAACGCCATAAAAATACCAAAGAAACTTGCCACCATGAATAGCATCACTTGTTGATGCATGGTGTAGTTCAGGCCCCATTGGATAAAATAAATGCTCATACCTGCCAACAACAAACCAAAAAACACATTGGCTGCCATTGGCGTGCTTTGCTTCGCTGAATTTACCATAAATCCGCCAAAATATACAAAAAAACCACCATCCAGAGCGCTTTCTCCCTAAGGTGGCCGTCTAACGATTTGATCTGTGCAGATTATAAATTTACAATATGACAGTTTGATGACATTTTAACACAGTTAAGCAAGTTTCGCTAAAATTTTTGAGGATGCTGTCATCAAATCACTTGTCGTTTGCATCATTTTTTTGATTGGTTCAATGATAAGATTGAGCCACACTGTTCAAATTCAGCAGTGTCAGAGCAACGATCGCCGCAAACACATAACGCCCCACCCACGCATTGTGACGAAATGCTGCAAAGCACGCCAAGCGCTCACGGTCTTTGATTAGAGGGTATTGAATCCCAAAAAACATCACAAGCACCGGCGCCAAAGACAGCATCGACAATAGCCCAAAATAATGCGCCAAAGCCATTGCCATCAATACCAAAAACCCGACTTGTAACAAAGTAATGATCAGCACATCATAGCGACCAAATAAAATCGCCGTGGATTTGACCCCGATTTTAACATCATCATCACGGTCACACATCGCATACTGTGTATCATACGCCACCGTCCAGCACATATAAGCGACGAACAGCACCCAAGTCCACACATCGGTATGCCCCTGCACTGCCACATACGCCATCGGTATCGCCCAGCCAAATGCCGCTGCCAGCACCAGCTGTGGCAAATTGGTGTATCGCTTCATAAATGGATAGATGAATGCAAGCGCCACCGCTCCAAGCGACCAATAAAACACCGCAACTGGCAAGAAAAACAGCAAGCACGCTGACAGCAATGACAACCCCACGAATGTCGCTACTGCAGTCTTGGCAGACAGTCGCCCATCAGCCAGCGGTCTGCCATTGGTACGCTTGACCTGTCCATCCACCTTGCGATCAGCAAAGTCATTAATGGCACAGCCCGCTGCACGCATCAGCACAGCACCAAGCGTAAAAATCAGCACCACGAGCCAGTCGATGGATCGAGCGGCACCGACATACGCCAATAGCACCGCCCACAAGGTCGGATAAAGCAAAAGCTCAGTGCCGACTGGTTTGTCAAATCGGGTCAACTGCAGCCATGCAGTCAGCTTATCACGAAGCGTCATCGGCTCGCCTGTTTGATGGTTTTTCATGCTACTACTCAATCACTGTTTGGCGATGGTATAAAGCTGCAAAGCCTGCCTTAGGCTCAGCTCAGGAAACTGTGTACGAATGGCCTTGACTGACTGTGCCATCGGTAAGTGCGCCTGTGTCCGCGCAAATGGTAGCCATTCATGCTGTTTTAGCTTAAAGATCTCATCCTCAAGCGTGCGGATACGGCGTTTGTGATTGAAATTTTGGATAAGCAGTAATACGCTGATGCCCAAATACGCCCAAACAATAAAATTATCCATCCTTATTATCCTCATATCATCAAGTCATCGATTTGGCCATCACCACTTCGTCAGGGCATTTGGCCATCATATCTGTCAAAACGGATGGCGTCATTTTGCCATGACTGAATGGGTGGCTCGTTCGCCAAAAAAGGTGCATTTAGCGGTCTTTTTACCACCACTCGTCCATCCGCACTGTGCAATAATGATTTAGCATGGCTTAATAGCTCATTTTCATCATCAAGAGTTGGTGGTGATACAAAACTGTGCAAGGCTTGCATATATTTATTCACTTTGGCATCATAGCTATCCTTGGGAAACATCGGATCTAGATAGACGACATCAGCACCATCACTGCAATCACGCACATCACCATAGCGGATAGACAGCCGTGATAATAGACCTTGCCAATTTTGATTGTCCTGCATATAAGCATATTCAGCATACAGCATCAGCGCCATGATAGGATTACTCTCAAGCATCAAGACACTCGCCCCAGTGCTAGCAAGTATTAGGCTGTCATGCCCAAAGCCTGCTGTGCCGTCAATCGCCATCATGCCTGCATTGAGCCGACACGCCTGCAATACAAGCTCCGACTTACGCCCTGCCGATACCACACGACGAGTCTGTGATGCCCAATCAGGGCTGACTTTGATGATATCGTCGCCTAGCTTTTGGATCAGTAGCAATCTATCTTTTTCAACGATAAATGCCTGATTGGCATGATGATCGCAAAATGCGAAATTCAGATGCTTATTATTAAGTTTTGATAATTTAATAAAATCCAACTGTATCGGCAACTCGTGCGTGCTGATCAGTGACTCAATTGGCTTAATCTGCTCAATATCCACACCAAAAAATAGCATCGCACACCCCTTTTTAACCACCGATTAGCCTTGAATCTGATAACCAAATCCAAAAAACGCAATCAACACCACCACGCCTGTGATGATACGCAGCCAAGCAAAAATCATAAAGTCTTTTTTGGAGACCCAGCCCACCATCAAGCGGATACAAAGCAGTGCTACGATGAATGACACCACTGTACCGACAGCCAAGATCATCCAGTCACTACTGGTCTGTAGCGCATCTTTGTGTTTGACCAAATCAAGCAGTGCCGCACCAACAATCACAGGAATGCCCAAGAAAAACGAAAACTCAGTCGCCGCCTTGCGTGATGTACCAAGTAGCAACGCCCCAATGATGGTTGCCCCCGAACGGCTCGTGCCTGGAATGAGCGCCAGACATTGACACAGACCAATATACAGTGCGGTCTTAAAGCTGATGTTCTCGGCCTCGATAGCGATGATTTTACGAGGAGTTTTCTCAGCATAAATAATCAGTAGCGCGCCAATGATCAGCATGGTCGCCACCACCAAAGGATGGAACAGCACCTCGGTAATCACATCAGCGAACAAAAAGCCCATCACCATCACAGGTATGGTCGCTACAATCAAAGCAAGACCCAGCTGGCGAGGCTTGGCAAGGCCTTCTGCCTTACCGGTCAATAGCCCGATAAAGGCATTCCACAATCTGCCCCAGTAATCATAAATGACCGCCAAAATCGCCCCAAGCTGAATAAAAACGATGAATAGATTGCGAAATTCACCGCTCAAAAAATTCATCATATCCGCTGACAAAATCAAATAGCCAGTGCTAGAAATCGGCAAAAATTCTGCAATGCCTTCAACAATACCCATGATGACGGCTTTGATAATCAGCAAAATATCCATAGTACAACCTAAGAAAAATAAAAAGACGGCGTATTGTACACCACAAATCTGAAATTTGGCTTAAGCCAAACCCGAAAGCTTAAGCTTTGCCCTGTTCAGCCAGCGTTTTCCACGCATTATCTCGCAGATACACAGGCAATGCATTGTCGGCACTCACCGCTTTGCCTGCCAAAAAGTCAATCAGCCCAAGGCGTGCAATATCCACCGCCGTAGGATGCACCTGCACAGTTTGGGCATTGTCAGTCTGCACGAGCTGCACCCCATCACCTACGACCACATCACAAATAAGATGGCTGTCATAATCCAGCAAAGCTTCATCACCGACTATCCCATCGGCATCATCACGGTTAAGCGTGCCATTTTTGGTGACAAATCGCCCATGATATACTTGGTTTTGGCGAGCGTCCATCACTGCTGATATGACGGTGTTGTCTTTAAAGTCATCATTTTGGCAGGCAGTATCGGCAAGTACAGCCAAGCTTGACACACCGACACAGGGTGTATCACTGGCGACAGATAATGCCTGCACCACCGCTGTATTAATGCGAATACCGCTAAACGCACCTGGTCCACGGTTGAACGCCAAGCAGTCTAGTTGAGCTAATGACAAGCCTGTCTGCATCAAGGCCTCATCTACCATCCCAAGGATAATCTCAGTCTGCCCACGATTGCCCGCAACACTCTTATGATACAGCACCGTGCCATCTTGTACGATTGCCACCGAACACTGCTCAAATACCGTATCAAACGCCATTAAGATTGCCATGTTTTACCCTATATACTGATTTTGCTGACAATTTATACCGACAATTTAAGACCCAAGCCATGATAGCTTGGGCGTCGTGATACCATGAATGCATCAGAAGCGTTTTTTGAATTGTGGTGGTAGCTGACCGCCCATTTCTTGCATTTTTTTCTGCATTTCTTCCATGCTTGGCAAGTCGTTCGGGTTTAGTCCCAAATCCTGCATCGATTTTTGCATCTCTGCCATATTCGCTGCTTGATTGGCATCACCACCTTTATTGCCAAACAATGGACCACCGCCTGACATACCACGAGTCAAGCCCTGTACCGCTTTCATCATCTTGCCGATACCATCAGGACGGCTGATCATTTTCATCATTTTTGCCATCTGCTTGTGTTGCTTGAGCAAGCGATTGACATCTTGGATTTGTTTACCCGAACCTGCAGCGATACGACGCTTACGGCTTGGGGTGATTTTGTCTGGATTTTGGCGTTCAAATGGCGTCATCGAATGAATCAATGCTTCCATTTCTTTGACCTTTTCTTCTGGTTTGGCTTCTGCCATCGCCTTTTGGATATCTGCACCGCCTAAGCCTGGCATCTTATCTAGAAAACCTGCCATACCGCCTAGATTTTTCATTTGTTGGAATTGGGTCAAAAGATCTTCAAGGTCAAATTCACCGCCCTTTTGCATCTTTTTCGCCATTTGTTCGGCTTTTTCGCGGTCGATTTTTGCTTCGACTTCTTCGACCAAACTCAGCACATCACCCATGCCAAGAATACGCTGTGCGATACGCTCAGGGTGGAATAACTCAAGCGCTTCTAGTTTTTCGCCACGACCCAAAAACTTAATCGGCTTACCAGTAATCGCACGCACCGACAGAGCCGCACCACCACGGGCATCGCCATCGGTCTTGGTCAAAATCACGCCAGTCAGTGGCAGTGCATCATTGAACGCTTTGGCGGTATTGGCAGCGTCTTGACCAGTCATCGCATCGACGACGAACAGCGTCTCTACTGGATTGACCGCTGCGGTCAGCTCTTTGATTTCATCCATCATCTCATCATCGATATGCAAGCGACCTGCGGTGTCGATGATTAGGATGTCTTGATACTGCAGCTTAGCTTCATTAATCGCACGACGAGCGATATCAATCGGCTTTTCATCCACCGATGATGGTACAAAGCTTGCTTTGACTTGTCCTGCCACCTGCTCAAGCTGCTTAATCGCCGCAGGACGATACACGTCCGCTGATACCAGCATGACTTTTTTGCCTTGTTTTTCTTGCAAAAACTTCGCCAATTTACCCGCCGTGGTCGTCTTACCTGCACCTTGCAAACCAGCCAACAGATAGACCATTGGTGGCTTACCTGTCATCTCAAGCGATTGGTTTGCACTCCCCATCATTTCGGTCAGCTCATCATAGACGATTTTGACAAAGGCTTGACCCGGTGCCAGCTCTTTTAGGACATCTTGACCCAATGCCTGCTCTTTGACCTTAGCGACAAAATCTCGTGCCACAGGCAATGCCACATCCGCTTCAAGCAGTGCCATACGCACTTCACGCAGCGTGTCTTTGATGTTATCTTCGGTAAGCTGACCAGTACCCGCGATATTACGCAAACTGCCAGAGAGTCGTTCTGTTAAAGTATCAAACATATCAAATCCGTCATTATCAAGTGACAAGCGCGTCAAGATAGCCACTTGCCAAAACTATTGCTACAAATAACTGCTATTTTATGCTAAATTAGGCAAATATTCCAATTTAATTGCACGAATCCCATCAATATTGACTATTTTTGCTGTATTTTAGCGTGTAATCACGCAACACAAGCAGGCTTGATGTGTTGATGGTATAAGAATAAAGGGGTTTTTGTGCTGTTGATTTTTTTGAGTGTCGTGCTGATTTATACAGCAAGCAGTCTGTATTTGGCAAATGCCTTAGTCAAGCAAAGCAGCATTTCAAAAGGTTTGCTACTGGGCGTACTTGGCATTGGGCTAGTTTTACATGGCTGTTTATTGTATCCACAAATCATCACCACAGATGGACTGAATTTTAATCTATATAATACGCTAAATCTTACCAGTTTATTTTTCCTACTATTTTATGTGCTGTTTGGCTTATATCGTCCGATTTTAAGCCTTGGGATTTTGGCAGTGCCAAGTGCGTTGATTGGGGTGAGCTTGGGCTATATCGGCGATGCCACTTATGAGCCGATTGAACAGCTTGGCATTTATCTTCAAGTGCATATCCTGCTGTCTTTTGCCGCTTATTGTGTGCTGTTGATGGCAGCGGTACAAGGATTGCTGCTTCGCCTACAAATTCGTGAACTCAAGCACAAAACCATTCACCGTTTTTGGGTATCTCGCCTGCCATCACTACAGAGCATGGAGAGCTTGTTATTTGATATGATTTTGATGGGCTTTGTGATTTTGAGCATCGCACTGGGCTTGGGCTTTGGGGCGACTTATGACATCATGACACAGCACATCGCACATAAGATGGTGTTTAGCGTGCTCAGCTGGCTATTATATGGCGTGCTGATTGCTGGTCATTATCGCTATGGCTGGCGGGGTAAGCGCGCGGCGAATTTTGCCATCTATGGCTTTGTACTGTTGGCGGTGGGCTTTGTGGGATCTAAGGCAGTGATGGAGTTTTTGTTAAGCTGACTGATGGTTTTTGGCTCTTTTAATTGGCCAAATCATCCCCATTAAGTACTCAAACATTTTTAGTAGGAAATTTTTATGACCCAATCTCAAAAACCCGCACGCACCGAAATCCAAAACCCTGATCTGTGGCATTTTCCAATGGATTATCCGATGAGCATCATCGGCCATGAAGGTCATCACGACAGCCTGCTCAATGAAGTTAAGCTGATCTTGGCTGAGTTGTTTCCTGAGTTTGATCATGCCACGATTCAGGTGCGTCCTTCGCGTACAGGCCGTTTTCATTCGCTGCGTGTCAATTTACACCTGACGCACGCCGATCAAGTCAATCGCTTGTACACCGCCTTGGATAAGGCCGAAAGCGTCCGTACTGTCGTCTAAAACGAAGACCGTCTTGCACGGTCTTTTTGGTATCTGTTATGTCAATACTAAAAACCCACCTGATCGATCAAAGTCTGGCAGCGCCTGAGTTGCCCAAGCCTGATGAGCATTTACGCATTTTACATACCTCCGATTGGCATCTGGGCAAGATGCTATATCACCAGTCTCGTTATGATGAATTTGCTAAATTTTTAGATTGGCTACAAGATTCATTGAAAATTTATCAAGTGGATGTGCTGATTGTTGCTGGCGATATTTTTGATACCATGACGCCAAGCAACCGCGCCGAGCATCTGTATCATCAGTTTTTGGCGACAGCATTTAAAAACGACATCAAGCACATCATCATCGTCGCAGGCAATCACGATTCACCCACCAGCCTACATAAAACCAAAGAAGTGCTTGGCGTGCTTAATACGCATGTCATCGGCAGCATCAGTGATCAGATCGATGATGAGTTGATCACTCTTAGCAATGATGCAGGCGTACCTTGTGCCATCATCATGGCTGTCCCCTATCTGCGTGATCGAGATGTGCGTACCAGCATCGATTCCACCAGTATCGACAATAAAAATCAGCTACTGATTGATGGCATGTTTGATCATTACCATTGTTTAGCAGATCTTGCCAAAAATCAGCAAAATCACATTTATAAAACACATCAAAAAACCATCCCGATCATCGCCACAGGTCACCTATATGCCGCAGGCGCCGCCGTCTCTTCTACCGATGATGGGATGCGTGATATTCAGATCGGCACCCTCGGCCAGATCAGCAGTGAGGTTTTTGATGAGGCCATCGATTATGTCGCCTTAGGACACATTCATGCCGCCCAAATCGTCGGCAAACAATCCCGCATTCGCTATAGCGGCTCACCGATCGCGATGGGATTTGGGGAGATTGGGCGGCACAAACAAGTACTGATCGTTGATCTGCCTTATGACAAGCCACCAAAGCAGCCCGTTGATCAGCCAGATCTGATGCAATTTTTTGATGGCGCGGATACCTCAGCTGTACGCATTCATAGCCTGCCTGTACCGATTTTTCAGAGTCTTGCCAAAATCAGTGGCGATATGGCATTCATCGAATCCTCCATCAATGACCTAAAAGCGCACGATCAGCCCATTTGGCTTGAGATCGAATACACAGGCGACAGTCTGATGCCAAATCTAAAGCAGCAGATCAACGCACTCACCAAAGACAGTCAACTACTGGCGCTGAGTATCAAAAACACCCAGACGCACTCAGGTAGCCTGCGCGCCAAATCGATGGATATTACTTTAGATAAGCTAAATGAAATGCAAGTTTTTAAAAAGCGGCTGGCCAAAGAAAATCTGCCAGATGATGAACAAGAGCAGCTGATTCAAGCGTATCAGGCACTGATAAAACAGATGCAAGAGACAGATAATAATGCTCAATAAAGCCAAAGTGATGCATGGCGTCAGATTTCAGGAATGATGGATGAAAATTTTAAAACTGGTCTTTGAGAACATCAACTCTTTGAAGGGAAAGTGGCAGATTGACTTTGAGGATCCTGCCTTTCATAATCATGCTCTGTTCACCATCACAGGCGCAACTGGTGCTGGCAAGACGACGATATTGGATGCCATCTGCTTGGCTCTATATGGCGAGACGCCACGACTGAACATCTCTGCCAATCAAAATGAGCTGATGAGCATCGGTACCGCTTTTGCAGCCAGCACGGTGATTTTTCGCGCCAATGATAAGCTATATCAAGCCAGCTGGTCGCAGCGCCGTGCCAATCAAAAAAGTGATGGCAAATTACAAGCGGTCAGTCGCGAGATCAGCGAGCTTAAGCATGTCAATGATCCTGATGGCAAGATCATCGAAGAAAAATCCAGCTTGGTCAATAAGCAGATTGAGCGAATTTTGGGGATGAATAAAGCGCAGTTCACCCGATCGGTGATGCTGGTGCAAGGCGAATTTGCTGCTTTTTTACGCTCGGATGCTGCCGAACGCGGACAGATACTAGAGCAAATCACCGGCACGCAGATCTACGCGCAGATCAGTCAAGCCGCCTATGAAAAGCACAAACAGCAAAATAATTTGTTAAAAGAACGCCAATTAAAACTGGCAGAATTACAGCTGTTAAGCACCGAAGATTATGATGCTTTGATTGATCGTATCAGCAGCATCAGCGAACAAAAATCACAAATTGACAGCCAAATTGAGCAGACTCAAGCTCAACTAAAGCTGGCCGAGCAGTACGCCACCTTAACAGATGAAGTGACCACATGGCAAAATAAAATCCTTAAAAATCAATCAGATATTAATGAATTTTCTGATGAAATGGCGCGCCTTAATCAAGCCAAGCACGCCCAAGCGCTCAGTCCATTATACCAAGCCGTCGCACAAACCTCCGAGCAGCACGATCATAAAACACAGGACAGAATAAAGCTCACCGAAAGCCTAACCGCCCTTCAAAGTAGCGTCGATGACCATCGTGTTCAGCAATCAAATATTCAAGAAAAACTACAAAAATATACCCAAGATTACGAAGCCATCAAGCCCAATTTGCAAGCAGCGCGCAAGCTTGATTTGCAGATTTCATCATTGACACAAAACTTGACTCATCAGACAAAGGCTCTAGAAAAAAATCAGCTGGATTTGCAGCACAGTGAGCAGATACTGGCCCAGCTTATCAGCGATCGGCAGCGCATCCAAGCAGTCATCGCAGAATTAAACAGCAATTATCATGACAATCAGCTAGAGCATTTGTCAGAAAAATTTCATAAAAAATCCCAAAATCTGGCACAATTTGATGCCCTGTCGGATTCGATGATGCGTGCATATCAGCTATATCAAACCGACTTAGCAAAACTAAAACACACCCTGATTGAATTACAAAATATCCGAGAAAATTTCAAAGAAAAAGATAATCTAATCAGAAAAACAAGTAATGAAATGCGCTCACAGAGGCAAGCATTTTATCAGCTGTTAAATCTAGATCACATCCATGAAGATCTCAACATCGCTTCGCTTCAGCAGCAGCTGAACGAACTTCAAAATACCATCAAAAACAGCAGCCAGACACGACAAATCCTCGAGCAAATTCAGCAGCACTACCAGCACTATTTGCCGATATCCGATGAGATCGCGCGATTAAACCAACAAAAAATTCAGCTGTCAGATGAGCAGTCCTCAATCGAAGATGCCATGCAGTCTCTGCAAGGTCAAATTGAGCAAACCCAGAAGAATCATAGCTTGCAGCTCGATAACTTCAGCCTACAAACTCAACTGATACAGCTAAAAGCGCAATTAGATCACTTAAATGATGGCGCTCCTTGCCCACTGTGTGGCAGCACCGAGCATCCTTATAAGCATGCAGATCACCCCAGTGACACTGATGATGTCACATTGGCAAAAGAGCAGCTTGAGTCTATCGAACACAGCCTTGAGCAGCAACGACTGCAGCTCGAACACTACAAAAACTCACTGCAACAGCTACAGATTAACCTTCAAAATAACGCGTATCAGCTGTCCACTCAGCACAAAAACAGCGAGCATATCCAGCAAAGGATGCGCGATCTATGGGCGCAGATTTCACAGGATTTTTCTGAACATAGCGATCTACCCTCTCACAGCGACATTGACATGTTAAGCCATCAGTTGCATGCCGATGTCGAGCATAAGATGCGCACTTTTGAGGATGCCAATCATCTCATGGCTCAGATTCAGATCAGTGAGAATAATTTAGATAAATTCAATTATGAGAATCAGTCACTCGAGAATGCAGGGGTCAAAACCAATCAAGAAGCACGAGCGCTGATCTTGACAGTGCATGATGCAGCCTGTCATTTGCAGCAACATCTCATACCCTCACTGATGGCATTGTTACAGTCAGAAGGCAATGACACTTATGGTGAACTTAGCTTGCATTTGGCGACATTGAGCGACAGCCTACCGAATCTGTCTGTTTGTGCTGAGCGCGTTGAGCAATATCAATATCAATCTGATCCTCACAATCAACCTGCGTTTAAAGGTTTTCCAGATGCAAATGCCATCATCATACCGCATGATGCTGATCTGGCCCTAATCACCGACATGCGTGCTGCTCTAGATCATGACTGCAGCACCTTAAAAATACAGATTGATGCCGCCAAAGCACACAGTCAAAAGCTTAATCACGCACAGTCACAGCTGGCCGAGCTGATGATAAAAATCGATGTTGAGCAGCACAAAATCCAAGTGCTAAAACCTGATATTAACGATCTGCACACAGCATTACAGTCAACATCCGCCGAGATACAAGTTTTGCGCGATCAAAAGGTACAGCTCATTGGCGATGCTGACATCGATGCTTTGGGGCAGTCTTATCAAACAAAACTTGGCGATCTGCGCAATCAACTTGATCAGCTCACCACAAAATTACAAAGCGATCTTGTACAGCTTGAATCTCAAAAAGCCAAAGCCACAAGCCTTGATGCCATCATCGATGAGATCGCCCAAAAGCTCACCGCTCATCAAAGCGACTATCAGACAGCCTTGGCCGAATCCATCTTTAGCGATGAGGCGGAATTTTTGGCATCCAGACTGCCAGATGAACAGATCGCCAATCTGCAGCAAACTGCCGATCAGCTACACGAGGCACTCAAACAAACCCAAATATCACTCAAAAACAGCCAAGCCAGATTAGATGAACTGATAACACGACATGCAGATATTGCACTCCTGGATCAGTCTGCATTACAGGCGCAGTCAGCTGAGCTGCATGAGGCTTGGACATCGATTCATCAGCAGATCGGTGAGATGAATGCCATCAAAGCCCAAGAATTAAAAAATCGTGAGCGCCAAGCTGCCTTATTGGCCGACATTGAAAAACAACAACAAGACAACGCCATCTGGGCAAAGCTCAATGCCTTGATCGGCTCAGAAAATGGGAATAAATATCGCAATTTTGTGCAGGGATTGACGCTCGATCTGGTGTTGCAGCATGCCAATCAGATTTTAAGTAAGATGAATGACCGCTATCTATTGACCACCGATGATCAAGATGGCAAAGCGCTTGAGATCTTAGTGACCGATCTGCATCAAGGCGATGCCATTCGCAGCAGCAAAAACCTATCTGGTGGCGAAAGCTTCATCATCTCGCTGGCGTTGGCTTTGGGATTATCACAAATCAATAGCCAAAATGTACAAATCGAATCGCTGTTTTTGGATGAAGGTTTTGGGACGCTGGATGAAGCGGCACTGGATTTGGCGCTAAGCACTTTATTTGAGCTACAACAAAGCGGCAAAAGCATCGGCATCATCAGCCATGTCGCAAGCCTAAAAGAGCGCATCGACACTCAGATCGTCGTGCAAAAACACGCCGGTGGCCACAGTATCTTATATGGCGCCGGCGTTACTCAGCTTGGCTAGTTTGAGTTACTAATCCACGCTCGTATTGGCTGATATGCTCGTGATCACAAACTGCATCGAATTGCATTTTTGTGGTGATTGGTCAGCCATTTTCTGGTGATTGGTCAGCCATTATTACGCTCAAAGGTGCTATGCTCCACTTCATATAAAGCACCCAAACGCTGCTGCTGCTCGTCATCCAAAATCTTTTTGGCTTCCTTAAAAAATTCTTGCTCTTCTTCTTTGAGATGATGGCGCACTTCATCGATCAGTGATTGACAGGTGGTCTGCCAAGTCTCATCACTGATGCGGCCATCATTGAGCGTGTGCATCAACTCATCCATTTCGTGATGCTCAGCGATGGCATGGCGCGACAAATCCAGACCCTCATCATACTGCATCACAGGCACATACAGGTGACGCTCTTCGGCAGCAGCATGAGCTTGCAACTCGATTTCAAGTTCAGGATAGGCTTTTTTGGCAGCTTTAATGTCTGTTGATAGTAGCGATTCTAGATCATCGCACAGCGCACGCTGTGTCTGATGTGATGAGATAAGTGCTTGAAAAATATCTTGATTCTGACTCATGTGCTTTCCTTGAAATTCTATTAATAAACTAAAACATTACTACTGACAAATGGGCTGATAAGTTCAGACATCGATGGAAAATCATCTCACCAGCACAGCGAACGATCTTTTATTCATATGCCGATCTTAATAATCATTTGATCACAAACGACTGTTGTTTTGGATAAAACGAAATCAATCCAACCACTTGTCTTGGTTTTATGATAACAGCCTGAGCTAAAAGGCGTGCATATTTTTGTTGTGATTATGCTATCAATTTGTAGCCAGACGCTCACACCCAACCCAAAACCCTTAAAATCGCCATACCAACTGCCATGCCAATCATCCCAAATACCGTGGTAAAGCCCAAAATATTCGCCGCAAGCACATCGTTGCCACCCATGGCTTTGGCCATCACATAGCTTGCCGCTGCAACTGGGCTTGCGACCATCAAATACAATACCCCAAATTGCAAAGGCGGTAGCGCCATCACCACGCCCGTGATCACTGCGATCAACGGCGCGATAAGGATTCTCCCGATGCTGGCTTGCATAGACACCCCAGATGGCTGCATCATCGAACGAATGTCTAAGGTCGCCCCAGCGCAAATGAGCGCCAAAGGCAGCGCCACTGCACCCAACAGCGCACCTGTGGTATTGATAAATTCTGGCAATGCGGGCAGATTTAGACCTTTATAAATAAAAGCCAATAACAGCGCGATGATTAAAGGATTTTTAAAAATTTTGATGGCAATGTCTGTCGCTTGATTGAACCAGTTGCCTGTTTTTTGGGTGGTGCGTGACAAGGTAATCACCGCCAGCACATTATATAAAATGGTGATAATGCCCATATAGACCGCGCCGACGCCAAGTCCTGCATCGCCGTAGGCATTGGCGACAGTGGCCAGACTAATGATCGCCATATTCGAGCGAAACACACCTTGGACGAACACACCTTTATCGCCAAGCTTTGGGACAAAAAATTTGGCATAAATCTCTGCCAAAAAGAACAGCCCAAAAGTGGTGATAAATCCCGCCAACAGCAGCCAAGATTGATCAAAGATGCTCACCTCGCTTTTTAGTACACTAAAAAATAGCAGGCAAGGCAAGCAATAATTAAACACCATGCTCGACGCCGTCTCAATAAAGCCTGCATTAATAATCAGGCGTCGCTGCATAACATAGCCCAAGGCCATCAAAGCCAAGTTTGGAAACACAATCACAAAAGCGAAGCTTAACGCAGATAAGACAGCTTGGACAGTCATGATTTACACCGTCTGTTCAAGGATGGCTTGGGATTTTTTCTGCTTTTTGAGTGTCATACCAAGTAGACTGATCGCCGCTGGTGTGACACCACTGATACGCGATGCCTGACCCAAGGTGGCTGGGCGGATTTGGCTGAGTTTTTGGATGATTTCATTGGACAAACCTGACACAGAGGCATAATCAAAATCCAAAGGCAAAGCCGTATCCTCAAGCCGCTTCATCTGTGCGATCTCTTCATTTTGGCGATCGATGTAGCCTGCGTATTTTACCGCGATCTCGATCTGCTCGCCCACTTCATTGCTGACGCTACTGTCAGAGACTTTGGCGATGTCATCAAAGGTGATGTTCGGGCGTTTTAAAAGATCAAGCAGAGTATTTTCTTTGGTTAATACCTCATCGGTATGCGCCATGAATGCTTTGCCGATCGCATTATTTGGCGTCGCCCAGATGTCTTGCAGTCGCGCGGTTTCTTGGGCGATGGCTTCTTGTTTTTGCTCAAATTTCTCCCAGCGCGCATCACTGATCAAGCCAAGCTTACGCCCGATGGCAGTCAGACGCTCATCGGCATTGTCCTCACGCAAAAGCAGGCGATGCTCAGCGCGACTGGTAAACATGCGATACGGCTCTTTGGTACCGTGCGTGATCAAATCATCAACCAATACCCCAAGGTATGCTTCATGACGCATCGGCGTCCAAGGCGATTCATCCATCGCTTGGCGTGCAGCGTTCAGTCCAGCCAACAAGCCTTGTGCTGCAGCCTCTTCGTAACCTGTCGTACCGTTAATTTGTCCAGCAAAAAACAACCCATCAATGGACTTGGTTTCCAAAGTCGGCTTGAGATTTTGCGGATCAAAATAATCGTACTCGATGGCATATCCTGGGCGTGTGATATGCGCGTTTTCAAGACCTTTCATCGAATGAATGAATGCCACTTGCACATCAAACGGCAGACTGGTTGAGATACCATTAGGGTACAACTCATGGGTGGTCAAGCCCTCAGGCTCAATAAAAATCTGATGACTGTCTTTATCGGCAAAACGATGAATCTTATCCTCAATCGAAGGGCAATAACGTGGGCCGACACCCTCAATTTTACCGCTGAACATCGGGCTGCGATCGAGATTTTGGCGGATGATCTCATGTGTGCGCTCATTGGTGTGGGTGATGTAGCAGCTGATCTGACGAGGATGCATGCTGACATCACCCATATAGCTCATCACTGGCAGCGGTGTATCGCCTGGTTGCTCGATCATCACGCTAAAATCCACCGTACGGGCATCAATACGCGCAGGTGTGCCTGTCTTCAAGCGGCCAACAGGCAGCTTAAGTTCGCGCAGACGATCAGCCAGTCGAATCGATGGCATATCACCAGCGCGGCCGCCACTTTGACTGTCTAGACCCACATGGATCACCCCACCCAAAAAAGTCCCCGAGGTTAACACCACCGCGCGCGTATTAAAGCGCACGCCTGATGCCGTCACCACCGCGACCGCACGACCATTTTCGATAATAATGTCATCAACAGGCTGCTGAAATAAGTCAAGATTTGGCTGATTTTCAAGGGTGTGGCGAATCGCGGCTTTATAAAGTATGCGGTCAGCCTGCGCACGCGTCGCTCGCACAGCCGCGCCCTTTCGGCTATTTAATACCCGAAATTGGATACCCGCTTGGTCGGTGGCCAGCGCCATCGCCCCACCCAGAGCATCGACCTCGCGCACCAGATGTGACTTGCCGATGCCGCCGATGGCAGGGTTGCAGCTCATCTGACCCAAAGTTTCGATGTTATGCGTCACCAGCAGCGTCTGACTGCCCATGCGAGCTGCAGCCAAAGCCGCTTCGGTGCCTGCATGTCCGCCGCCGACGACGATGACATCATAAGTTTTTGAAAAGTGATAAGTGCTTGTCATAAATTCATCCACCTGATTTTTGTTGCAGATCGTCTGTCAGATGCCGACCTCTTAAGATCCCGACCTTTTAACAGATCAAACACTAAATACTGACCAAACATCGGCTCATCGCCTAAGCCAACAACAAAAAAATCCAAATCTAAACTGCTTATTTTAGCATAGTTTTATCACAAAACTGCGAAAATCTGAGCTCTGTACTCAGAATTTCTTCAGTTGCATTTTGTTGCATCATTGATTATGATAAGCCAATCTATCGCATGGGAGCTGACCGATGAAATTGGTACATTTTTTGACCCTGTTTACACTAAGTGTGGCATTAAGTGGCTGCGTGCATAAAGTCGTCACTGTCCCCGCCAAAATCGCCTACAAGACCACCAAAGGCGTCGTCAAAGGCACGGTTGCGGTTGGCAAAGCCATCATCCCAGGCGATGCTGATAACAAAGACAAAAAAGACTAAAAATCCAAGCGCACGATGGCGAGCGATACAGCCGCTTGACTTAGCCAAACTCTTTAACCTTTTGGCATCAGATTATCATTTATCCACACAAACAATCAAATAATGCTTGCATAAGCCATCAATAATTTGGTATAATCGCGGCTGTTTTTTGAGAGCCCTTCGTTTCCCCAACTTAAAAAACAACTAAAATCAAGCATTGCTTGAGATTTTTTTGTTTATACTCTCTCAAACTCAACTAAATAGGTTTTTTATGACTACTACTATCAGTGCCAAACCCGCTGAAGTTGTACATGACTGGTATGTCGTGGACGCTGAAGGCAAAACTCTAGGTCGTCTAGCTTCTGAGATTGCTTCTCGTCTGCGTGGTAAACACAAGCCATCGTACACTCCACATGTTGATACTGGCGATTATATCGTTGTTATCAATGCTGACAAAATTGCTGTAACTGGCAAAAAAGCTCAGGACAAGAAGTACTACCGTCACACTGGCTATCCAGGCGGTATCAAAGAGACCAACTTCACAAAACTTCTAGCACACAAGCCAGAAGATGTGTTGCACAAAGCTGTTAAAGGCATGCTTCCAAAAGGTCCTTTGGGCTATGCGATGATTAAAAAGCTAAAACTGTATGCGGGTACTGAACACCCACACGCAGCTCAGCAACCTAAAGTACTAGACATCTAAGGAGACATTATGGAACGCAATTACGGCACTGGTCGCCGCAAGACTTCTACCGCTCGTGTCTTCTTGTCTAAAGGCACAGGTAACATCGTTGTAAACGGTAAATCACTTGACGAATACTTTGGTCGTGAAACTTCTCGCATGGTTGTTCGTCAGCCACTAGAGCTGCTAGAATTGACTGACAGTGTTGATCTATACATCACTGTTGTTGGTGGCGGCATCAACGGTCAAGCAGGTGCGATCCGTCATGGCATCACCCGCGCTTTGATCGAACAAGATGAAACCTTCAAGCCTGCCCTAAAAGCAGCTGGCTTCGTCACTCGTGATGCTCGTGAAGTTGAGCGTAAAAAACTTGGTCTACGCAAAGCACGTCGTCGTCCACAGTTCTCAAAGCGTTAATTTTACGATTATCGTTCAAAAAACTCTCGATGCATATCGGGAGTTTTTTTGTGCCAATCAGTCAGCACCATTTCCACCAAGACCCAATGGCTAAGTTTCAGCATTTAGCATCAAGACCGCTAACTGATAATTTTTTTGTAATTTTCGCCGCTTTTAACACATGTAGTGCAGAAAAAAAGTTTAAAATATGGTAACATTATAGAGATAATTTTTTTGCGAAAATTTCAGATTTAGCAACTTTACTTTAATATTACACAAACCAATATTCAGTAAACTCGCATTTTCGTTAAATCATTAAATTTTTTGCGACTTTTTTTGCCAAGTTTGTAAGAGAAGAATTTATTTTATTACAAAAATAGCTTAAAATAGTCATATTTAGCAAAAATAGGCACAGCAAATGTGGCAAATTTGATAAAAGTGTTTTATCATAGCCACACACCCAGCATGGGAATATTCCCATTCTTTTTCTGGAGGAAGTTTTAATGAGCCATGCCGAAGGCGTGAATGTTAAACGCCGTAGAGTCCTAATCGCGACGACCGCTGCCATCGGCGCAGTCGGCGTCGGTGCGATTGCCACCCCATTTGTCCGTTCTTGGTATCCAAGTGCAAAGGCGGAAGCTGCGGGTGCTGCTGTTGTAACAGACATCAGTGGCATTGAAAACGGTCAAATGATTACCGTAAAATATCGCGGCAAGCCAATCTTCGTCGTTAAGCGTACCGATGAAATGGTGGCAAATCTTAGCAAAGTAACCCCAAAACTTGCCGACCCAACATCCGATGGGTCTGTACAGCCTGAATACTGCAAAAACGAGACACGCTCTATCGAACCAAATATTTTGGTCGTTGAGGGTGTTTGTACGCATCTGGGCTGTGCGCCAATATTCCGTCCTGAAGTTGGTGCAGCCGATCTGGGCGGTGCTGACTGGTATGGCGGCTTCTTCTGCCCTTGCCACGGTTCTATGTACGACTTATCAGGTCGTGTTTATAGCGGCATGCCAGCTCCGCTTAATCTACCTATTCCAGAATACAGTATTGATGGCACAATCTTGACTGTTGGGGAGGCCTAATCATGAGTGCTGCTAAGAAATTCATGAGCTGGATAGATGCTCGCTATCCTGCGACTGAGACTTATGAATATCATATGTCTAAATACTACGCACCAAAGAATTTTAACTTTTGGTATTTCTTTGGCGTATTATCCATGGTGGTACTAGTAAACCAGCTGGTTACTGGTATTTGGCTTACCATGATGTTTAACCCAAGTGCCGAGGGTGCTTTTGCCTCACTTGAATACATCATGCGTGATGTCAAGGGCGGCTGGCTGATCCGCTACATGCACTCCACTGGCGCGTCAGCTTTCTTTGTCGTCGTGTATCTGCACATGTTCCGTGGCCTACTGTATGGTTCGTACAAAAAACCGCGTGAGCTGGTTTGGATCATTGGTATGGCGATTTACCTATGCTTGATGGCTGAAGGTTTCTTTGGTTATCTACTGCCATGGGGTAACATGTCATTCTGGGGCGCTCAAGTTATTTTGAACCTGCCAGCAGCCATTCCATTCATTGGCGATGCATTGGGTGAATGGGTGAAAGGTGACTACATCATCTCAGGCATCACTTTGAACCGCTTCTTTGCACTGCATGTCGTGGCCATTCCACTGATTTTGGTTGGCTTGGTATTCATGCATCTGGTTGCACTACACCATGTTGGCTCAAACAACCCTGATGGCATCGATATTAAGAAACTAAAAGACAAAAATGGCGTGCCGCTAGATGGCGTTCCATTCCATCCTTACTATACCGTGCATGACATGGTTGGTATCGTGGTATTCTTCATCTTGTTCTTTGCTGTGGTGTTCTTCTTCCCAGAAGGCGGTGGTTACTTCCTAGAAAAGCCAAACTTTGAAGCTGCTAATGCATTGAAAACGCCAGCACACATTGCTCCTGTTTGGTACTACATGCCATACTACGCGATGCTGCGTGCAACACCATCAATGTTCGGTTCAGCGCTGCCTGGTGTCATCGTGATGTTTGGTGCGATTGCCATCTTGTTCGTATTGCCTTGGTTGGATCGTTCACCTGTTCGCTCAATCCGCTACAAGGGCACACTGTCTAAGATTGCTCTGGCCATCTTTGTGGTAAGCTTCCTGATCCTAGGCTATCTGGGCGGTGTTACCTCTACACCAACAGGCACCATCGTTGGTCGTATTTGTACTATCCTATACTTCTTGTATTTCCTATTGATGCCTTTTTACACCTCAATTGAGAAGTGTAAACAACCACCAGAACGCGTAACCGGAGGCCACTAATGAAAGCACTTAATTCACTTGTTAAATTTGGTGCAGGTGCCGTTTTGGCGACAGTTGGTGCTTTTGCCAGCACCAACGCCATGGCAGCTGGTGGTGATGGCTGTGGTACATTTACCGAAGCTGATGGCACTGTGGTGACTTTAGAATGTAGCAAAGCACCGATCGACCTGACTAACAAAGGCTCGCTACAACGCGGTGCTGCAATGTTCATGAACTACTGTGTCGGCTGTCACTCAGCCCAGTATGTGCGCCACTCTCGCATCGCCCAAGACTTGGACATTCCACCTGAATTGGTCGAAAAATATTTGATGGTCAGTGCCAACCAAATCGGTGATCACATCACCGCAGGCATCGATCCTGAGCTACAAGGTGCATGGTTTGGTGCGCCGCCACCAGATTTGTCACTAGAAACTCGCCTGCGTGGTGATGACTGGGTTTATACCTATCTACTCAGTTTCTATGAAGATCCAAGCCGCCCTTGGGGCGCCAACAACTTGGTCTTGGCCAATGCCGCCATGCCGCATGTGCTTCACAACCTACAAGAAGAATTGGGTCAAGAAGCGTATGAACAGCGCGTCGGTGATTTGGTCAACTTCATGGCGTGGATGGCTGAGCCAGTCCGTCATGATCGTAAGATCTATGGTGCGTTTGTGATTTTATTCCTGTTAATTCTTTTAATCCCAGTTTATCTGTTGAATAAAGAATTTTGGAAAGATGTCAAATAATCTGCATTAAGCAGATTGGGCGACACCCAACAAAGACCGATGATATGTGTCATCGGTCTTTTTTTGATAAATATGCCAATGAATTGAGAAATTGGGCAGATAATTACACACAGCTTGGCAAATTTTTGATAAACTAATATGCTCATTTAGGCAATGGTATTTTATGGAATTACCGCATCTTTCATTGACACAATTTGTCTTGTATGCCGATCATGGCATACACAGTCATATCGTGCGCCTACTGCTCGAAGAAAAACAACTTAACTATCAGCTGGTCATAATGGAAGATGAGCGCTCTGAAGAGCTGACGGAACTCAACCCCTATCGCACCCTGCCAGTACTGGTGAACCGCGATGTCGCTTTGTATGAGTTGACTGTCATTTTTGAATACCTAGAAGAGCGCCATCAATCACCGAGGCTGCTGCCTAGCGTACCCAGTGAGCGCGCCAAAATTCGTCAGTTGGCTTGGCGATTACAGAATGATTGGCTATCCCAAGCGTTCATTTTAATGACACATCCTGACAGCTTTGATGAACAAAGTGCACTTAATGCCAAAAAATCGTTATCCGATTCACTGGTGACGCTCGCCCCTTTATTTGGACATAAGCCCTATTTTTTATCCGATGAATTTGGGTGGTGTGATGCATTACTGTTGCCTTTATTATGGCGCTTACCTGACATGAACATCAACTTGCCCACACATCTGATTCGCCCCTTATTAGAATATCAAGATCGGCTATTTTCACGCCCCAGTTTTATTGCCAGTATTAGACCCATGGAGTCACTATGATCACACCAAAACGCCCTTACCTTATCCGCGCCTTTCATGAATGGATGCAGGATAATGACTATACGCCTTATTTGATGATCGACGCCACTCACAACGATCTGCACGCACCATTGCAATACGCCCAAGACGGCCGTTTGGTGTTGGCAGCATCTTATCAAGCCACCCACAATCTACAGATTGATAATGATGCCATCAGCTTTGCTGCCCGATTTAGCGGCGTGTCTGAAGAAGTCTGGATACCGATGGCTGCCGTGATGGCGATCTATGCCAAAGAAGATCCTGAGCACGGCATATTCTTCGACCCTTCAGAATATGATGGCTATGAAGCGCATGAGGCCATCGAGGAAGCTTTTGATACAGATGAGCAGGATCGCCCCAAAGGCAGTACCTTGCGCATCTTGGATTGATTGCGCTTACCGAGCAGTCATTGTTTCAAGTCTATCTAAAATGAAAGATTTGCTATAATACAGATCAAATTTAGCACAGATAATGGCCCCATGATGCGACATCTCATCAGACTGGTAGGGGCGGTGATGTGTTTATACACCTCTACAGCCCTTGCCAGTACTTACAGCTTTGAGCAAGCACAGTCCAAGCTATTGACTTCCTCAAAGCGTTTACAATCCTCGGCATTACTCAGTCAAGCCAGTCAATTACAAGCAGACGCTGTACAAGGACTGCACAGACCTAATGTATCGTTGAATGTACGCGCGCTCAGCTATCATCAGACTGCCGATGTATCGACGCAGCCTCTAATAAATACCCTAAATCAACAAATCTCAGGCAGTATCGATGAACACATCCAACAGCTCAATGCTCAAGGCTTAGACCCTGCCTTATCTGAGCTGATGAGCAGCAGCGCGCAATCACTGTTAAGCCGTGCCAATGATCGCCTACCAAATGAGCTACATCTGGACGCCAAAGACACGACAGTTAAGCCAAGCATTGCTGTCACTTTGCCCATTTATACAGGCGGCGCGATCAGTAGCCTCCAACAAATCGCACAGCTAAACGCCAAGCGCCATCTGCTGTCCGAACAAGAACAGCAGCAGCTTGAGAAACTTAATCTCATCGGCAAATATTTTGGCACCCAGCTTAGCCAGTCTCTACAAAGCACCACAGGCTACCAATTCCAAGCCATGCAGCTGCATGTCGATCACGCCCATCAGCTTGAGCAAGCAGGCTTTATCAGTCGTGGCCAGCGCATGCAGTTCGAGGTGGCGCGCAACCATGCAGACCGTCTGCATCACTCTGCTGCACTCACGCACCAACAAAATATCTTCGAGATTCGAACCTTATTACAAGATCCGACGATTAGTCAGCTAACCACACCGCTATTTATAAATACCAATGAACAGCCAAATTATGACGCGCTGCTTGAAAAACTAACATCCAATTCTCCGATCACCCAAAAGCTGAGCACCGATGTGCGCATCGCCCAAAACCAAGTCACACTCCAAGAAGCCAGCAAAAAGCCTAAAGTATTCGCCTTAGGTGAAGTGGCGCTTGATGACCAAGACTGGTTCGTGGGCGTCGCTGCCAATTATACCCTATATTCAGGCATGGATCGCAACGCACAGATCAAAGCCAGTCGATTACAAGCAGATGCTGCCAATCTGGTCGCGCTCCAAACCACCCAAGACATGACCAGCAGTCTGCACCGAGCCTATTTGGATATTCAAAATACCCAAAACACCCATCGACTGCTCACCGATAACCGCATCGCTGCACTTGAGAATCTGCGCATTCAGCGACTCTCTTTTCAAGAAGGCTTTGGTACCGTCGCAGAAGTGGTCGATGCTGAGACTCGCGTCCATCAGATCCAAAGCGACATCGCCACCAATGCCTATCACTACATCATGGCACTGGCGACTGTATTGCACCACACAGGTGAACTCGATCGCTTTGGTGAGTATCTATACCGCGCCGACACCACCATGATCGTAACCGAATGATGATTTGCCATGACACAAGATCTCAAAAAACCCATGACGCCTGCCGATGAACCCACCAAAACATCGACCGCTGAACAATCAGACATCGATCATATGCAATCACAGACTAAGCACAGCTATAAAAAACCCAAAAAACCCATCGCCTTAATCGCACTGATCGCGCTGTTCGTGCTACTGATTTTGGGGATTTTATATGGATTATTACAAAGCTATAGCGCGCCCTCGCCTGCCTCAAGTGCGCCATCGTCAGGCGGGCTCTTTCATGCTGCCAAAAGCAAATTGGCAAGTGGCGGTCAAATCGTCACTTTACAAGGTGAGGTGGATAGCGAAACGGTCAACCTAAGCACGAAGCTGCCCAGTCGCATCGACGCCATCTATGTCCAAGAAGGCCAAAGCGTCCAACAAGGCACACTACTGGCTAAGCTGATCAGCCCTGAGATCATCGCCAAAAAAGAACAAGCCGACGCTATGCTACAGTCGGCACTGGCCTCTCAGTCACTGGCAAATCGCGGCACACGCCAAGAAAATACCGACAGCTTATATGCCAACTGGCAAAGTGCCAAAGCTCAAGCAATGCTGGCAGCCGAAACAGCAGCACGCGGTGAGTATCTGTACCAGCAAGGCGTCATCAGCCGCCAAAGACGCGATGAAATGCAAGCCGCCAAAACCTCATCAGAACAACTGGCAGAAGCCGCGCATCAGCAGTATCTTAAGGCAGAGCGCGGTCGCAGTGATGAGGTTATCTCCAGCGCCGACGCACAAGTGCAGATCGCACAAGCTGCGGTCGCTGAAGCAGCCGCTTTAGATGCTGAGACCAATTTGATCGCGCCCATCGATGGCGTCATCAATAAAATCTATGCCAAGCCCAGTGAACTGGTCGCCATCGCCGTGCCTGTGATCAGCATGATCAAGCCTAGCGATACCGTCAAGCTCAGCGTCCGCGAGGATTATCTACCCTATGTACAGCAGGCATCAAGCCTGACAGGATTTATCCCGGCATTAAACCGCTCTGTTGAATTTCACATCAGCCACATCGGCGCTGAGGGAGAATTTGCCACCATCAAAACCACGCGACAAACAGGCGGCTATGACATCAAAAGCTTTGAGCTAAAGCTTAAACCTGCAGAGCCAATCGAAGGCTTGGTTGCTGGTATGAGCGTTGTTTTTGAGATTCGCATTGCCGATTGACTGACTGATTTGGCAGAATGTTATGAGTACAAAGCACCCTCCCAAAAGCCGCTTCATGATGGAAGTTTGGCGCAGTTTTTATCGTGAATGCAGACGCATCTCTCATAGTCGTTGGGATATGTTTGGTGTATTTGGTATTCCTTTGCTGGTGACGGTGTTATTTGGCAGCATGTTCATTCACACCAAAGCTGAGCACCTGCCGATCATGATCATCGACCGTGACCACAGTGAACTTAGCGCCACCATCATTCACCACGCGCGTGCTAATCAGCAACTGGAAGTCATTGCTGTCATGAACGATCAAGCTGCAGTCGAACAGGCGATCAACACCCTTGAGATCGGCGGCTATCTATATATTCCGCATCATGCCCAATATCATCTGGTCAATGGTGAGGATCCCCAAATTCAGCTGGTCTATAACCAAGCCTTATACAGCATGGCCGCCGGAATCAGTACTGCGCTAAGATCAGCGGTACTCTCAGGCATGCAAGCATTTATAAGTGAGTCTTATCTCATCAATACCTTGCCCAAATTTGAAGTGCCATTACCGACGATTAAGACCGAGGTGCTGTTTAATCCAAGCTTGAGTTATGAACTATTTTTATCGCCCTTTGTGCTCACCGCCGTGCTACATCTGCTGCTAAGCTGCCAAGTGGCTTATGCTGTCGGGATCGAGTTTGCTGATGATACGATCAGCTCATGGTTAACGAAGGCGCCGATGGCAGCACTGATTGGTAAAATCATGCCATATCTGCTGAGCATCTGTCTTTGGACATGGCTGTGGCTAATGTGGATGGTGTGGGTTCGAGATTATGCTGTGATGGGCAGCATCGGCTGGCTGCTGTCTGGGCAAGTGGTGTTTTATTTGGCTTATGCTTTTTTTGGTGCATTGATTGCCCTGGCGGTACGCAGTGCCAATAAAAGCTTTGGAATATTAGCGGTATATGGCGGCTCATCGATGAGCTTTGCAGGGGTGACGCTGCCTTTGAATAATGCCTCTGGCTTTACTCAGTTTTGGTCGCACATTTTGCCATTTAGCAGCTACGCCCAATTACAAACCCAAAGCTGGATCATTGCAAGCCCTTGGCAAGCAATGCTGCCTAATTTATTAAATTTATTGGTTTTTTTGATGCTATTTGTCGGATTGTGCATGCGATTACTCAAAAAAACGCGCGCCACATATCGCCTTATCGCCTGATGCTTATGATTGATCGTTTTCGATGCGCATTGATGCAGCTGTTATACGACTGCCTACAAGCGCTTAAGCTGATTTTTACAAATCGCTCCATTGCCTTGACGATGGTGCTGTCTGTTGGCTTTTATGGGTTTTTCTATCCTGCGGCATACCAAGCTGAGCATGTCGAGCACCTGCCATTGGTGATCGTCGATGCTGAGCAAAGTCCGCTGACCCACACCATCATTCAAAATACCGCAAACAGCCCAAACATCCACATTTACGATATCACCACAAGCTTTCCAGAGGCCATGTACCAAGTAAAAATGGGGCGAGCTGATGGCATCTTATACCTGCCTGATAATCTTAGCCAAAGCATTCACCATCAGGACACAGGCGGCATTGGTTTGTATTTAAGCGGCGCGTATTTATTAAAAACTCAAACCATCGGTAAGGGCTTGGTCAGCAGCCTTAAGCAGACTTTGATCAGTGAAATAGAAAAATATCGTGAAATCAGTCACTTTCATCTGCCGCCGCCGATTCATGAACAGCCCTTATTTAACACCACTGCAGGTTATGGCAGCTATGTTTTTCCTGCGGTTGCCCCTTTGATCGTGCATCAGACACTGCTGCTGGGCGTCGGGATGTTACTGATGGAATATCGCAGACGATGGCTGCGCTTGACTACTAGTCGCTTTTTGGCGATCTATGTGGTTTCAGGGATCATTGGCTGTTTGTCTTGTTGGTTTTTGTTTGGGTTTGTGTATTGGCATAATGATTATCCCAGAGGGGGTAATTTTTGGGGCATGATGTTTGCGACGCCGATTTTTGTCGGTGCGGTGATTTCGCTGTCTTTGGTCATCAGTTCTTATTTTGATCGTGCCGAACGCGTTGGGCAGATGTTGATTTTCTCATCAATACCTTTATTTTTATTATCTGGCCTTGCCTATCCGATGTTGGCGATGCCTGATTGGCTGACCAAGATCGCTTGGCTGCTACCCAGCACACACGGCATTCAAAGCTTTATTCAGCTAAATCAAATGGGCGTTCCCACCCATCTGATCTTAGCCAAGCTATATTATCTGATGGCAGTGATGCTGCTTTTGGGTACTTTGGCTTATTGGCGCTTGGTGCTAAAACCCATCAAAGCTTAATCATAAAAAAACCAACCGCCTACTGATGTAAACGGTTGGTTTGTTGGATGATGAATTAGCTATAGCGCAATTTGTTAAACGCAAATTTATCATCCACCCACTCAACGCTGATGACATCACCTGCGACAAACTCGCCAGACAGTAGCAGCTGTGCCAATGGGTTTTCGATTTCTTGCTGAATGGCTCGCTTGAGTGGTCGCGCGCCAAATACAGGATCATAACCAATCTCTACCAAATGCGTCATCGCATCATCACTCATTACAAGCCCCAGTTCACGCTCTTTTAGGCGAGCACGCAAGCGATCCAGCTGAATCTCAGCAATGCCTGCCATCTGCGCTTGTCCTAAGCTATGAAATACGACAATCTCATCGATACGGTTGATAAACTCTGGTCTAAAATGACCATTCACCGATGCCATCACCGCCGATTTGATGGTGTCATAATCATCGCCTGCCATCTCTTGGATTGCATGACTACCAAGGTTACTGGTCATGATGATGACGGTGTTTTTGAAATTCACCACTCGACCTTGACTATCGGTCAATCGACCATCGTCCAGCACCTGCAATAGGATATTGAACACATCAGGATGTGCCTTTTCAACTTCGTCAAACAGCACTACGCTATATGGCTTACGGCGAACCGCTTCGGTCAACACACCACCTTCTTCATAGCCAACATAGCCAGGAGGCGCACCAACCAGACGGCTGACACTGTGTTTTTCCATAAACTCACTCATATCAATCCGCACCAGCGCATCTTCAGAGTCGAACAAGAAATTCGCCAGTGCCTTGGTCAGTTCGGTCTTACCCACACCTGTCGGACCCAGGAACAAGAAAGAACCGCTTGGTTTATTCGGGTCAGACAGCCCCGAACGGCTACGGCGGACGGCATTTGCCACGGCGGTGACCGCTTCGTTTTGACTAATGACACGCTCATGCAGGATGTCTTCCATCGCAAGCAGCTTATTACGCTCGCCTTGGAGCATCTTGGCGACTGGAATGCCTGTCGCTGCCGATACCACTTCTGCGATTTCGTTATCAGTCACCTTGTTACGCAAAAGCTTTGGCGCATTGTCTTCGCCATCATCACCCTGAGCTTCAAGTGCTTTTTCAAGCTCAATAATCTCACCATATTGTAGCTGTGATGCTCGTGCATAGTCACCTTCACGCAGTGCCTTATCCAGTGCGATACGCGCATTATCCAGCTTGGCTTGTAGCTGTTTGCTGTTTTCGACACCTGCTTTTTCAGTTTTCCAGACTTCTTCAAGCTCGCTGTATTCTTTTTGAGCATCATCGATTTGAGCGGTCAATGATTTCACCTGTGCTTTTGCACCAGCATCATCTTCATTTTTGACCGCTTCTAGCTGCATCTTGAGTGCAATGATACGACGATCCAGCTTATCTAGGCTTTCAGGCTTGGAATCCAGCTCCATCTTGATACGACTTGCCGCTTCATCAATCAAATCAATCGCCTTATCAGGCAGCTGACGATCGGTGATGTAGCGATGGCTCATCTTGGCAGCTGCGATGATGGCAGAGTCCATGATTTTTACGCCATGATGTAGCTCATAACGCTCTTTGAGTCCACGCAAAATGGCAATGGTATCTTCGACACTTGGCTCATCGACGAGCACTTTTTGGAATCGACGCTCAAGCGCTGGGTCTTTTTCGATGTATTGGCGGTATTCATCCAAAGTCGTCGCACCCACACAGCGTAACTCGCCACGAGCCAAAGCAGGTTTTAGCATATTGCCCGCATCCATCGCACCACTGGTTTTGCCTGCACCGACCATGGTATGTAGCTCGTCGATGAACAAAATGACATTGCCGTCTTGTTTGGCAAGCTCATTCAGCACGGCTTTTAGGCGTTCTTCAAATTCGCCATGATATTTCGCCCCTGCGATCAGTGAGCCCATATCCAGTGATAGCACGGTCTTATTACGCAGGCTCTCAGGCACTTCACCATTGACGATACGCTGAGCAAGCCCTTCGACGATGGCAGTCTTGCCCACGCCTGCTTCACCGATGAGCACAGGATTATTTTTGGTGCGGCGAGATAGCACCTGCACGGTACGACGGATTTCATCATCACGACCGATGACAGGGTCAAGCTTGCCTTGTAAGGCACGATCGGTCAGATTGATGGTGTATTTATCTAGGGCTTGTCGGTTTTGTTCGCTGTTTTGATTATTCACGGTTTGATCTCCACGGATTTTTGTAATGATGTTTTGTAAAGTCTCGGCGGTAATGCCTGCTGATGCCAATGCTTTATGCGTGCTTTTTTCTTCAAATAACGCAAGCAGCAACCATTCGACCGCCACATACTCATCACTAGCTTTATTGGCAAACTGCTCAGTCGCTTGTAGCACTCGGGCGGTATCGGGCGCCAATCCTATCTGAGCAGGTGGTGTCGTTGCCACTGCCAAATGCGACAGCAAAGTCTCACTTTGCTCTTGTAAGGTCTGTACAGCCGCTCCACTCGCTGTCAGTATCGATACCGCAGTTTCGTTCTGAATCAATACTGACAATAAATGTGCAGGGCTGATGGCGGTATGCTTTCGACTAATGGCAAGCTCATTAGCTTTACGGATGATATCTTGTAAGGTGCGTGTATATTTATCAAAGTTCATATTATTATCCTTTTTTGATGATTTATAAGCAGATAGCTTAAGATTAGTTAAACATAACTGCTAGATAAATCATGTATTGCATTGTTAGTCAATATATGGTAGATACTTGTGTATTTTTCAATAGTTTATAAAAGTTATCCACAATTTTTCTTATAAGTTATTGATTAATATGTATTTATAATAATAAAAATTTTAGGCTTGATTTTTTAAAATTTCGCCCCATAAGCTCATGCTTGATGGCTTTGGTGCTTTATGCTTAATAATAAAAAAGGGCATGCGCTTGGCCTGCCCTTTAATTTGCTGTGGGTATCAATCAAACACCACCGTCTTGGCACCATCGATGATGATGCGATCTTCTAGATGCCATTTGACCGCTCGTGCCAGTACATCACGCTCGATATCACGCCCCAATTCTCGCAAATCACTCACGCTAAAACCATGACTGACACGCTCTACGCCCTGCTCGATGATTGGCCCTTGGTCAAGCTCACTGGTGACATAATGTGCCGTCGCTCCAATCAGCTTTACCCCTTTGTCAAAGGCTTGTTTATAGGGATTTGCACCCACAAACGCCGGCAAGAATGAATGATGGATATTGATGATTTTGCCCTGCCACAGATCCACAAACTCAGGGCTTAGAATCTGCATATAGCGCGCCAGTACCAAAAGATCGTTATTTTTCATCACTTCGTGAATCTGATCATACGCCGCCTGTTTATTTTGCTTATCCACAGGAATATGTACAAACTCAATGCCAAACGACTCCACCGACGCGCGCAAATCTTCATGGTTTGAGACCACTTGTGTGATTTGACAAGGCAATGTGCCACGGCTATATCGCCAAAGCAGTTCAAGCAAGGCATGATCTTCTTTGGAAACTAAGATGCCAACCTTTTTAAGATCGCGATTACAGTTAAGTTGCCAAGTCATGTTATATTTGGTCGCGACATTGGCAGCAAAAGTCGCCATCATTGCATCTTTTTTGATGGCAAGTCCATCCAAGTGAAACTCCACTCGCATAAAATACTTGCCGCCATAAGCTTCGGTGGTATGCTGATCTAGCGAAATGATGTTCGCCCCTTGGTGGTACAAAAACCCCGATACCGCCTGCACGATACCTGATTGATCCTCACAAGTCACCAATAGGCGAGCCACTTCGCTTTCACAGCCTTCACAATTACTCATAATCTTACTCTTTATATTTTATAAAATAAAAGGACATCTATTCGTATAAATGTCCTTTTTTGATCATTCAATCACACAAGTCCAGTCACTTAGCCAAGGATTAGGCTATCGTCTTCGACTTTTTCGCCACGAGTTTTTTCAAACATATTTAATAGATCCTGCACCGTCATACCACGGCGTTCATCACCCGATACATCCAGCACCACTTGACCTTGGTGAAGCATCACAGTGCGAGTGCCGTGTGTCAAGGCTTGTTGCATGGAGTGCGTCACCATCATCGTGGTCAATTTGCCATCACCGACAATTTTATCGGTCAATTCAAGCACAAAGGCAGCTGTCTTTGGATCGAGCGCAGCGGTATGCTCATCAAGCAGTAGGATCTTGGATGGTTGTAGACTTGCCATCAACAGACTCACCGCTTGACGCTGACCGCCAGAGAGCAGCCCCATGCGATCGGTTAGGCGATTTTCTAGACCTAGCTTTAGGATTGAGAGTTTTTCGCGGAATAACTCACGGTTTTTGGCATTCAAAGCACCGCCCAAGCCACGACTACCGCCACGCTTATATGCCAATGCCATATTCTCTTCGATGGTCAACGCTTCACAAGTACCCGCCATCGGATCTTGGAACACACGAGCGACGTGTTTGGCGCGTTTATGTGTCCCTTGGCGAGTAACGTCAATACCATTTAACAAAATACTGCCACTATCAACACGCACCGCCCCACTAATGGCGTTCAAAAATGTGGATTTGCCCGCCCCATTTGTGCCGATGACAGTAACAAATTCACCTTCTTTGATGTTTAGGCTAATCCCACGCAAGGCAGGATTTTCAATCGGAGTACCTGCGTTAAACGTTAGGCGTAAATCAGTTGCCTGCATCATTTTGAGCTACTCCCTAGTTGTTGTTTTAGTTTTCTTTTACCCATGAATTTATGCTTATGCCCAGATAGTACCAACAGCACAATGACCAACAAGGCGGTAACAAGGTTCAAATCCTGCGACCTAAAGCCAATCTCACGCAACAAATCGCTAGACATAGCAAGCTGCACAAAGAATTTATAGACAATAGAGCCTAGCACCACCGACAAGGTAATCCAAAAAATGCGCTTAGCGGTCAAAATCGTCTCACCCAAAATCACCGCTACCAAGCCCACCACAATCGTCCCAATACCCATAGACACATCAGAAAAACCTTGCGTTTGGACAAACAACGCCCCAGACAAAGCAATCAAGCCGTTTGAGATTGCCATACCTAGGATAATCATCCACGACGTATTAATGCCTTGAGCTTGTGCCATGCGTAGGTTTGAGCCTGTGGCACGCATCGCAAGACCTGTCTCGGTACTAAAGAACCAATCTAATAACAACTTGACAAGTACCACCACGCCTGCTACAACTGCAATTTTTGCCCAAGTAGAATTTGCACCTAACGTATGAAAAATCGTCGGCTCGCCTAGCAATGGCAAATTGGGCTTGTTCATCACTCGCAAATTGACCGACCACAATGCCGTCATCACCAAAATTCCAGCCAGCAAATGCAAAATACCCAGTTTGACGTGCAGCCAAGCGGTCGTTACTCCTGCCGCCATACCTGCCAATAGCCCAAAAAGACACGCCACCCAAGGGTTAAAGCCTGCGATAATCGCTACACCTGCTACCGCCCCACCCAAAGGAAAGCTGCCATCAGCCGTCAAATCTGGAAAATCCAAAATACGAAACGAAATCAGCACACCCAGTGCCATCAAAGCATAAATCAGACCGCTTTCTAGCGCCCCAAAAAAGGCTATCATATTCATGCGCGATACTCGCCAAAAATCAAAACACCTATTATATCAAAATCCGTGTCTTGAAAGAAATAAATTATAAATCAAAACCCAAGCCAATGGATGCACTTGGGTTTGAGTAGGTTGTCCAATCATGAACGATCAGACCAAAAAACAGTAGCAGATTACTCAACCACTTTGGCAGCACGATCAAGAACAGCTTGTGGCAAAGTGACACCTTGCTCGGCTGCGTGTTTTTTGCTGACATATAGGTCAAGATTTTGTGAAATATACACAGGGATGGTATCTGGCTTCTCGCCTTTTAGCACACGCGCGATGATCTTACCAGACTCTTTACCAAGGTCTGTGTAGTTCACACCAAGTGCCGCCACTGCACCACGCTCAACAGTACTGGTATCTGCTGAAATCAGTGGGATTTTTGCGCTTTTTGCCACTTGGTACAGTGCTTCATAGGCATTGATGACATTATTGTCGGTCGAAGTATAAATCACATCCACTTTACCCACCAAAGCATTGGCAGCTTGAGTGATGTCGCTTGATTTTTGGGCTGGTGATTCGATGACATTGATGCCAAGCGGTGCCAGTTTTTCTTTCAGATTTTTTAGTACGACAGTTGAGTTGACTTCGCCTGGGCTATAGACATAGCCGACATTTTTGACATTTGGAATCAGCTCACGAATCAGCTCAATCTGCGGCTCATATGGTAGTACATCCGATGCACCAGTGACATTATTGCCTGATTTTTCTAGGCTTGTGACCAATTTGGCTTCTACAGGATCGGTCACTGCTGAGAACACCACAGGGATGGTGGTGGTGGCTGATGCCACAGCTTGGGCTGACGGAGTCGCGATGGCATAGATCACATCAGGGTTTTCTGAAGCAAACTGTTTAGCAATCTGACCTGCTGTACCCATATTGCCCTGTGCTGATTGGAAATTGACGGTCAGATTTTCACCTTCTTTAAAGCCTTCGGCAGCAAGCTGCTCGATCGCACCAGCACGCGCTGCATCCAGTGCAGGATGTTCAACAATGGCAGTGATGGCCAAAGTCTTGGTTTCGGTGGCAGGTGCGGCAGCTGCATTGTCAGCTGACTTATCGCCACCACAAGCAGCCAAAGTCAAAGCAGCTAAGCTTGCCCAAAGGGTGGTTTTTAAAAACTTGGTTGTCATGCTAAACTCCTGTCATGCAAATGATAAAGCCCAAAAAAAACTATACAAATTCTAACACAGCGTTAACTCACTTGCCAAGCATTTTGGGTAAGATTTTTTCACATTTGTTAACAATAATCCACTGTACGCGATCCTGTGCCAGCGCTTAACCACAGCGAACACAGAATCGTGCAAAGTAATGGATTATTTGCTGTGCTGGCGTGATGGCGTGGTATCAACATTGATGCTGTCACCCAAAGTGGTCAGATCCACCGTCACACCTTGCTCGGCTGCGTGTTTTGGGCTAATAAACAGCGTCAGAGTATTCATCACCTGCGGGCTGATCTCGCTTGGCGCTTTGCCATCTAATACATCCGCGACGATCTTGGCGGTCGTCAAGCCAAAATCATAATCATTCACGCCCAACGCTGCTGTCGCACCACGGCGCACCGAGAACTCATCGGATGTGATCACAGGGACTTTAAGCTCATTGGCAGCTTGCACCATCGCTTCCATCGCTGAGGCCACGCCATTATCCAGTGAAGTATAAATCAAATCCACTTTACCTGCCAATGAACGCGTCGCATCCGCCACATCGCTTGAACGGTTGGCAGGGACTTCCACCAAAGTCATGCCGTATTTTGGCAACAGCTTGGCAAGCTCATCTTTAACAGCCACAGAATTGGCCTCACCTGGGCTATAGACGAAACCGATGCGCTTGGCCTCAGGCTTAATTTTGGTAAATAATTCCACCTGTGGCTCAAGCGGCAGCTGACTGGACAGACCGGTGATGTTCGCTTGTGTACCCTGATTATTCTCATCAATCAATTTGGCGGCCACAGGATCTGACACCGCGGTATAAATCAAGGGAATGCTGGTGGTTGCTGCTGCCAGTGACTGAGCGCTTGGCGTGGTGATACCGACGATGGCATCAGGATTATCAGCGACAAACTGCTTGGCAATCTGACCGACGGTGGCCATAGAGCCTTGAGCAGATTGGAAATTCACCGTCAGATTTTGACCCTCTTTATAACCCAAACTTGCCAAACCATCAATCACACCCAAACGGATGTCATCGAGTGACGGATGCTCAACGATGGCAGTGATGGCAATGGTTTTGGCAGGTTTTTGTGCAGTTTCTGCGACTTCAGCTGGTGCGCTGTTGGTAGGCTCGCTGCTGGTTTGGGTGGTGGTATTTTGACCGCAGCCGACCAATGCCGCTGCTGCCAACATAGGCATGACATACGCAGGCATCACTTGAGCAAATTTATTGCGTGCAAGATTCATCTCAATTCTCCAAAATTATCAATTTATAAATGCGTCATCAGCAACGATGATGGCTTTGATTGTAACATAAAATAAACGCGATGGATACCATTTTGAAATATTAATAAATATAAATTTTTTGATTAAAATTTATATAAAAAAAGCCTTTTTAGAAAAGGCTTTTATAAAGTAATCAAGCTTTGATGACTCATCTATCAGCGCATCAATAAGTCTCATTTGACTCGACGATGGTGATGCTAGAGTCGCCCTCAGGTGCAGCAGGCGCTGGTGCAGCCTCTTCACGGCTTGGCGCAGGCGTTGGCGCTGGCTCTGGCGCTGGGCGAGCTTGGTCTGCGGTAGCTCGGTTGGTTGGTGTATTGGTGCTTGGCGTCACAGTGCGCACAGTTTGGCGCTCTTGCGTGCTTGTGCTTGGGGTTCTGGTGGTATTGGTGGTCGGTTGGTTATTGGTTGTTGGGCGCTCAATGCGCGATGTCACTGCAGGTGCGCGTTGCTGCGGGGCAGCGCTTGGCACGGTCTCATCAGTAGGCAGTGTCTCAGCTTGGCGTTCGATCACCTGCGGACGCGTCGCCCCAGTCACAGGCGCCATCTGCGGCAAAGTATCGGCCGACGCCACCAAAATATCAGCAACCAGACGGATGGCATTGTGATTGCTGGCATACATGACGATGTCGCCATTGACCATCTGATAAGTGACTTGCTTGGCAATGATGGTGCCATTATTCAGCTCTACTTGATCTTGATTGGCACGCTGAAGCAATGTTGCACCCGATCTGGCAAAAGCATACTCTGCTGCCACCACATCCTCTGGATTTGGGGTAATGAGTACATCGACCATGCAGCTGTCAGCAAAGTTGGTGGCATTTTGGGTATCGATGCGCACATTATTCAGCTGCTGACCGAAAGCATTTTGGATGGATAGCGCTTGCTCAGGCTCGATGCCGACCATCTGATTCATCGCTGCGCTTAAGATGGCATCTTTGATGGCAACATCCAAGCGCACTTTTAGCGCTGGATCTTCACAGATGGCGTCAAGCTCTTGTACCACAGGTTCGGCCACGACCACATCGGCGTCATCGCGATTATCCTTGCTACAGCCAATCAAAGCCAAAAGTGCCAATGTTGGCATGCTCATCAATTTTAGGGTAGATTGTTTCATAAATTTGCTCATCAATGCGATCTGTTAAGGCAGCCAACTCAAAGCCACATGCGCTGCAACTTGCGCACTGCATTCAAGCACCGTATTATCTGTGCTATAATGAGGGTTTGGCGAAAATGGCTTATTATAGCATAAGTTTGACTTGACGCCATAGCACAAGCCATCCAAATGCCGCGTGCAGCAGCGATGGATACACTTATTCGTTTAATATTTACAAATCATTAACATGACAGCATCCATCACTGACCGAAATTTTGATCCCATCGCTGACCACTTCGCCAAAAAAGTCTATGGCGGACTCAAAGGTCGCATCCGCTTGGCGGTACTCACTCAAGACATCACGGATGCCATCACAGGGCTTGGCCAAACGCTCGGCAGACCGCTACGAGTGCTCGACGTCGGCGCAGGGCTTGCGCAGATCAGCCTTGAGCTTGCCAAAAATCATCATGTTACTATCAATGACATCTCGGTCAATATGCTTGATAAAGCCAAAGACAGTGCAGCACAGATGGCCATCAATCCTGACAATCTGCGCTTTATTGCTTGCCCTTATCAAGACTTACCGACGCATCTTGGCGATGAGAAATTTGATTTAATTCTTTGTCATGCGGTGCTTGAGTGGCTGGGTGAGCCTGAAGCGATTATGGCGTTTTTTGATCAGTATTTGGCGGATGGTGGTGCATTGTCGCTGTGCTTTTATAACCCAGCCAGTCTTATTTATCGCAATCTGGTGATGGGGAATTTTTATCAGCTAGATACACCACGCCCTGCCGATGATAAGAGTCTGACGCCCAATCACCCTGTTGCCCCCGAAGTGGTCGAGTCTTGGCTGACGCATCATGGCTACACCATCACCATTCGCTCGGGCATTCGTGTATTCTCAGATTATGCACCGCTCAAGCGTGGCGGACTCAACAACCCTGATGATATCGTCGTGATGGAGCTACGCTATGCAAGGCAGATGCCATTTCGCCTGATGGGTCGGTATTTGCATCTCATTGGAGTCAAGCATGACAACCAATAACCGCACACTACTCATCGGCTCGCTACAGGTCATCATGGCAGGGATTTGTTGGGGGACTTTGGGGATTTTTTCGACACAGCTTGGCAAACTTGGACTGGATAGCTTTGCCATCACCACACTTCGCATCGTGACCGCAGGGGCGATGGTGCTTGTACTATTGCCAAGCTTGTATCGCACCTTTTTATCCATGCGCACCAAAGAGTGGTTTAGTCTGATGACACAATCACTCATCGGCGTACTTGGGATGACTTTGTGTTATTTTTATGCGGTGAGTCAGGTGGGTGTGAGTATGGCGGTGGCGCTACTTTATACCGCACCTGTGTTTAGCCTTGTGCTTGCCAAGCTTATCCTAGGGGAACAGATTTCGGTCAAATCTGCCCTGCTTGCCATCGTTGCCGTTATCGGTGTGGCGTGCTTAATGGCGGGCGATAAATTTAGCCTAAATATGGGCGTGATAGTCGGTCTATTATCTGGGCTATGCTATTCACTGTACGGCATTCTGGGCAAAAAAGCCATGTCGTTCAATCACTCAACACAGATGGTGTTTTTTAGCTCGGTGGCATTTAGCGCGATTGCACTGCTCTTTTTACCGCAAACTTTTGCCACTTATCAGGCCTTATCCAGCTTACCGATACAGGCATGGGCTTATGTCGTTGGGCTTAGTCTGGTTGGCACGATTGCACCGTTTTTTCTATATATGACTGCACTGAACAAACTGCCTGCCACGACGGCATCAGTCTTTACCATCATTGAGCCTTTGACGGCGATTATCTTGGCGATTGTGCTTTTGGGTCAGCCACTACTACCCTTACAGATGGTTGGTGTGGCACTGATTATTGGTGCGACTTTGGCAAATGCCTTGACGCGCCGCTGATGGCTTTGTTGCTCTATCAAGCAAGTCATCAGCAATCGGCCAAATTAATCCAGCCATCGACCCAGTAGTGCATTGACCGCTGATTCGGTGCGTAGAATGCGACTACCTAGGCTAACAGCCTGCACGCCGACGCTTTGCAGCAGCTCAATTTCATAGGGTATAAAGCCACCTTCGGCACCGACGATCAGCACACTTGGCAATCCTGTCTGCACCGCCACCCCAAAACTTGTATCCGCATAAGGATGTGCTACCAATGCTTTGGTATCGCCAATAATGGTAGGTAGCTCGTCTTGCACAAAAGGCTTAAACCTTTTTGCCATCACAATCTCTGGCGGCACGGTATCAATGCCTTGCTGTAGTCCTTCGATGATATATTCATCAATTTTATTTAATAATGGCGAACTCCAATAGGATTTGTCGGTGCGGTAGCTATTGATGAGTATGATACGATCGACGCCCATCGCTGTCATGTCCATCACAAGACGGCGCAGCACCTTAGGACGGGGCAATGCCAATATGACAGTAAGATTCAGCTTCGGTGGTGGTGATTTATCTAGACTAAGTCCACCTAAACAGATACTATCATCATCCATCTTTGTGATGGTGGCTGTACCGATCAGTCCATGAAGGCATCCGACCTTTAGGGTATCGCCCATGCCTACACCGAGTACCGTTCGGATATGCGTGATGACTGCCTTGTCATCTATATATGCCTGATCGCCTGTGATGCTATTTGGGCTTAATAAGATAATATTCATAACCCACGCCCATCCTGCGTGTGATGTAGCACGCTGATAATCTGCTCAAGCTGATGTGTCAGTGCTGATTGTTTGGCATTGACAAACTGCTTGCCCTGCTCACCATTCCAGCGATAGATATAAGTCTGTACCAACGCTTCGGTAAGCTTATCCGCCACTTGTGCATCTGTAGCGTCCAATTGTGCCAGTGCACCCACTTTGCGTAGCTCTTTGGTCAATAGATGGCAATTATCATCATAACTACCCATGATAATCGGCTTACCAAGACTTGCTGGCTCAATCGGATTGTGCCCACCCACAGGCACAAATGAGCCACCAACCACTGCCACATCACACAACTGATACCACGCCATCAGTTCACCCATCGTGTCCGCCAGATACACCTGCGTCTGGGCAGTAATAGCATCATTTGCCGAGCGTCTGGCAGTCACAAATCCCATCTCAAGACACAGCTGATGCACCGCATCAAAACGCTCAGGATGGCGTGGCACTAGTATCAATAACGCATGATTCAGCTTAGGATGTGCCATCAGCCCTTGATGTGCCAACAAAGCAAGTCGCTCTTCGCCATCATGCGTGCTTGCCATCGTCCACACCGCTCGCCTGCCTGCGGTATGAATCACATCCGCTGTCGTCTGGGCAAGCTGTTGATTGGTAGGCGTCAGACCGCTTTGACTGACCCATTTGAGCGAATCAATCACCACAACCTGCGTATCACTCGCCCCAAGTGCCAAAAACCGCTTGGCAGAGTCGCCATCTTGGGCGATGATTTTATCCAAATTTGCCATCATGCTCTGACTAACCTTAGTGATTTTGGCATAGCCTTGATAGGACTTTTCGCTCAGTCTGGCATTGATCATCAGACTTGCAATGCCACGAGTTTTGCAGGCGTACAGCGTATTTGCCCACAATTCGGTTTCGATAAATAGCACCGCCACTGGATTGACATGAGCCATAAATCGCTCAATCACAGGCAAGGTATCAACTGGCACAAAGCTATGCGACACCCGTGACTGCTCAATCTCATCGGCGAATAATCGACTCGCGCGCTCAAAGCCTGTCTGCGTGGTACTGCTAATCCATAAACCAAAGCCAGCATCAAGCAGTTTTTTGAGTAGTGGATAGGCAGTATTTAGCTCACCCAATGACACAGCATGGCACCAAATCACCCCTTTGTCCGTCTTTGGCACAGGCAGATACTGCTCACCAAATCGCTCAGCAAGCTCACGAGATAGCGTCAATCTATGACGAGATTTTTTCTTGACCATCATCCGATAGATGGGTGCAAGTAAACGCATCGCTAGGCGATAATATAAAGGCGGACGAACAGCTGTCATAAGTCTAGTCGGTTAAAAATTTTGCTTATTTTAGCATTTTTACTGGCGTTTTTGGCGATAAAAAAGACAGGCATATACCTGTCTTATCATCAGCCACACGCTTTTACTGCCCAACTGCCTTTGGGTCAGCGCCAAATCGATTCTCACCTCGAGTGCCTTCGGTGCATAACAAAATCAATAGCCAAATCCCACCAATGAGCGGCACCAGCGAAATCAAATACCACCAGCCAGATTTATCAATATCATGCAGACGGCGCACAGTCAGCGCAAGGATTGGCACAATCGTCGCCAAATAAAAAATCGATGCCACAAGCACAAAAAAGTACGACAAATATTCCGAAATCCAAAAGGTAATATTCATCAGCATCGACAAAATGACAGCGACAATAATATAGATGAGCATCGCTCCCCAGTACTCTTTGCGACGCGCACGACCATTGAAATTGGCAAAATTTTTGGTGACTGCTTGCACTGCATAATCCACAAAAGTCGCTGGCGTTTGTTTGCTGTTGATTTTGACCAAGCTGTTATTAATGTCAGTGGCAAATTTATTAAACGAATCACCAACCTTAGTACCAATCTCATCGAGCTTAACCGCTGTCTGACTCTGTGCAGGTACTGCATAGACATCAGGATAAATATCAATTGCCTTGTGCGCATCATCGATATTAAAATCCACATCTTGCCCCACTTTTGGCAAGCTTTGACCGTGCCACTGATCGGCATTGAACAAATAGCGTGTGCCATCACTGCTTAGAATCAGTCCACCGCCTTGCGTCACCGAAAAATCTAAAATCTTACCCTTCATCAGATACCCATCATTGTTTTAATCAGTTGTTTAATAAATAAATCATTATAACACTTTTTATAATTAACAACAATCATCCACGATACAAAAGCTAACAAGCAATAAAAAAGACAGGCATACACCTGTCTTTATTTGGGTCACAAACCCGATATCAGTCGTTTAGCATATTGCCCAAAAACTCAAGGACATTTTTGGATTTGGCTTTGGTTTGTAAGCTTTCAAGCTTTTGTTTAATCACGGTTTTTGGTTCGCTAGACAATGTCTGCCAACGAGCCAAAGCCGTCAATAGTCGAGCCGCTAGCAGCGGATTACTGCCATCGAGTCGCTCAACCGCTGATAGATACAGTGCCACACCTGCTTCGCTCCATAGCTGTACAGGCTTTGCCGCCAAATTGCTAAGCACGGCACGCACACGGTTTGGTGTATTCCAATCAAAATCATCACGAGCCATCAAGCCTGCAATCTCATCAATGCTGGTATGGCTTGATGATGTTTGGGCAGCAAACCAAGTATCAATCACCAAATCTTCATCGCTAAATCGACTATAAAAATCATCGATAAATGCTTGTTTTTGTTCAAGATTATGATGAATAATTGCTGTCAATGCACCCAATCGTTCACTCATGCATGATGCGTTTTTGTACTGCTCATACGCCAAAGCATCCGCACCGTCCACATCTGCCGTCAATGATAAGTCAAGCAGGACATTTTTTAGCAGGCGACGACCACGAGCATCTGGTGTATCGGCATAAGCTTCATTGCCCAGTGATGCGTACCAATCCGATACCACATCAGACAATGCCTGTGCAATCAGTGCTTTGAGCTGATCACGGCGTGCCTTGACCGCCACAGGGTCATAGTCGGTATCATACGCCATCGCAAGCTCTTTTTCGCTTGGCAAATCAAATAGACGCGCAGCCAGCATCGGATCAGTGTCTTTGAGCGTAGTGACAGCGGTTTTTAGTGCATCGGTCAAGATGGCAGCATCATCGCTATCGCCAAATAACCAACGATTCACCAAAGTTTGCAGGGCTTGCCATTGGTTAAAGCCTTCGGTCTCAAATGCCACTAGGCGTGCCAAATCTTCATCCGTATAATTAAAATCAAGCTTCACAGGTGCAGAGAAATTACGCAGCACCGACACCACAGGGTGCGCACCGTCACTTAGCTGGATACCATCAAAGACAAATTCATCTTGATCTTTGGTTAATAGTAGCATCTGATTTGCCAACATCTCACCTGTCACACTATCAAAAATCGCTGTATCCACAGGGATAGGCAATGCAATCGGCGCATCATAATTTGGCACATGGCGAGTGGCTTGGGTAAGACTCACCACCACTGTGTCACCATCAATGCGTGATGAGCCTGACAGCACAGGCGTACCTGGCTGACGATACCAAGGCATAAAGAGCGACACTCGCTCATCAGCGACAGATAAAGCAGACAAGAAATCTTCAACCGTCACCGCCATGCCATCATATCGGCGAAAATATTCATCGGTGCCTTGACGGAATTTTTCTTTACCCAATAAATTGGCAAGCATACGCACAATTTCTGCACCTTTTTCATAGATAGTCATGGTGTAAAAATTGTTAATCTCAACAAAGCTCTCTGGTCGGACAGGGTGTGCCAATGTGCCCGCATCTTCGGCAAACTGTGCCGAGCGTAGCAATGCCACATCTTCGATACGCTGCACCGCCTTTGAACGAAAATCCCCTGAGAAACTTTGGTCACGAAATACCGTAAAGCCTTCTTTTAGGCACAGCTGAAACCAGTCACGGCAGGTAATGCGGTTGCCTGTCCAGTTGTGGAAATACTCATGAGCAATCACTGATTTGACATTAAAACTACGCTCATCGCTTGTCGTCTCTGGGCTTGATAGTACACAGCTTGTGTTAAAGATATTCAGACCCTTATTTTCCATCGCCCCCATATTAAACTGGCTGGTCGCGACGATCATGTAGCGGTCAAGATCATAAGCACGACCATAATTATCTTCATCCCATTTCATCGCATCTTTGAGTGCCTGCATACCGACATGGCATTTATCAATATCATGCGCCGATGCATACACTTCCAATAAGACATCACGACCCTCGATGGTGGTGTAGCTGTCACTGAGCACCTCCAGATTGGCGATGACAGCAGCGAATAGATAGCTTGGTTTTTTGGTGGGATCATGCCAAATGGTAAAATGGCGATCATCACCGACATCACCCGATTCGATCAGATTGCCATTAGCAAGCAAGGTCTTAAAACGCTTGGGCGCTTCAAGCCGCGTGGTGTACTCTGTCAAGACATCAGGACGGTCAGGAAAATAGGTAATCTTGCGAAACCCTTCAGGCTCACACTGCGTCACAAACATCAGCTCATCACCTTGACCTGATTGATATAAGCCCTCAAGCGTGGTGTTGGTCTGTGGCGTGATACGCACCACCGTCTCAATGGTCAACTCATCGGCGACATCATGCAGTGTCAGACTTTCGTCATCGAGCGTGTACTCATCTGCTGACAACGCCTTGCCATTCACACAGATACTTTGTAACTCAAGCGATCGACCAAGCAGCACAAGCTTGCCATCATGTCGGCGACGCATCAAAAGCTTGCTATATACTGTGGCATACTCGTCAAATAGCTGAATGTCCAAATCCACTTTTGTGACATCAAAGCTTGGCGGCGTATAATCTTTTAGATAAATTTTGGTGGGTTGTTGGTTTGTCATCACATTACTCAACTGATCAAATAAAAATTACGCATCATACTACCAAAAATCAAGTGCGAATGAAAGCATCTCCAAGTTTGATGACTATATCGCTTATTATTTCATCGCATCAGGCATTGGACTCATGACCCGCCATTTTAAGCACAGTAATTTGTTTCACTTAGCGTAATAATTTGAAAAATGAATGCAAAAAGTTCTTGTAAAATTGTTGTAAATTTGTCATTATAGTCACATCCATGCAAATATTTGCATCATTTATATCAGATAATTACAAATAAAGGTGTTCTTATGTCACATCTTAAGCTTACCATCGCCTCTGCTGTATTGACTGCTTTGACCATCACCACAGGCTGTGCCAGCAAATCTGGCGGCGTTGTGGTCGCGCCAAATGCACCGACTGGCTACACCGGTCCTGTATATAACGCCAATGCTCCTTTGGTGGCTAACAGCGATGCTATTAAGGCCGCTGCTGCCAATCTGCCAAGTTTGGTGCATTTTGATTTTGATTCTGATGTCATCAAGCCAGAAGCCGCTGCCATCTTAGATACCCAAGCACAGTTTTTGAGTGCCAATCAGACTGCACGCGTACTGGTCGCTGGCCATACCGATGAGCGTGGTAGCCGTGAGTATAATATGTCACTGGGCGAGCGTCGTGCTGCTGCGGTGCGTAGCTATCTGCTTGGCAAAGGCGTCAATCAAGCCAATGTTGAGATCGTAAGCTTCGGTGAAGAGCGTCCGGTCGCTACAGGTTCAGGTGAAGAAGCATGGTCACAAAACCGCCGTGCTGAATTATCTTACTAATTAAGACCTCTGTAAAAAGCTCAAAGTTATTTGGGCTTTTTTATTGCCCAAATATCACCCAGCCATCGTTAACTCATGTCGATCATTCATACACCTTGGATACACTTGATCGGATCTGCGATCATCTCACATGCACGGATGACATCCGCCGATCCGTCATTGCAGTCTAAGGCTGTGCGTGCTTTGCTCGATGTTGTGCTAACACATCTTGATCAACAAGCACTATTAGATGAAAGCAGCTTTCCTTATCGACTGATGGCAAATGGCCATCATAGCTTTGTCAGCTTTAGTCACTCCAAAGACTGCGTGGCACTGATCATCAGTCCCTATCCGTGCGGCATCGATGTCGAGACTCGAGCGATTTCTCAAGCGGTGGCACAACGGTTTTTTGGTCAACATGAAAATTTAACCCTGCAATCTTATCCATCAGACACCCAAGCCGTCTATCGGCAAATCCTTTGGCAATTAAAAGAAGCTTGGATTAAGCTGCATGGCGGTACACTCACGCAAGGCATGGGCGTGGACTTTGGACAATATTTGACCGACATTAGTCCAACTCATAGCAGCCAAATAAAACTGAGTAATGGCCATCAAGCCTTTATCCATCCAAGCCTACAGTTATCAGCAATTTTTCGGTTGGATGCTTAAGGTGGATTTTGGATCGCTTTGATTTTGATAAGAAGTCAATACAATCACCCACAAAAAAAAACGATGCCACAGAAGTAGCATCGTTTTGTTCACGATCAGATCGTGATTAGAAGCGGTAAGTTACACCAACTTTAGCGATTGGGAACCAACGCGCATAGTCTTTGTCTTCGATATCGCGTTCAGCTTGTTCAGCGTAAGCTTTTTGAGCAGTTGGTGACAAAGTGCCATCACCATTTACAGCGGTAACAGTCGCATCAGTTTTACCTAGATATGCTGCACCTAGCTCACCAAATACACCCCAGTTGTTGTGTAGGTTTGGACGGAAGCCAACAGTCATGTAAGGAGCAAGTTTGTTGCGATGCTCAACAGTACCTTCAAGTGTACCCAAAGCTTTAGCAGATACATCTTGACCACCGATACGATAAATAGCGCCATTGGTGCTGTCAACAGGGTTAGAACGAACTTGGATATCGTTGTCAGGTACGATGATACCAGCACCAACAGTGAACCAGTTCGCAGCAGGACGCATTTGAACGCCTAGGTATGGGTTAGAAAAATCAGTTTCAACTTGATAGTTTACGCCGTTAGCGTCAAAGTTGTCGTTTACAGCTTCAGCGATGTCGCCACCAGCCCAACCAGCTTGTAGCTCAACAGTGTCGTTCACTGCCCAAGCAATGTTCGCACCATAACCCAAAGTACCAACTTCAGCGCTTACCGCCGCTGGCTTAACCAAGGTGCTGAAAATGGTACGAGTACCATCAACAACCGCTGCACCTGTGTCAGTCACAACATTTGCCATCGCAGAAGTAGATAGTAGAACTGCAGCAGAAACTACAGATAGTTTTACAGCTTTCATAGCTTTCTCCTAAAAGCGATGTACCCAAACCCAAAACTGCATCCAAGTACATCTTGTTATTGATGGTTACATTTTAATACGATTTCTCGTGTAATGTCACCCCCGTTTTTATGGTGTTTATATGTCTTTGTGTAAACAATGGTTGAGAATTGTACAACCTTTGCGTGACCAGACAGAAAGTTGTTAGCATTGTTACAATTTCTTACAATTTATCAATGCCAACCACGACACCACAAAAATTCCGCCTATTCTATCATAACTCTGCCAATTTTTCACTGCTTGCCACAGTTTTTTGTGACTGATTGGCTCATTATCAGCTGATACAGTCTTTTTATTCACGCATATTGCGCAGATCATAGGTTCTAAGCTTGATGACTGACGCGGTGATGCCGTCAACTTCTGCAGGATCGTGTTGATAAACTGATACCAGCCATTCAGCGGCAACCAATTTATACCGCACTCCCTGATCGATCAGACAGCTGGCGATATAAGCATGCAGCAGTGACTCATTCAGACAAGGCTCGGCTGCCGCCCTATGCTGCGCTGCAATGCCATACATCAATACATGACGATGCCGGGCTAATACTTTGTGTGATTCATCAGCCGCAGTGATATGAATGGCGTCATTGACTTTGGTCAGATAATGTAAATAATGATCCTCACCCACAGGCAGCGCATAGGCCACCTGCCACACATAGCCCAAGCTGTGCGCCGGACAGCCTGTCTTGGGTAAATCATGATGGCCATCACTGATGCCGACACCAAAACTGCGCCAGCCATCGCAGCTTTTGACCATAGGATAATGGCTTTCGGGCTGAGAGTTGATCAGCATTGTCAGCCAGCCATCAGGTCGATCGGTGATCATCGTTGATAACTCATGCTCAGACTGCTGCCAACTTGATGCCAGCGCTGTATCGGCAGCAGCGTATAAGGATTGCTGCTCATGATGATAGATGGCGCTGCGTGCATCCACAGCATTTTGGTTCAGTAGCAGCACAGTGGCACCGCTGATCAGTAAGATCACCACCAGCATCATCAATAGGACAAAGCCTGCTTGGGCTGATGGCTGTCGATGGTTTCCAAAAAGCTTGGTCATCAGCATCACTCCACAGGCAAGCTTAAGTCAGCTGCACTCAAGGTGCCAGCATTAACAAAGCTGATCTGCAGCTGATATAGCTTACGCGGTTTATCATCTGTTAATGACAGCCGCTGATCAAATATTGTCACATTGTTTTCAGCATTTGCATCTGATAACTCTTGCGCCAAGATGGCAATCTGCACACCATCAATAAGCATCCCAGACTGCACCTCATTCATACGCCCAACCTGCACAGATTGCGCTTGCTGGCCGATCCAGCGCACCCAAAATCCCTCAATCTCAGACAGCATCAGCTCTCCTTGATCACCAAGACCACGAACCTGATTGGCACGGCGCACGCCTCTATCCGTCACAGCGCGATCGATAATGGCACTGGTATAAGCACTGCCAAGCCCGCGTCGATCACGAGTACTGTCTCGCTCGATCTCATCGGTGACATAGCGCGCCGCATCACAACGAAGTGCCAACGAGCCATCAGCCTCTTTATTGACAAAATACCGCTCGATCACCACTTGCCCATCAATCAGCGCCATCTCACCATTGGTCAAACGCGCACGCCGAGGGCCTAAAACCACGCTGCCTTCACAGTCAAGCATGTCAGCAGGCGCCACATAACGCACGGTGAGCTGATCAGAGGCGATGGCAAGATTACTCGGATGTCTGCCAGCACTGGACAGATGCTTGGTATCGATGCCTGTCAAACCATGCAACTGCTCGCGATCCCACAGCAGTGCCTGTGGCTGTGATGTTATGCCCAGACCCGCCAGTCTAAGCTGCTCATTCAGGCTTGCCACGCCATAAATTTGCTGGTCGATCATCACAGCCATCGACTGTGCTTGCAGCGTCGTTTTTGCTGATTGGGCATAAAATCCGACAGCCAAAAGCACCACCAGTGCGCTCACCAGCAGCGCTACCGCCAGCTCCATCAGACTCATGCCCTGCTGTGTATGAACTTGTCTCACAGCCCACCCATCATGATGCAGTTGTTAAGTTTATCATTGACAGCTCTTACCATCAGATGCGGGCAGTTATTCAGTAGGCCACTGGCTTGATCGCCCCATGCCGCCACCCAGCAGCGCCCTGTCGCACAAGTTGTGACTGATAAAACAATCTTTGATCTGCCAGCCGACTGCGCCGAACGGATCGCCAAACTTCGTGCCAACTCTTGAGGTGTGCAGCCCTGATGACAATTAATAATCGCTGCATTGGCTGTGCGCTGATAAGCATCGATACCGCCATCTGCTGCTTGGGCGATTTGTCTTAGTGTCTGTGCATAACTGTCTTTTTGGCTGGATGAGAACGATCGGATGGCATGATAATCGTTGCTCATCAGCTGTATCGCTTGGGTGTGAAATGCAGCATCAGTGCTTGTGATCATAAGCCTGCCTTGCACCGATAAAAAACCCATCGCCACGATCGACAATCACAACAAGGCCACCAAAGCTTCAATCAAGCCAAAACCGCGCTCGTCCACGCCATGATGTCTATGCAGTGTCTTACTCATGCACGATCAAGCCCAAAATCCGCGCTACCATGCGCCAGACAGACAGAGATGATGCGCAGCTTTGGTGCGTTACTAATTAGTAGTCTAGCTGCACTTGCCACGGTCGAACCTGTCGTCACCACATCATCAAAAATAATCACCTGCCGTGTCGGTACGGCGCTAGTCAAGTAAAAATCCGATTGAGTGTTGGCCAGTCGCTCACTGCGATTGAGTCCCCGCTGATGACGCACACCATCATGACGAGCCAGCCCCTGCCATAAGGGCAGCTGCCAGTGCCATGATAAGAATTTTGCCAAGATCAACACAGGATTAAAGCCGCGCACACGGATGCGACTGCTCGTCGTCGGTATCGGTAAAATCACCGTGTCTTTGGCGGTGCATCCGACGGGTTTGGGCAGTTTTGCAAGTACTGCATATAGTGCCAATAATGCGTGCAGATTCTCATGATCTTTAAAATTTTGGATCAAGTGGTTCATCGGATATTGATAATAGCTAAGCGAAAATAAGCGCACATGACTTGATGCCATATCTGATGGCAAGGATGGACTTAGGGGAATCTTGACAATCAGTGGCAGCAGTGGGATGAGTGATTGGCAATGCTCACATATCAAATCGAGCATCGAGCTGCCATGATGAGACTGGGCGCAGATCACACAGTCGTGACGAAATCTGGCCAGCCACAGCGCACTGTGATGATGCAGCCATCGCGCCACCGCAAGCTTAGTGGTGTTCGATGGTCGATGGCTGATGGCAGAGCTGATATGAGATATGGGTTTCAATGCGCAATCCTTTGCCAATCATGCTGTCGTAATCGATGGCATCGGTGGTGGTCGCGATGCCAAAACATCTATTTACAGCCCCATCCAGTCATTTAGCATCAAACCAAAACCGATGCCAGTGGATTCATGATTATAATCAATCAAAGACTGACCATAGCCTTGGAACAGCTGCACATAGCCGCTGACGCCTTTGCCCAGCGGTCGCACATAATCCAACTGCAGCGCGCCTTTTCCAGATTTAGGGTTATAGCGCACCGTGCCTGAGACATTGCTATCATCTTGTAGCTGGTACAAGAAACGCACATCGCCATAGCCATAATAATCCAAAATGTCAGGATTATCATCTGGTTGTAGATCATTGCCCTCTTTTAGGATGCGCCCCCACAGGCGCGGCATGACGGTCAATCGACCCCATTCCATGCCTGCCAGCAGATAAGCGCGATTCCAAGAGCGCGATAAGTTGTCACTCTCACCATTAGAATGATGCACCGCACCTGCCCCGATCATGCGCAGCTTACCACCCCAAGGCAGATCAGAATACACTGGCTGTGTCAAAAAAATCTCTGGCTGATAGTCATGCACACGAAACGGGCGCGAGTTATCCTCATTATATACCTGCCAATGCGACTGCTGAGTATAGCCCACCCACAGATCTGCATCCGTACCCAGCAAATCCTCAGCTGCTTTTACCTTAACCGACAGCTGAAATTTAAGTTCAGGCGCTCGAAATTCATTACCCGTAAAATGCTCAACCTCGTGGTTTGGTGTGCTTGGGTGGCGGTTTGGTTTACCATTGACAAACAGCGGCAGTACATACATCGGATTGTGTGGACGCGTCGACCACAGCGGCGTATTATTGCGATCCAAATCAAAAGATAAGCTAAGTGGCGTGTATTTTTTGGCCACGCGCTCAATGTTCTTGGCATCTTCATCTGATAGGCCGCCTTGCTCATCACCCGAGAGTGTCACGCTTGGCGCGGTGTCGCTATATACCACCTGGGGATTGCCTTTGATGGTTTGCCAAATGGTCTCACCCAAACGGATCGGGCGTTTATTTTCGATACTGTTTGGTACATCACCGCCTGCCAAAGTATCATAGCAAGCCAAACGCATGGCATCTTGTGTGAGGGTTGAGCAGCTGACGAGCAGTGCTTGCTGATCTGGCTTTTGTGCGCTGTCTGCTGTCTGAATGCTGGCTGCTTTAGTATCAATAACTGTCTCATCGACAAGCTTTGGCTGACTAGGATGCACCTCGATTTTGGTGGTCAGCACTGCCGCTTGGGTCAATGTGGCATCAGGATTGTTTTCAGTTTCTTCAATAAAAGAAACGGGATTGGGAACAGCATGCGCCTGCTGCATCTGCAGGATGCTTAAGCATGCCAATACAGAAGCTGACAATGCAGACAACGAAAGTTTGGTGGTTTTCATGAATCATTACTCGATGGGTGCTGCCAAATCAAGATGGCCTAGGCAGCGGATAAATCTCATTATAATAGCATATCCCGACAAGCAAGCAAAGCATCAACACTGCATTAACCGATCAGCACCATCAGATCACGGCATACAGATGCTGACAGGCTTATTGATAGCGCTGATTTTGGTGCAAAATATACCCATCTTGATGGCGCGCTGCAGGGTCATGATGCGTCCAATGTACCACACCACCTTGATCGGTGTATTCGTATTCACCATAAAACTCAACCCAGTCGCCTTTTTGTAGCGCATCGATGCGCGGTGCCAAGTCAATGTTATGGGCGATTAACACGGTTTGATCATGACCATCGAGATTGACGATGAATTTTTGATGACGACTGCCTTTAAGATCGTCTTTTAATAAGGCGCGAACCGTACCGCAGCCAGCCACTTGCACATCAGAGCGTGCATTGTGAAAACTTTGATTGATCAGCTGATTGTTGCAGCGCGCCGAGACATCGTTGGCGCTCCTAGATGCTGCATTTTGTGCTTTAGAATCGGTGTCGCTTGGCTGACAACCGCTTAATGCGATCAGTACAGCTGCCATAGCCATCAAAGGCGTGCGCTTTATGTTATCAATATAGTGCATTGATTTGATCCTGTTGATTGATCGTCTTTAGCCATCAGCCATACGAATGCTGACTTTACGACTTTGGATGGATTTGCCTTCCAGCACTTGCTTGGCTACCGCCATCTCTTTATCATCGCCAAAACCTGAAAAACGATACTCAAGCCCACGATCTTTGATGATTAGCCAAGCGCCATCAATGCTCACTTCAGCGGTCTCAGATAGGGTTAAGGATTTATCATCAATGGCAAATCGCTTGGGCGTAAGTCTTAACTCACCAACGCCAAACACATGACGGCGTTTCGCCTGATGACGCTTGATATTAAATCCAAACATCGCCACCGCAAACACAAATAATGAGCCGATGGCGTACTCAACAGGCATGGTAAAACACACCACAGCCACGATCACCCCAAGCACAAGCAGTCCCACTGACCACCAAAACAACGGATCGCCGCCTTGTCCTGACAGCTGAATGCTGACGCCATCCTCATTGACCGTCAGCATCTTACCAGCCTAGCGCTTGTTGCTGTGCTTCGATGATTTGGCGGATGCCTGATTCAGCAAGACTCAGCATACTATCAGCTTCGGCTCGGGTGAATGGCTTATCTTCTGCCGTGCCTTGAATTTCGATAAAGCCACCCGCTTGGGTCATCACCACATTCAGATCGGTATCGCAGGTTGAGTCTTCGGCATAGTTGAGATCCAGATACGCCTTGCCATCTTTGATGCCAACCGACACCGCACCGACCAAGCCCAGTAGCGGATCTTGGGTCAGTTTCTTTTCTCGTTGTAGATATTCTAGCGCATCAATCAATGCCACCGCAGCGCCTGAGATGCTTGCCGTGCGAGTACCGCCATCGGCTTGGATGACATCACAGTCGATATGGATGGTATTCTCGCCAAGCTTGGATAAATCCAGCATCGCGCGCAGACTACGACCAATCAGACGCTGAATCTCTTGGGTGCGGCCTGACTGCTTACCACGAGCCGCTTCACGCTGTGTGCGAGTACCTGTGGCGCGCGGTAACATACCGTATTCGGCAGTCAACCAACCTTGTCCTTGACCCTTAAGCCATCTTGGCACGCCTGCTTCGACACTGGCTGTGCAAAGCACTTTGGTATCACCAAAGCACACCAGCACCGAGCCTTCGGCGTGCTTGGTGTAGTGGCGAGTAAAGCTGATTGGGCGAAGTTCGTTCAATTGTCTGCCATCAATACGCATAATAATCTCTTTTGGATGATAAAATTTATCTTATTTTAACAAGTTATCCCCAAAAACACAAAACAAAAACCCGCCATCGTTTGATGGCAGGCTTTTGGGATAATTATCTACTTATTTGCTTTCTTCAAGCTTACGCAAGTCCTTACGCAGAATCTTACCGACATTTGATTTGGGTAGCTCGCTGATGAACTCGATGTATTTTGGACGCTTGTAGCCAGTCAAGTTTTCTTTTGCCCACGCGCGCACTTCTTCGGCAGTCAGGCTTGGATCTTTTTTGACCACAAAGATTTTTGGCACTTCACCGCTGTGCTCATCTGACACACCAATGACGCCACACTCTAGGATTTTTGGATGGCCAGTCATCACATCTTCGACTTCGTTTGGATAGACATTAAAGCCCGAAACCAAAATCATGTCTTTTTTGCGGTCAACAATCTTAATAAAGCCCTTGTCATCCATCACACCGATGTCACCAGTGCGAAAATAGCCATCATCAGTCATCACTTTGGCAGTCTCATCAGGACGATTCCAGTAGCCTGGCATTACCTGCGGGCCTTTGGCACAGATTTCACCTGGCTCACCCATTGCTACTTCATTACCATCATCGTCTAGCAGCTTGATGTCTGTCGCTGGGAATGGAATGCCGATTTTGCCAGTGTAGCCACCTGGTGGGTTTAAGGTCAAGACAGGGGAAGTCTCAGACAAGCCATAACCTTCAATGATGTAGTTACCCGTCAGACGCTCCCATGCTTTGGCAGTATCAGATAGCACCGACATACCACCGCCCAAGGACAGCTTTAGATTGCTGTGGTCAAGTGCGCGAAAACCCTCATCATGCACCAAGCCATTAAACAGCGTATTGACCGCAGGAAAAAAGGCGGGACGGTATTTGGCATAGTCTTTACATACCGCTTTAAAGTCCCGCGGATTGGTGATGAGCAGCATGCTAAAGCCCATTTTCATGCCCAAAAGACCACACGCTGTGAACGAAAAAATATGATACAAAGGCAATGCCACGGCGATGTATTGACCCGATAAGTCTTTTTCAGGGAAGACTTTGCCCACAAAAGGCATACACTGCTCAACATTGGACGCAAGATTGGCATGGGTGAGCATCGCACCTTTGGCGACGCCTGTCGTACCGCCTGTGTACTGCAAGACGGCGATGTCATCAAGGGCAAGCTGCGGACGGTTGTAGCCTGATGCTGGTACTTGATTGAGCGCTTCTTTAAAGCTGATATGCCCTGGGATATTCCACGATGGCACCATTTTTTTGACATGACGCACCACAGCATTGACAATAAAACCCTTAAAGCCAAGCATATCGCCAAGTGTCGCCACAATGACATGCTTAACTTGCCCTTTGTTGGCGACTTTCTCAAAGGTCTGAGCGAAGTTTTCAACGATAAATAACGCCTTAGCCTCGCTGTCATTCAACTGATGCTCAAGCTCGTGCGGCGTGTAGAGCGGATTGACATTAACCAGCGTCAAACCTGCACGGACAACACCAATCATCGTAATCGGATATTGCAAAATGTTTGGCATCATCACCGCCACTTTATCGCCCTTAACCAAGCCCAAAGACTGCAAATAAGCAGCAATTTGACGGCTATAATTATCCACATCACGATAAGTCAAAGACGCATCCATGCAAGTAAAAGCAACCTTATCGCCATGCTCAGCAAATGCCTGCTCAAAGACATCCACAAGCGAATTTACATTGCTTGGTAAGCTAAAATCAAACTCAATGCCGTGTTCTTGGTAAGTCTTATACCATGGGCGGTCGGTGGGGATGGTGAAATTTTGTGCGGTCATACTACTTCCTTATGTCTAAAAATCCATCATTTGATACCATGCCGTACACGATGACTCAAATATCGCATACCTCTTAAATCTATCATAAGTTGGTCGGCATGACAAGAATGTTGGCGAATTTTTTAAGAATACAGTTGTAAGCTATTACACCATGTTTTGGATAATTTTCCAAGTAAAATCAATCAAAACCGCCAAAATATTGCAAAATTTTACAAATCAATCGAAATGCCCCACCATCTAAGAGACCAAAAAAAAGAACACCGTATAAGTGAACCGCACCCCAAAAGTGAACCGCACCCCAAAAGTTAGACAACCTTTGGGGTGTTTTTATGACCAAATACACAATGGACTTTAAACTTGAAGTCATTGATCATTATTTAACAGAGCATAGTTACCACAGCACAGCCAAATCGTTTGGTCTGAAACGTTGTATCGTCCAAAACTGGGTGAGACTCTACCAAACTCATGGTATT